>CAYLIP010000119.1:0-2771 GCA_964383855.1 uncultured Actinomycetes bacterium | reverse complement strand
TGAGTCAAATGACTCTCAGAGTCTTTCCCACTCTTCAGTTGTCAAGGTGCTCTTTGCGCCGCCAGACCCTCGTCCAACGGGCCCCTCGAGCGGTCCTCCGAGGGCGCATGAAGCCCACCTGGCTGGAGGCGCAACGGCGATTGTACTCCCGTCCCCGCCTTCGCTGCAAGCCCCCCGTGGGCCGCCCCGATGCCGTTGCGGCGGCGACGACCGGCTACTTTAGCGAAAGCGCCGGCTCGACCGTTTGTTCCCGGGCCGGGAGGGCGCCAAACCCCTCTACCAAGCCCTCAGAGAGATCGCCGGCCGCTGAGCGCGCGGGCCAGGGTCAGCTCGTCCGCGTACTCGAGGTCGCCGCCGACCGGCAGCCCGTGCGCCGGCCTGGTCACCCGCACCTCCAGTCCGGAGAGGGCGCGGGCGATGTAGACGGCGGTCGCTTCGCCCTCGATGTCGGGGTTGGTGGCCACGATCACCTCCTCCACCCCGCCCCTGATCCGATCCAGCAGCTCGGGCACGTGGATCTCCTCGGGCCCGACCATGTCGATCGGGGAGAGAACCCCGTGGAGCACGTGGTAGAGGCCCGCGTACTCCGACGTCCGCTCGATCGCGAGCAGGTCGAGCGGCGACTCGACGACGCAGATCAGCGTCTCGTCGCGGCGGCCCGACTCGCAGATCCAGCAGAGGCGGCCCTCGGCGATGTTGAAGCAGTGCTCGCAGTACCCGATCCGCGCCTTCACGTCCGCAATCGCCCGCGCCAGCGCGTCGGCGCGCTCGCGATCCGCTCGGAGCACGTGAAAGGCGAGGCGCTGGGCGGTCTTGGGTCCCACTCCGGGCAGCCGCGAGAGCTCGCCGATCAGGTTCTCCAGCGGCTCCGGCAGCTGGGGCAACGCTTACCCGAGCAGGCCCGGCGGCAGACCGAGGCCGGCGGTCAGGCCCTGCATCCTCTGCGCGGCCATCTCGCGCGAGCGCTGAAGCGCCTCGTTGACCGCCGCGACCACGAGGTCCTGCAGCATCTCGACCTCGGAGGCCGCCTCGGGGTCGATCTCCATGGAGACGATCTTCTGATCGCCGGTGGCCACCGCCTTGACCGCGCCTCCACCGGCCGACCCCTCGACGGTGAGCGTCTCCAGCTCGGCCTGGACCTTCGCCATCTTGGCCTGCATCTCCTGCACCTGGCGCAGCATCTTCATCGGGTTCTGGCTCATCTTGTCTCCTTGGGCACCGACACCTTGGTCACGCGCCCCTCCAGCTGGCGGACGGCGCGCTGAACGATCTCATGCTCCTCGGGCGCCAGCGGGCGCTCGGGCGCGGCCTCCGAGGCGCCGGCGCCGGGGCCGGCAAGCCGGTAGTCGACCCGGGTACCGGCGCCCATCCACTCGCCGATCACGCCTTCGATCCGCCCTGCGTTCTCCTTCGCCTTCTGCTGGTGGAACGAGTAGGGGAACCAGAGCACCAGCACCGCACCCTCCAGCTCGGGTCTCGCCACGCTCAGGTAGGCGCGGTCGCGGACGTCGAGCCGGTCGAGCACCGACCGCCAGCCCGCGGCCAGATCGGACCGCGGCGGTGACGGCTCCGGCGCCGCGGCCGGCTCCGGCTCCGCCTCAGGCGGCGGCGCGGACACCTCGACCGACGCCTCCACCTCCTCCACCTCGACGACCCGCGCCGGCGGCTGGGCGGCGGCTGGCGAGTCCTTCCGGGCCGCCGGCGCCGGCGCGGACGGGCGCTCGGCGGGCTGCGCGGAGGCCCCGGCCACCGCCAGTCGCACCAGCGTCGCCTCGACCAGGAAGCGCGGCTCGGCGTGGCGGCGGACCTCTCCGTCCAGGTGCAGCAGCGCATCCAGCATCCCGGTCAGCCGCTCCCGCAGCGTGGCATCGCGGCGCTCGATCGCCGCCACCAGCAGGTCGCGGCAGCGCTCCATGATCGCTCGCACGACCTGGCGCAGCTCGCCACCGGACTCGTAGATGGCGGAGAGCCGGTCCAGCGCCTCGCTGACCCGCCCCTCGAGCAGGCACTCGACCAGGGCCGACACCTCGGCCGGGTCGGCGATGCCGAGCAGCGAGCGCGCCGACTCCAGCGTCACCGCTCCAGTCGAGAGCGGCACCAGCTGGTCGAAGAGGCCGACCGCGTCGCGCATCGATCCCTGGGCCACCCGGGCCACCAGGTCGAGCACACCCGCCTCCACGGTGATGTCCTCGCGGGCCGCGATCCAGCCCAGCCGCTGCACGACCTGCTCGTCGGTGAAGCGCCGGAAGACGAACTGCTGGCAGCGGCCGAGAACGGTGAGCGGAACCTTCTGCGCCTCGGTCGTGCAGAGGACGAAGACCACGTGCTCGGGCGGCTCCTCGAGCGTCTTGAGCAGCGCGTTGAAGGCCTCGGCGGTGAGCATGTGCGCCTCATCGATGATGTAGACCTTCTTGCGGCCGAGCGCGGGCGCCAGGTTGACCTTCTCCCGCAGATCCCTTATCTCGTCGATCCCCCGGTTCGATGCGGCGTCGATCTCGATCAGGTCGAGAGCCGCCCCCGCCGCCACCTGGGCGCACGACTCGCAGGCGTTGCAGGGCTCGGAGCCGCCCGCCGGGCGCTGCAGGCAGTTGATCGCCTTGGCCAGGAGCCGGGCGCTCGAGGTCTTGCCGGTGCCCCGCGACCCGCTGAAGAGGTAGGCGTGCGCCACCCGGTCGGTCGCGATCGCGCCCTGGAGGGCGCGCGAGATCGCCTCCTGCCCCACCAGGTCGGAGAAGGTCTGCGAGCGGTACTTGCGGTAAAGGGTCTGGTAG
>CAYLIP010000118.1:0-3064 GCA_964383855.1 uncultured Actinomycetes bacterium | reverse complement strand
GCCACCACTACCTCTGCCACGAGGGCGGCTGGAAGCTGGTCCGGGACGGGCCCCGAATCCGGGCCATCCCGCCGGTTCGAGCCGCCTAGCCTCGGAGGGGTGCCGGGCGATGCCTCTTCGTCGCCGCTGCGCGGCGCCACCTCCCCCATCAAGTGGGGAGGCGGCATTATCGGGGCGGGCTGGGGGCTTCCGCGCCGGCGCGCTCGACGAAGGCGGCGAACAGCCGGCGCGCCCAGGGCTGCACCGCCACCAGCTCCTCGGGATGGCATTGCACGGCGAGCACGCCGCCGCCGGCACCCTCCAGCGCCTCGACCACCCCGTCCTCGCTCCAACCGATCGCTCGCAGCGGCGGCGCGACTTCCGCCACGGCCTGGTGGTGGAGGCTGTTGACCTGGAGAGGGCCCGGGCCCAGCAGCTCGCCGAGCACCGAGTGTGGGTCCAGGCGCATCGAGTGCAGGATCTGGTCGCGGGCCGAATCGGAGTCGCCGCGCGGATGGCCCTCGAGGTGCTGGACCAGCGTTCCGCCGAGCGCCACGTTGAGCGCCTGCTGCCCGCGACAGATGGCGAGGATGGGACGGCCGGCGTCGAAAGCCGCGCGCGCCAGCGGCAGCTCGAGGTCGTCGCGGATGCGGTCGACGAAGTCGGTCTCGGCGGCGCGCTGCTGACCGTACAGCTCAGGGTCGACGTCGGCTCCGCCGGTGAGCACCAGCCCGTGGAGCCGGTCGAGCAGCGGCACGGCGTCGACGCCCGGCGCGAGCACGACCGGGGCCGCGCCCGCCTCCACCAGCGCCTCCAGATAGGCCCGGTTGAGGCGGTAGCGCGCCGGACCGCGGCGGGAGGGCTCGCTACCCGCGGTGACGCCCACCACCGGCCTCACGCGATCGCAGCCTCCAACGTCTCTTCGACGCCGCGGCTGCCCTGTGATCTCGGCATGGGCCCGATCGACGCCACCGTGGTGCCCGCCTCCTCGTAGCGGCGGAGGATGTCGCGGATCGCCTCCGGCCCGCCGATCGCACCGAGTTCGTCGAGCATGGCGTCCGGCACCTCGCCGCGGTCGAGCGTCTCCCGGAAGCCGCTCGCCTCCATCATCCGGCGGTAGAAGGGCAGAGAAGCGTAGCGCTGGACCGTCTTCCGGAAGGCGTCCCTGGCGGCCTGCTCGTCCGCCGCCAGGCAGACCGGCACGGCCGCCATCACCTCGAAGCCGGCGAGGGACTTGCCCGCCCGCTCCCGGCCGCGGCTCACGGCCGGGATCACGGTGCTGCGAACGTATTCGGGCGAGCACATCCAGAGCGACACGCCGTCGGCGATCTCGCCGGCCAGCTCCAGCATGCGCTCGCCGAGAGCGGCCATGAAGATCGGGAGCTGCTCGTTCCGAGGGGGGGTGTATGCCCAGCGAGCGGTGAAATGGCGGCCCTCGACAGAGGCGCCGCCGCCCGTGAAGGTGTCGCGCAGCACCTGCACGTACTCGCGCATGGCGGCCACCGGCTCCTCCAGCCGGAGGCCCCACATCGACTCCACCGTGACCCTGTGGCTGATGCCGATGCCCAGGGTGAAGCGGCCGTTGGAGATCTCGTCCAGGGTGAGGGCGGTCTGCGCCATCTGGGTCGGGTGGCGGACGTAGATCGGGAGCACGGCGGTGCCGAGGCGGATCCGCTGGGTCGCCTGGGCGTAGCTGCAGAGCACGAGCGCGGTGTCGCGCTGGTTGGGCAGCTGCGAGCACCAGACGGACTCGTAGCCCAGACGCTCGGCGAGCCGGACCCGCTCGATCGCCTCGGACAGGGAGCGTCCGGGCTCGATGCCCGCGCCCAGCTTCATCCGACGAGTCTATCGGGGAGCCGGTCAGGCGATCGGAGTCGCCTTCGCCTCGTCGCGCAGGATCTGCCGCGCCGCCTCGAGCCAGGTCGGATCGCCGTTCTCCTGGCGCCAGAGCCAGTACTCGGCGCCCCAGAGGAGCACGGTCGACTGCCCGGTGTCCTTGAGGTCGCGGAACATCCGCTGCATGTCGCCGGCGGCGAACGACTTGGGGTTGCCGAGGCTCGAGCGCTGGGCCTCCCACGGCTCGGCCTGCATCTCGGTCACCCACGTGTGCTTGCCCTGGCCGGCGGCAACATCGCGCCAGCGCGCGATGTACTCATCCCAGTCGCCGTTGGCCTCGGCCACGGCGTCCCGGCCGAACATGCTGTAGCCGATGCGGGTGTAGGCGTCAAACCCGATCGCATCACCCGGCTTGAGCACCGAAAGGCTGTCGCGCTCAGCGGCGTCGGCATCGAATCCGAGGAGCCCGCCGAGCGTCATGCCGTTGCGGCTCGACATCTGGTCGAGGCGCATGTCGAAGTGGCCGAAGACGTTGATGATCACCGGGCGCGGGTCGAGCGAGCGGGTGAGCGACACCTCGCGCGCGAGCAGATCCCGGCCGATCCACCAGCGATTGGGTCCGGCCCGGTTGAACGGCTCGTTCTCGACCTGCCAGCGCACGATGTTGGAATAGCCGCGGTAGCGCTCCACCGCCTTGGCCACGAAGGCGAGCGTGCCCGCGCTCAGCGCCGGGTCCTGGGAGACATCGCCGCCCTCAGCGGTGGAGGGCATATAGCGCTCGGGAATGAAGAACTCGGGCCAGCCCAGCGACTTCATGCCGACCGTGAGCACGACCGGCTGGTCGGCGGCGGCCGCGGTCTGCATCAGCCAGTCGGTCGACTCGAAGCCGGAGGAGTCAGCATCGTCCCAGTACACGGCCAGGCGGACGACACGGAAGTGCATGCCCAGGACCTGCCGGAAGGCGGCGCGGTAGTCGAGTCCGAGGTCGGCGGCGCGCCGCTGGCTGAAGCTGACGCCGACCTGGACCGGCTGTGTCATCTCACGCGCCTTGGCCCGGCGTGGGGTCAGCATCTGGCCCGCGGACAGGGCTAGAACGACCAGGAGGGCGAGCGCCACCGCCGACGCGTGCCTGCGCGAGAGGGACCGGAGCCGGAGCATGGCGTACGCCGATCAACGTTGGACCCGCGGCACTATTGCCCAGCATCGCGCCGGTCAAGAACCATGCGGTTGCTGCGACAAGTCGCAGACA
>CAYLIP010000117.1:0-3269 GCA_964383855.1 uncultured Actinomycetes bacterium | reverse complement strand
CTGCCGGCCCGCGGCTGAGCAGGGCCGGAGCCCTGCAAGAACCTATGGCCGGCTAGCCCTTGGCCGGCCTCCGAACGACCTCGCCGGGGTGCCTCTCCAACTGCCCCCGCAGCGGCCACATCTCCAGCTGCCGGTCGAAGACGATCATGGGCGGCACCGCTTCCGGCAACTCGAAAACCTCCAGGACGCCCGCCGGCCGGCAGCTGAACACGGCCACGGCGCCCGACCCCTGGCGGCCGGCGAGCTCTCTCTCGACCGCCTCCACCTCCTCGGTGAGCGCAGCGGCCAGGCGCCGCTCCCCCTCCTCGGCGCCGGCATCGGAAAGGCCATGCAGGACAGGGCCCAAGAAGCGCTCCGGACCCTCCTCCTCCCCGCCCAGGGTCAGGTAGACGGAAAGCGCCGGGGTGTCGAAGCTGCGGGTCTCCAGGTCGCGAATTTCCACCATGCTCGAATCCTGCAGTCGGCCCGAGCCGGCCGGCCGGCGGTCAGTCCTCGTAGGCGGTGGCGGCCTCTTTCAGCGCACACCCCGACGAGCAGTAGGTGACGCCGCCAGAGATCACGCCAAGCCCGTCGTTCTCCGACCACTCCTCGCGCGGCCGCCCGCAGTTCGGGCAGCGATCGGGTGCGTCCAGCTCCTCGGTCGTCATGCATACCAACCTATCACCGAGCCTGAGGAGCGATCACCTCGACTTCGTTCCCGTCGGGGTCGTCGACGTAGAAGGTCCGCACGCCCTCCAGCACCGGGTGGCGGCCCCCTCTCACCTCCAACCCGGCCGCCCGACAACGCCGCTCGAGCTCCTCGTAACCGGCACCGTCGACGTTGAAGGCGAGGTGATGCAGGGTGCGTTCGGGCTTGGCCGATGGGAAGGCCCCACCCGGGTCCGGGTGGGGCACGAGCACGATCATCTCGGGCACGCCGTCCTCCCCCGGGCCCGCCCGAAGAAAGCGGTTGGGGAGATCGGGCGGGCTGATCAGCTCCAGGCCGAAGAGGTCGCGATAGAAGGCGAGAGCCCGCTCCATGTCGCGAACCCAGAGCACGATCTCGGCCAGGTGCAGGACGGGCCCCCGGGCGCGCGAGAAGGGCTGCGCGCTCAAGCCGCGCCGGCCATGATCTCGAGCTGCTCGGCCTTGACGCGCGGCGGCACCGAGCAGCCGGGCGCCAGGATGAGGCCCTTGCCGCCCGTCTCCCGCTCGGCCGCCGCGATCTCGTCACGGATTGCCGAGGGCGGCCCCTTGAGCAGGGTGGTGCGCTGCGCTATCCCGCCCATCACCGCCTTGCCCTCCAGCATCCGCCGGCCCTCGCCCAGGGACGGGTTGCCGGCCTGGTGGACGGCCCAGCTCACCGCCTGCACCGGAAGCCGGCGGGCGACGTCGAGGTTGGCCCGCGACCCGCAGACGTGGAGCACGTTGAACCAGGCGGCGGCCGGGAAGGAGTCGACGATCCGCTCGTCGAGGGGGAAGAGCAGGTTTTCGTAGACCTCCACCGGCATGGCGTTGGGGGTCGCGTAGCCCGAGATCGCGTAGAAGAGCCCGGCGGCCCCGGCCTCGACCGAGCGGCGCGAGAAGTCGATCAGGGCCTCTGCGATCCGCTCGAGGGCGGGGACCACGACCTCGGGGTGCTGGCGGAGCTGCCGTACCAGAAGGCGCTTGTCCCGGTCGGGCACCAGGTACCCGGCCACGGAGATCGGCGAGAAGACGGTCTGCAGGACCGGCACCCGATCCCCCAGTTCGCGGCAGACGATTCCGATCGACCGCACCTGGTCTTCCAGAGCTGCCGGGTTGGCCAGGCGCACCTTCTCCCAGTCCGCTAGCGACTCCACGACCACGCTCTGCACGGGGCCACTCCGGTAGGGATGGTTGGACGGGGAGTACCGGTTGCCGAAGGCCTCGGCAAAGCAGCTGGCTCGGGGCTGGAACTTGACGTAATCCCAGCCGAAGCGGCGCGCCCGCTCGACCGTGACCTTGGCCAGCGCCTCCGGCGACCACTCCTCGCGGTAGGTGTGGCCCCAGGCGCCGACCGGCGGCCTGTCGCCCCTGCCTCCGGCCAGGGCCGCCTCGACCCGGGCGCGAGAATCCACGCCCTCGATCGTAAGCCGGGAGCCTGCGCTCCACCGGCACCCTCCGACAGCCGATCACCTCCATAGAGCCGAGCCCCGTGCTTAACATCGGCCTCAATGGACATCGCCGCCGCCGCTGAACGGCTTCGGGAGGAGGCGGAGGCGCATCCGCTCAAGCTTCCGGTCCGCCGCCGCGTCGACGAGCGCCATCACGCCGTCACCGAGGACGGACTTTCGGTGTGGTTCACCATCCAGGTCTCGACCCACGCTCGCATCCACGACGCCGTCTTCGAGCGCGCCGGCGCCATGCCGGGGGACGAGGAGTGCCATGCCTGGCTGGCGCTGCTTCTCCCCGGGCGGGAGGCCCTGGAGTCGCCGGGCATCCCGGGGTCGACCACCCGCCGCTTCGAGGCATTCGACCACGACGCGGTGGAGGCGCCGCGGGCATGAGCCTTCCAGGCGGAATCGTCGAAGCGCTCCGGCGGATCGTGGGCGAGCGTCACGTGATCGCGGAACCCAACGACCTCGTGATCTTCGAGCGCGACGGCTCGATATCGGGCTCCCTGCCGGACGCGATCGTGCTGCCCGCCAACCGGGAGGAGGTCCGCGCGGTGGTCAAGCTGGCCGCCGCCCACGGCATCCCGATCGTGCCCAGGGGAGCCGGCACCGGGCTCTCGGGCGGCGCGGTCACGGTGCGGGGCGGCATCGCGCTGCAGGTGACGCGAATGCGGAGGATTCTCGAGATCGATCCCGAGGCGGGCACGGCGACGGTCGAGCCGGGCGTGGTCAACAAGGACCTGCAGCTGGCGGCGGCCAAGCGCGGGCTCTTCTACGCGCCCGATCCCTCGTCGCAGAACGCCTGCACGATCGGAGGCAACGCGGCCGAGAACTCGGGCGGCCCGCACTGTCTCTACTACGGGGTGACCACCAACCATGTCCTGGGCATGGAGGTGGTGTTCGCCGACGGGACCGTGGCCTGGGCCGGCAGCGATGCGCCCGACCGGGTCGGGCTCGACCTGCTCGGCCTTCTGGTCGGGTCTGAGGGCACGCTCTGCACGATCACCAAGATCAAGGTCAAGCTGCTGCCCCTGGCCGAGTCGGTGGTGACGCTGATGGCCGCCTTCCCCAACATCGAGACGGCCAGCCACGCCGTGTCCGACGTGATCGGCCACCAGATCGTCCCCTCCGCCCTGGAGATGATGGACCAGGTCA
>CAYLIP010000116.1:0-3280 GCA_964383855.1 uncultured Actinomycetes bacterium | reverse complement strand
ACTAGTAATGCGGGGCGCCGGGGCCGCAGAACGTCAATCTCCAGTACCGGTCCGGCGAGGAGGTCCCAGGGATACATGTCTGGCCGGCCGGACCTGTCGTATAGCGCCTTAGGAGAGCCATCGTCGCCCCAGAAGAGGTGGCCCTCAAGAACAGTTCCATCAACGGACTTCTGGGGGCCGCCGACGACCAGACGGACCCTGGCATCCGAGTTGAAATACGGCTCGACGCCGCGATAGCCTCCGGCTGCCACCGGGCTGGCCAGCGGTGTTGGTTATCCACGTCGCCCATTCTTTCCGCCCGGCTGCTCGGTCGACGCGACCGGGTCGGCGAAGACCTGGCCCCAGTCGTGCGCTCGCATGCGGTAGCTCCAGCCGCGAATGTTGAGCACGGTGGCGGCGGGGAGCAGGCGGTCGACGATGGCGGCAAAGGCACGGTTAAAGGTCAGGATGATGGAGCCCTTCTCGTAACGGCGGCTGACGACCTGGAACAGCCAGTTGGCCGAGGGCTGGTCGAGCGGCAGGTAGTGGGGCGGCGAGGTACCCGCCATCACGCAGGGCGACGCGACGTCCAGGCCGTCGTCTCAGGCCGATCGATCCGCGCGCGCTACGTCGTTGGCTGCGACGGTGCTCACAGCGCGGTTCGGAAGCTGCTTGCGATCCCGTTTGAGGGAACGTCCCTGGTCGAGACCCTACGGGCTGAAGATCGCGGATGTCAGCAGGTCGGAAGTGAACGCTCCCCACCGCTCGGGCGCCCACAGCATGCCGCCTACGAACTGCTGGTACACGAGCGGCCCGAGGTGAACGAACATGACCTGGACGGCGCTCTCTAGGTCCAAGCCCGGGCTCAGTTTCCCCTTCGGCGCGATGACGCTCATTACCTGCCGAAACCCGAACATACGAAGCTTCTCGGACCGCGCCCAGACATCCGCCAGTTCGGGCTCCGAGATAAACATGGGCGCGAGCGGCGCCACTCGAGCGTAGACCGGGAGCAGGTTCTCGACCCAAACGCGGACGGCGACGGCGCCGTCCACGGCGGCGACCACCTCGCGAAACCACGGCTGCTCGTGGGGCGGAAGATCCGCGCCAGGACCGTGGACGGCGAACTGGAGCGCCTCACGGGCGAGCGTCCTCTTGTTCCGGAAGGACACATAGACGTTCTGCACCGAAACCCGCGCGGCGATGGCGATCTCAGTCAGCGGCACCCCGTAACCCCGCTCGCAGAACTGGCCGTAGGCCGCTTCGACGGTCCGCCGGCGTGTCTCCATTGAGCGCGCCTGCTTCGGGATTCGGGGCGGGGGACTTGACATTACTAGAGTTGCACTCTAATTTAGCGCTTCACTCTAATTTTATTCGGAGGGAGAGGGATGGCGGTTATCGAGAACACAGTCGAGATCGCAAAGCCGGTCGACGAGGTCTTCGACTTCGCAGCCGACATGCGCAATGAGCTCAAGTGGAACCCTGACGTGGAATCGATGGAGATGATCGGTGACGGTCCGGTCGGGCTCGGCACGCGCTTCCGCGCCAAGTGGCACACCAGCCCGCCGGTTGTCACAGAGTGCACGACGTACGAGCGGCCGGCGCGGTTCGCGTACCACAACGATGGCCCGATCGAGGTGGACCTCACCATATCGCTGACCCCGACTGCCTCGGGAACGCTGCTGCGAAGCCGCTTCGATGCCACGGCACACGGGTTCTTCCGCCTCGTCTTTCCGATCTTCCTCGTCATCATGAGGCGGCAGGAGCGGGCCAACCTGGCCAACGTCAAACGGTTCCTCGAACACGGTGCCGGACGGGCGCGGTGAGCATCCTGGCCGGCCGAGCCGCCGCCTTGCTCCTGTTGGTTTCCGGCGCGGGCCTCGGGGTCTGCTGCTTGGTCGCGATCCAGAGTCTCGTGGTGACCGGCCGCATCGCCGTCGTCGGCGGCTATCCCACCTTCGGCCAAGGGAACTTCCAACGATACGGGGAGCCAACGACGGTTCCCCTCCTGATCGCCTTCCTCTTCGTGTGCCTGCTCGAGGCCGCTGCGGGCTGGCTGCTTTGGCAGGGGCGGCTGTCGGGTGGCCTGATCGCTCTTGCGGCTCTGCCCGCGGGCGCGATCTTTTGGTGGGGCTTCGATCTCCCCTATCCGCCGATGCTGGCCGTCGCGCGAGCTGTGCTGGTTATCGCCGCCTGGCGTGCTCTGCAACACGGAGGCTGAATTGACGCTCGCTCATCGCCTGGCAGGCGAGCGACGAGCGCGGGCAAGGCTGGTCGGCGGCTGGATGATGTGGTTAGACGGCGACGAGACTCGCGAGCTGGACCACTAACGCGACCCCTCGCTCCCGGGTCATCCCCGACGGCCTCGGCGTCGCTGAAGCCGATCGCCATGCCCGCGAGCGTGACCACGGCACGCGCTACGGAGATGTCGACCGTCGAAACGCCTGTTCGTTTGGTCGGGGAGGCGGGATTTGAACCCGCGACCCCTTGGCCCCCAGCCAAGTGCGCTGCCGGGCTACGCTACTCCCCGATCCAGCCGGTCAGTCTACCCCGCCACCCGATTCTGAGTTCGGACGAGGAGAGGAGGATCGGCCTGAGCCGAGAACCCGGCTTGGACGAAGGCACCTACCAGAGTTCGGCGGCCTGGCCCACGATCGCGGATAGATCGGGACTGGCCACGATCGCGGGGTGGCTCTCGAGCGCCCGAAAGGCATCCTCCCGCCGCGCTGCGACCATGGCGGTAGCCGTGTAGTGAATGACCTCTCGAGATGCTTTTGCGGCGACGGTGTCGATCATCCGGCTCCTGAACGCTGCTTCGTCCCGGTGACCTAACACCAGATCGACCAGGCCGATGAGCGTTTCGTCGCTGGTTCGTTCGGAGAGTAGTTGCTCCAAGACGTCGGTGACCAAAACCGACGGGATCTCGCTCATATGCCGGAGGGCCTCCGCGACGAGATCCCCGTTTGCGTGGTTCAGCACCAGCGCATACAGCGGTTGTGTGATGCCGAGCGTGCCCAGCACCCGGATCGCCGTCATCGCCGGCTCCGCGGTCATGGTGTCTGCGTCCATGAGGTGGATGACCGCTTCATATCCGGCGACGTCGGCATCGGCGTGCGCGAGCGCGACGAGAGCGGCTGCGCGGAGCGGTGCTGCAACCTCCGTACTTGTCGGCGGCATCGCCTCATACGTCCGAAGGGCTCGCCGGTACAACTCGATTTCGTGCAGGCCTTGTACGTCCAATAGCTCAACGATCTTGGTTCTGAGAAGGGCGCCGGGATCGCGCTTCGGCCCTGCCGCGCTCAGG
>CAYLIP010000115.1:0-3299 GCA_964383855.1 uncultured Actinomycetes bacterium | reverse complement strand
TCGGCGGCGACGCCGTGCGCCCGGAACCACGCCGCCTCCGGCTCGCTCAGCGCGACCGTGGCGTACGCCCGGCGGGCGAGGGCGATCAGCGACGGCCGTTCGTAGCCCCAGGCGTCCTCGGGGTGGATGGCGCCCAGCAGGACCACCGGCCTGGGTGGGCGGTGGCGGAAGGCGTAATGGAGGTGGTTGAGCGGGAAGGAGGCGGCCGCCACCACGTCACACTCGAACGACTCCGCGAACCTGCGCATGCCCGGGCTGATCGGGCCGTGGAACCAGGTCCGCAGGCGATCGTTGCCGGGCAGCCGCAGGCGCCAGGCCGCCGACTGCGCGCGCCGCAGCAGGCCCGGCAGCGGCACATCGCCCGCAAAGCGAACCACGCGAACGCCGTTCAGGACCGCCTCCCTCTCCGCGATCCGGGGCGCCCCCCGATCGCGGAAGCCGGCGTTGTTGTAGGCGTCGGTGGTCAGCACGGTCACCGCGAAGCCGCGCGCGGCCAGGCCCTCGCAGATGTCGCGCACCGCGTTCTCGACGCCCCCGACGGCGGGCGGGTAACCGTGGACCAGCTGGAGGACGCGGACCGGCCGGCTCACGATCGGGCCAGCTGCTCGACCAGCGGCTGGAAGACCTTGACGATGCCGGACCGGAAAGCCTCCTCCGACCAGCGGCGGCTGCTTTGCTCGGCGCCCGATCCCAGCCGGCGGCGCAGCTCGGGATCGGCCACCAGCTCCAGCGTTCGCCGGCGCAGCTGCTCGAGGTCGGTCCATCGGAACCCATCCTTGCCGTCCTCCACGACCTCGGCCTGGCCGCCGTGCCCGAAGACCACCGGCACCGCCCCCCGCCCCATCGCCTCCACGGTCGTCATGCCGAAGTGCTCGAGCTTTTCCGGCTCCGCCTCGGGATCCGCGCCCCAGCCGGCGGCGTGCCAGTAGATGGAGGCCTCCGAGTAGAGCCGGTGCAGGTCGCGCAGCGGCAGGTCGGTGTGCAGGTGGACCGGGTAGCCGCGGGCGAGGTCGCGCACGCGCGCCAGGTAGCGGACGCTTTCGGGGTCGCCGTGCGCGGATCCGGCGAGGTGCAGCTCCCAGCCGCTCAGGCCGCCCTCGCAGAGCGCCCGGAAGGCCTCGACGAGGACGTCGTGGCGCTTGTTGTGGCCGCCGGCCACGAAGCGCCCCACGGAGAGGATGACGCTGCGCTTGGCCGACCAGTCGGGGGGACCGGCGGGGACGTCGACGGGCGGGTTGACGACCGCCGCGTCGCGGTCCCAGAGCCGGCGCACCCAGGAGCGGACATATTCCGACTGGCAGACCACGAGCTGGAACCGCTCGAGGTCCTGGCGCCGCCGGCCGTCGAGCGGAAAGGGAAACTGGCAGAGGACGGCCGCGCCCCGGGCCCGGCTGCGGACCGGGATCACGTACGCCATCGCCACCCACAGGTCGTACTCCGACGTGACCCTGGCCGCCTGCCAGGCGACGAAGCGGTTGCGCGCACCGCGGAGCAGCGGCGCCCGGGCCGCCAGCCGGTGGAGCGGGGTGACCCTCGGGTTGGAAGCCCGGAGCGCGATGCCGCTCAGGTCGAGGCCGAGGCGGTCGCGATAGGCCGCCTCGTCGACCGGCACCGGGGCCACGATCTCCACCCGGTGCCCGGGGAAGCCGTCCCGCATGGCCTCGGCGGCGACGCCCAGGTACCGCTCGCCCCCTCCGTAGACCGACCCGAAGTAGGGCGAGTGGAGGCCTATCCTCAGCGCGCGTCCCATGCTTCCCTCGGCGTCAGCCAGCGGTGAATCTCGGAATCGGAAACCTTCCGGCGGGAGCGGATGCGCGTCCGCTTGACCAGCAGCTGAGGCAGGTTGGCGGCCAGCGAGAGCGCCACCCGGGCATGCACCCGTGAGCGCCGGCGACCTCGGTTGGGCCGGTCGTCGCCGGCCGTCCGGGCATTGGCGGCGGCGCGCCCGAGCAGCGACCGGAAGGAGCTGGCGACAAACCCGGGATCGCCGTTCTTCAGGACCGTGAAGAGCCGGTTGCGGTCGGCGTGGAATGTGAAGAGGTCACTCCATTCCACGCTGCTCGCCGCGTGCGCGTGCAGGGCCACCGCTCCCGGCTCGTAGAGGATCCGCCAGCCGCGGAGCCGGGCGCGCCAGCTCCAGTCGGTGTCCTCGTAATACATGAAGAAGCTCTCGTCGAAGCCGCCCACGTCGGCCAGCGCGGCGCGGCTCATGAGCATCCCGCCGCCGCAGGCGCCGAAGACCTCCTCCGGCGCCGCGTAGCGGCCGTCGTCGGGCTCGCCCGAGCCGCGGTCACCGGCCGAGCCGTCGCTGAGCAGGAGGACGCCGGCGTTCTGGATCACGCCCGGTCGGTCGGCGAAGAGGAGCTTGCCGGTCACCGCCGCCACCCGCTCGCCCTGCGCCGCCTGGACCAGGTGCTCGAGCCAGCCCGGACGCGCCTGGGCGTCGGTGTTGAGCAGCGCGAGGTACTCGCCGCGCGCCTGCCCGATGCCCAGGTTGACGCCGCCGGCAAAGCCCAGGTTGCGTCGGCTGCGGACCAGGCGCACTCCGGCGCGACGCTCGACGAGCTGATCCGAGCCGTCGGTCGATGCGTTGTCGACGACGAGGATCTCCACGCCGCCCGCAAGCCGCTGCTCGGAGAGCGCGTCCAGGCAGGGGCCGATGATCTCGCGCCCGTTCCAGTTGACGAGAACGACGGTCGCCGCCGGGCGCACGCCCGTCAGCCGCGCGCCTCGAGTGGCCGGTAGTTGCGGCGGTAGTACTCCCAGTACTCCCCGGATTTGAGCGGCCGCCACCACTCCTGGTTGTCCGAGTACCAGCGCACGGTCCGCTGCATGCCCTCCTCGAAGTCGACGGTGGCCCGCCAGCCCAGGTCGCGCTCGATCTTGCTGACGTCGAGCGCGTAGCGGTAATCGTGGCCGGGCCGGTCGGCCACGTTCTGGATCAGGCTCTCGGGCTTGTCGAGCAGCCCGACCACGGTGTGGGCCACGGTGCGGCCGCTGGTTTCGACGCCGGTGGCCACGTTGTAGACCTCGCCCGGCTGGGCGCGGTGCAGGACGGCGTCGACGCCCCGGCAGTGGTCCTCGACGTAGATGTAGTCGCGGACCGCCGAGCCATCGTTGTACAGCGGCAGGGGCAGGTCGTCGAGCGCGTTCGTGATGTGGACGGGGACGATCTTCTCCGGGTACTGGTAGGGCCCGTAGTTGTTGGAGCCGCGCGTGACCAGGAGCGGCAGCCCGTGCGTGATCGCGTAGGCGCGGGCGATGTGCTCGCCGCCCGCCTTGCTGGCCGCGTAGGGGCT
>CAYLIP010000114.1:0-3443 GCA_964383855.1 uncultured Actinomycetes bacterium | reverse complement strand
GCACCGACTGGCTGATCGCCTTGGGATCGACTGCCGCACCCCAGACGTTCTCCACATGGCGCACGGCATCGACGGGCAACTCGCTCAGCCCAGTGCCAGACATGAACGCGCCCAGATGATCGGCTACCGAGCGCGCCGAATGGTATGCAAGCCAGGGGTCCGACTTGAACTGTGGGGCGAGGTCGGCGGGCAAGAACGGATTGCCGCTCTGTGCATTGTTATGCGCCAGCGCTGCATAAATATCCGATCCTTGACCCGCCGTGTTATCCTCGCCTTGCGGATCATTGGCGGATGCGTCGCCTCCCGATCCGCTTGCAGTAGTAGGAGCCTCGTCCGTTGGCTTCGGACGGGGCTTCTGCGCGGAACCCGCTCCGTGCATACCGCGCTTGGTGTCAGCCTTTATCTGGTCAGCAGTGCGCGTCGGTGCTGCCGAAGGCAGGCCGGAAATGTCCGCTCCGCCAGCAACGCTGTCTTCCAGTTCAGGCAACCTTGACTGCCTCGGCTGGCATCTGATCGTCGGCGATGTGGCGCACCTTCGTGATGCCGAGCGGCTTCACCGCCTCCATCACCTTGCGGTGGTCTGACGCGCTTGTGATCGCGAGCTGACCCTGCGCGCTCTGTCCTGCAAGCGCGAGTTCTCCGATTGCGTAGACCTCGCCTTTGAGCTTCGGATGGATGTCCGACAACGCCTGCTCGACCTGCTTGCGGGTGACACCCATCGGACCACCAGACATCGGGGTCGAACCGCCAGACTGCTGCATCATTCCGAAGGGTCGAGCGATCATCGGTGCAGGCTGGGAGCCGGCGGTTTGCCCGCCAAGACCAGACTTCGTTCCTGAAGTCCCCGCCGAACTCCCAGCCTGACCGGAAGCGCCCTGCTGACGCTTCGCCTCCAATTCGATCTCGTGATCGGCCTCTTGGTGAACTCGCTCCAGCATCCCAAGCGGGTCCTCGACGCCCACCATCTCCATCGCGTAAGGCTTGTCCCAGAGCTTTGCGACGTTGCCCTCGTAGGCGATCTGGAGCTTCTGCTGCGGATTGAGTCCAACCAGCGACTCCCAAGTGACCGTCGTCCGATACCACCCTTCGATGTCCTTGGCGGACATCTCGTCCTTGAAGCTGACGCCTTTCAGGCGACCGTAGATCGGACCAGACCAGTCGCGAAGAACTGGCGCCTTCTCCTGCATTCGAAGCGTCTTCGCGTTCAGCTCTCGCCATGCGGCGGCGAACGACTCATGGAAGGCTTCGATGCGCGTGCTGGCCGGTCCCTGCGCCGCCTGAATCGCACGTCCTGTCTGGATGGACCCGTGCATCTGGCCCTCCTGGCGCACCTGCGAGGAGCCGGTGGCGGCGTTCATGTCCGCGATCGTCTGCCCGATGATCTGTTCCAGTGCGGCAGGGTTACCTGAGGTGCCGAGCATCGAAGCCCCGCCCTGCGGACCAACGAGAATCGGCGGTGCGCCGGGTCCGATCACGATGCCGTCCTGACTCTGGTTGAGCGGGTCCTTGATGACTGGCGTCTCGTAGGTCATGTAGACGATGCCGTCAGCCCAGACGTTGAGCGCGTGGTCGAGCAAATCCTGCTGGTCGAGCGCGTTGGAGATGTCCGATTGCCCCATCTGGTGACCGGGCTTGTTGAACACCCACTGCGCAGGACAGAAACCCAAGTCCCACTCGGCGTGTTTGACGATCTTCCAGCGGTCGGTGCCTACGAGTACAGTGCGCTGATACGGCGAGATGTAGGTTGTGACTCGGCGGTCCTCTTCTGGCGCGTCGTCGCGGACGTTGATGCCGAAGGACAGTCGGATGTCAGTGGGGTTCCACACCTCCACCATCGCCAGGTCGTACATGTCGTAGCGCATGAACCCGTGGCGGAAGGACGGATAGCAGATGCCAGGGTGGATGACAGTCCAGACCACGCGACCGTCAGCGTCACCTTCGGTTCCTGGCTCCAGCAGGTACACGCTGTCGCCAAGCACGCTCAGGTTGCGACCAGAGTCCGGTTGCTGAAGCGCGAGGTGCGACAGCTCGTAGGTCGAGTAGAGGTACTTGGTCAGCCTCTCGGCCTTCTCCTTTCCAGCGTCGTCGGGTGTCGGCGGCTCTGCGCGGCTGATGGGCATACGTCCCTTCAGTGCGGCGTAGTCATCGGCCACACCTGACAGCCGACGCGACGAGAATCTGTGCGGGCGGTCGATCGCGCCGCCCAACTCACCGTCACGCAACTGTGGTCGGCCCTGAGAGTTCATCGCCTTGATGGAAGGACCGAACGTCGAGGGACCGTCCGGGCCGTAGTAGTACGACTCCAAGGTCTGATACCAGCCATTGCGGTCGGAGTAGACTTTCAGGCGGTTGACCATCAACTCCACGATGTCGTCGCCGCCGAGGACGGGCCTCTTGTCAGGCACTTAGCGCCAACTCCTCGCTGGCATCCGGCGATACGGTGCCCGGTAGGGCATTGCCCAACCCCGACCCGCGCCGGGTGCGTAACCGTTGATGATCTGTGGTCCGCCGTAGATGCGAGCCTGCGTGTACATGTGTCGAACTGCGAACCACACTGAGCAGGCGATGTGGTCGTGTAGTTCGCCTGATCCGAGGTCCCGTATCTCTTGTAGCAGAGTTTGGATTCCCTCAGAGTCCTGTTCCGAAGCCGGGACGTGGATGCGCTGGTCCTTCAGAAGCGTCTTCAGGACCGTGAGCCCCATCTTCTCATCGAACTTGGCACCTTGAGTCCGGTGGCGGATCAATGGAACCTCCGGGTGGAGGTGCATGAAGGCATTGGCGTAAGTGTTGCCCTGTTGTGAATCGACCTCGTAGACAACACCTTGGGCGTTAAGAGTCTTGTCGTTTGGGTTCTGGTACTTAGCCCACAGGTTGGCGCAGAAGTGGACTTGCTCAAACAGTCCGTCAGTGAATCGATGCGCCTCTAGAACCTCCGTCTTGGGAAGCTCATCGCCCACCTTCCAAGCGACTCGGACCACTGATATCCCTGCGTAATCCGCATCGCGGTTCTTGGAGCCAGAGGCGGGGTCGATGCTGACCAGCGTGACGTACTTCGGCTCATCGAACCTCGACTGATCGATCCACTCCATCATCTGGTCGAGGGAGATGTAGTTGGGGTCGCCGCCGCTCGGGTCCAAGAGATACGCGATGGCGAAGGCGATCTTCGACATCTTGAGCTTGTGCATTGCAACCTTGTCGGCGTTGGCGTCCCACAAGGGGCTACCGTCAGGGTTGTAGCAGGGATATCGAATCACCTTCCACCCGTGCTTGGCGTGCAACTGAAAGTGCAGGGATTCCACAGACTGCGGAGTCCCGAGGTTTGCGAGCAACGGTCGCTCCGATTCATGGGGCTTCTCATAGCAGCGCTCTGCCTCCTCAGTCATGAAGACGTAGAGCTCGCGCCGCTTGAGAACCGACCAGCGGGCCTCGGGACCCTCTATGTC
>CAYLIP010000113.1:0-3451 GCA_964383855.1 uncultured Actinomycetes bacterium | reverse complement strand
GGATCTTGAGCAGCGCCTGCTGGACGCCCTCGCCCGAGACGTCGCGGGTGATCGAGGGGTTGTCGGACTTGCGCGCGATCTTGTCGATCTCGTCGATGTAGATGATTCCCCGCTCGGCGCGGCTGATGTCGAAGTCGGCGGCCTGGATGAGGCGCAGGAGGATGTTCTCGACGTCCTCGCCCACGTAGCCGGCCTCGGTCAGGGAGGTGGCGTCGGCGATCGCGAAGGGGACGTCCAGGATCTTGGCCAGCGTCTGCGCCAGATAGGTCTTGCCGCACCCGGTCGGCCCGACCAGGAGCACGTTGGCCTTGGTCAGCTCGACGTCGCCGACCGACTTGGAGGCCGAGATGCGCTTGTAGTGGTTGTAAACCTGGACCGAGAGCACCTTCTTGGCGTGGTCCTGGCCGATCACGTACTGGTCGAGGGCCGAGCAGATCGTCTTCGGGTTGGGAATGAAACCGGTCTTGGCCTTCTTCGACCCGGCCGAGCGGCTGTCCTCCTCGAGGACCTCCTGGCAGAGGTCGATGCACTGGTCGCAGATGTACACGCCGGGACCGGCGACCAGCTTGCGAACCTGGTCCTGGCCCTTCCCGCAGAAGGAGCACCGGGTGTATCGGCGTCGGTCTTCCCTATCGTTCATGAGTTCCCTGAGTGTTCCATGGCCTAGGCCGGGGCCGGAGGATTATGACCCCGCAGTATGTCGTTCGCAACGCTGATGCAGTCGCTGCAGATGTAGACGCCGGGGCCGGCGATGAGTTGAACACCGCGTTCGCCCCGCTCCTTCCCGCAGAAGGAGCACTTCGGGCGGTGACGCACCACGCTGGGCGTCTTGCTGCGCCGGCGTCTGAAGATCATCGCTAGCTCCGGGCCTCTACCTTCTCCTTACCGTCCGCGCTCGGCAGTCCCTCGTGGGTCGATTGAATTATGTCGTCGATCAGCCCGTACGCCTTGCCCTGCTCGGGCGTCAGGAAGTAGTCGCGCTCGGTGTCCTGCTGGACGCGCTCGATCGGCTGCTTCGAGTGCTTGGCGATGATCCCGTTGAGGACCTCGCGCGTGCGCAGGATCTCCTTGGCGTGGATCTGGATGTCCGTCGCCTGCCCCTGCATCCCGCCCCACGGCTGGTGGATGAGGATGTTGGCGTGGGGCAGCGCGTAGCGCATCCCGTCGCTCCCGCCGCAGAGGAGGACCGCACCCATCGAGTACGCCATGCCGATGCAGATGGTGGCCACCCGGGGCCGGATGTACTGCATGGTGTCGTAGATGGCAAGGCCGGCCGTGACCTGGCCGCCCGGGCTGTTGATGTAGATCGAGACGTCCTTCTCCGGGTCCTCGCTCTGCAGGAAGAGGAGCTGGGCGATGACCAGGTTGGCGACCTGGTCGTCGATCGGAGTCCCGATGAAGATGATCCGGTCCTTCAAGAGGCGCGAGTAGATGTCGAACGCCCGCTCGCCGCGGTTCGTGCTCTCGACGACCATGGGGACCAGGTAGTCCATGGTCCCGCCATTGTAGTTGCGGTTCTCAGCCATTCTCCTGCTCCCCACTCCCTTTACTTACCGGCTGCTCCCCGGCGTCTGCAGCCGGCTCCGCGGCGGCGAAGGCGGGGGCCGGCGTGCCGCCCGCCTTCTCGACCAGGCGCCGCAGGACCTGGAGCCGCTTCAGCCGATGCCGGAAGTAGTCGCGCACGGCACGGTTGGCGACCATCTCCAGGTAGCGCTGCTGAAGGTCCTCATCGCGCGCCGCCTCGGCCCGCATGTACTCGTTGACCTCGTCGTCGGTCGGCTCCACCTCGAGCTTCTTGCCGGCCTCCTCGAGGACGAGGTCGACCTTGATCCGGTTTTCGGCGTCGGGTCGCGCCTCCGCCACCCACTCCTCTGGAGTCTTCTGGAGGTAGGCGAGGTAGCGGTCCAGGCGCAGGCCCTGCTGCTGCAGGCGCTGCTCCAGGTCCTCCAGCTGGTGCGCGACCTCGTGCTCGACCATCGACTCGGGCACCTCGACCTGGCTGCGCTCGACGACCTGCTTGACCACCGCCTGCTCGAAAGCAAGCTGGGAGAGCCGCTGGCCCGTCTCCTTCAGGTCGTCGCGCACGGCGTCGCGCAGCCCGGCCAGCGTCTGCTGCTTGCCCTCGCTGAGCTGCTTGGCCAGCTCGTCGTCGAGGGAAGGCAGCTTCTTCTCCTTCACCCCCTGGACGGTGAACCGGATGTGGGCCGGCTTGCCCCGGAGGTCCTCGTCGACATGGTCCTCGGCCAGGGTGATTTCGGCCTCGGCGATCTCGCCCGCGGAGCGGCCGGGAACGACCGAGAAGAGCTCGGGGATGAGCACCCCCTCCTTCACCTCGACCTCGATCGCCCGCCGCTGCTCGGACGGGATCTCCTTGCCGTCGACGGCGACGTCGATGTCGGCGACCACGATGTCCCCGGCTTGCGCCGGGCGCTCGACCGGAGTCACCTCGGCCAGCCCATCCCGCAGCTCCTCGATCCGCTGGTCGACCATCTCCTCGGTGACCTCCGGGCTCGGGCTCTCGACCTCGAGGGCGTCAAGATCGGCCAGCTTCACCTCCGGGTAGAGGGAGACCTTGGCCACGAAGCGCGCCGGCTTCCCGCGCTCGAACTCCTGGATGTCGACCCGGGGCCGGTCGATGGCTTCGATCGACTTCTCCTCGAGGACCTGCTGGACGACCTCGGGCACCAGCAGCTCCAATGCCTCCTCGCGCAGCGCGGCCTCGCCGACGCGGGCCTCGACCAGCTCCCGGGGCGCCTTGCCGGGGCGAAAGCCCTCGATCTTGACCCGCTGCTGGAGACGCTGAAGGACGCGGTTGTAAGCCCGGTCGACCTCGGCCGGCGGCACCTCGACCGTGATGCCCACCTGGCTGCCGGGAAGGTCCTCCGTGGACACCTGCAGATCCGCGATCGCCATGTAGCCCAGCGATTGTACGGACGCAGGGAGCGGACCCGGCTCGGGTCCTAACCGTGCTTTGGCGTCGGGAATGGGCTGGGGAACGGGAAGGGTGTGGGAACGGGCGCGTAGACGAGCGGCGCGCCGGGGTCGCCCGGTATCCCGTAGTCGACCGGCGTCGGCTTGGGTGTGGGATTGTCGTTGGGCAGGCGGTCGACCCTGGGCAGGTCGGCCAGGAACCAGTCGCCGCCCTGCTGGACGACGTCCGAGGGCGGGCTGAACCAGCGGTCCGGGTAGGCGGCCAGCATCTGGGTCATGTAGGCGTGCCAGGCCGGGGCCACCGTGGTGATGGCGTCCTGGTTCATGTGGTGGTTGATGTCCAGGATGTCTCCCATCCACATCACGGTCGCGATGTCGGGCGTGAAGCCCACCGTGAGGCCGTCGTGCCAGTCGTCCGTGGTGCCGGTCTTGGCCGCCACCCGGTGCCCGGGGACGGTCAGCGGGCCGTTGCGGCCGAAGATCATCGCGCGGTTGTTGTCGTCGCTCATGATCGCGCCCA
>CAYLIP010000112.1:0-3452 GCA_964383855.1 uncultured Actinomycetes bacterium | reverse complement strand
GAGTGGACCTGAGCGTGCAGTCCGAAGACGGCGGCTGACACCTCCTCGGCGCCCAGTGCGCCGCGCGCCGAGAGCAGGTGGCGGCGGAGCCGGAAGGCAACCGCCTGGCCCTCGGATACTTCGATCAGCTGGCCACGAACAGCGTGTGCCACGCCGCTTCGATGAGATCCGGCCGCAGGACCGGCCTTTCCCCGCGGGCGCGCGCGACGTCGACCAGGCGGTCGAGCAGGTCGCGCGGATGATTGCCACGCAGCGGCCGGCCGTCGTACAGCCCGCGGATCATCTCCAGGGCGCGCGGCTCGGCGTCCAGGCCGGCCCGCATTCGCTCGTGCTCGAAGATGCGGATCCAGGCGTCCCAGGTGGGGTCCGGCATGAGCACCTTGTAGGCGAGCCGGCGCAGGTACGCCTCGTCCAGCAGCTCGGCCGGCTTCAGGTTGGTCGAGAGCACGACCTGGGTGCTGAAGGGCACCTCGATCTTCCGCCCTGCCGCCGAGAGGTTGAGGAAGTCGACCTGCTGCTCGAGCGGGACCAGGAGACGGTCGAGAATCGCCTTCGGGGGCACCCGCTGCCGGCCGAGGTCGTCGATCAGCAGCACGCCGCCCAGTGCCTTTAGCTGCAGCGGCGCCTCGTAGGTCCGGCTCTTCTCGTCCCAGGTCGGCTCCAGCATCTCGAGCATGAACTCGCCGCCGACCTGCACCATCGGGCGCTCCACGCGCCGCCAGCGGGCGTCGCTGGGCTGGGGGCCGCCCGCCAGCCGGTGGACGCCAGGGTCGTAGACACGAATCACCTCCCCCTCGGCGACGAAGGCGACAGGGATCACGATGGCGTCCCCGAGCAGCGCCGCCAGCCGGCGGGCGAGCGATGTCTTCCCGTTCCCCGGAGAGCCGTAGATGAAGAGCGACCCGTGCGAGTTGACGGCGGCCCGGACCGACTCGACAACGGTGGCGGGGAGCTCCATGCCCTCGAGCGCGGCGCTCAGCCGCCGATCGGTCAGCGCCACCGGCTGGACCGCCTGCTGGGCCGCCGCCTTCAGCTCCGCCAGCGAGACCGGCGTCGGCCCCGCGTAGTGGGACCCCGGCAGGCTCTCCAGCTGCGCTCGGCCGCGCGAGCTGATCGCGTACTCCATCCGTTCCGGCAGCGGCCTGCCCGCGGTGCCCTTGCCGCCCAGTCCGCGGGAGTCTATGAAGCAGCCGGCGGTCAGGGAGTTGAGCGCCTCCTCGATGCTCTCGTAGGGGAGCGCCATCAGCTCGGCGATCTCGTAGGCGCTCAGCTTGGAGGCAGAGGTGAGGTGCCGGAGGATCATCCCTTCGGCGAACGGCCGGTCGATCCTGGGCACCTTGCCGGCCGGGGAGCTCGACGGCGCGACCGGAAGCTGGGCGGCGGTGGGCGGCGGCGTCGGCGTGTCCAGGCCCTGGAGGACGGCGTCGACGACCCGCGCCCGGAACCGGGCGCGGTCGGCCGGGTCGGGCGCATGGCCTTCGCGGCGGCGGCTGATCCAGTCCGGGATCGCCGAGAAGATCTGCGTCGGTCCGACGGCGACCTTCACGGTGTCCGGCTCGGCCGCCGAGACCCGGATCGCGATCCGGGTCAGGTAGCCCTGGTCGCGCAGCGCCGCCCATGAGCGCTCCCAGGCGACCTCGCCGCGTCCCTCCCAGGTCTGCCGGATCGTCTTGTCGTTGGCGAGCCGTACGCCCTGCCGGTTGCCGTAGCGCCTCCGGACGAGCTCGCTCAGGTCGCGGTCGCAGTCCTCGGCGACCATGGCTGCCAGCGGCAGCGCCCGGTCCTCGACCGCGGGCCGGTGCTTGATCTCGCGGATGGTGCCGGCGGTCGCGGCCAGCGCCCGAATGACATTGGCATGGCGCGGACAGAAGGGCACCGCGTCCATGAAGATGACGTGCTTGCGGCACCACCAGGTCGTGCACTGCGCGCCCTTGGCGTCGACATAGGCGCAGGCCCAGCCCTGGCCGGCGCTGCAGCCGCTGTAGGCGCAGCCGCCCATGCCGTCGTCGCGTGGCCTGCCGTGCGCGATCGCCGTGATCAGGTTGCGCAGGCTGTGCGCGGTCTGCGGCGGCGGCGCGTTGGGCGGCGGGGTGAGCGGCCGCTCCGTGTCCGGCCGCGTCGCCTGCATGAGCGCGCCCGCGAACTCCTCGCAGGACTGGTAGCGCTTGGCCGGAACCTTGGCCATCGCCATGTTGATCACGGCCATCACCCCGGCCGGGATCGCGGTCGAAGGCCTTGGCTCGTTGAAGACCTGCGCGTGGAGCACCGTCGGCATGGGCCCGCGGAAGGGCGGCTCCCCGTGCAGAAGCTCGTAGAGGATGGCTCCCAGCGCATAGATGTCGGTCCGGTGGTCGACCGCCTCACCCTTCACCTGCTCGGGCGACATATAGGAGGGGGTGCCCACCATGGCTCCGGTGGCGGTCAGGCCGCGGTCCTCGCCCACCACCTTGGAGATCCCGAAATCGAGGATCTTGGTCTTGCCCTCCCTGGAGACGAGGACGTTGTCGGGTTTCAGGTCGCGGTGGACGACGCCGCGAGCGTGCGCGGCGCCGACCGCCGACAGCAGCTGCTGGATGAGGTCGAGCGAAACCTCGGTCGTGAAGCGCCCGCTGTGGTTCAGCCAGTAG
Organism: uncultured Actinomycetes bacterium; assembly: GCA_964383855.1. GTDB lineage: Bacteria > Chloroflexota > Dormibacteria > Dormibacterales > Dormibacteraceae > CAZHAC01. Next base: position 825 of record CAYLIP010000112.1, on the reverse strand, counting down.
CGGAGGGAGTGGCCCTCGACCAGCTCCATGACGATGAAGAGCGACCTCTCCTCGGCGTCGAAGTCGTAGACGCGGACGATGCCGGGGTGGTTGAGCGCGGCGACGGTGGAGGCCTCACGCTGGAACCGCTCGCGGAAATTTGGGTCCTCGGTGAAGCGGTCGGCCAGGACCTTGACGGCCACGGGCACGCCGAGGCCTGGGTGCATCGCCTGGTAGACGACACCCATCGCTCCCCTTCCGAGCTCCGCCTGGATGGGGAACCTTCCGAGCCGGCCGACAGTCGGATTGGTCACCCGCGCGGCGATTCTCTAATGCGCGAGCGAGCGCTGTGCCCCCCTTTGGTGTCTTTTTGTGAAGGCCCTCAGGCGCCCTGCGCGCCGGCGCCGGCGGACACCTCCTCGTTGATCGGCTTGGCGTCCTGCCGGAGCACCTTCTTGTCAAACTTGCCGACCGACGTCTTGGGAACCTCGTCGATCAGCCGCACCTCGTCCGGGATCCACCACTTCGCCACCCGGTCGGCGAGGAAGTCCTTGATCTCCTTCTCGGTCAGGTCCGCCTTGTTCTCGGGCCGGGCGACCACGTATGCGACCGGCCGCTCCGACCACTTGGAATGGGGTAGGCCGATGACCGCAGCCTCGAGGATCTTGGGGTGAGCCATGATCGCGTTCTCGAGGTCGACCGATGAGATCCACTCACCGCCCGACTTGATGACGTCCTTGGTCCGGTCGACGATCCGGACGTAGCCGTCGGGCGTCATCGAGGCCACGTCCCCGGTGCGGAACCAGCCGTCCTCGGTGAGCCGCCCGGGATCGGCGTTGTTGTGGT
>CAYLIP010000111.1:0-3629 GCA_964383855.1 uncultured Actinomycetes bacterium | reverse complement strand
CGAGCGCGACCACGCGCGAGGACCTGGGGCCCTACCCGACGCAGAAAGGCGCCAATCCCGGCTACCCGGCGAGCACGCCGATGCTGGTGAAGGGCCACTCGGAGTCCAACATCGCCGTCGACCCCACCAACCCGAGCCACCTGATCGGAACTTCCAAGTGGTTCGTCAGCCCCGAGGGCTACAACCACCTGCTCGGCTTCTTCGAGTCGTTCGACGGGGGCAAGACCTTCCCGGTCCAGGGACACATCCCCGGCTATGAGGGCTGGACCGACAACACCGACCCGGTCGGCGCCTTCGACGCCAACGGCAACTTCTACACGTTCGTGCTCGGCTACCAGTTCTTCTACGACCCCGATGGCACGCACGACTTCCGGACCAACCCGAACCTCCAGCCCAACCCTGCGCAGCCCTCCGAGATGGTGGCGGTCGCCGTGCACCCGGCCGGCTCGACGCGCTCAACCGACTGGATCGTGAGCCACAACGGCAAGCCGGACATCGTCGCCAGCTACGAGCCGCAGGGCAGCGAGCCGGACAAGCAGTGGATGACGATCGACACCAACGCAACGCTGCCCGGCGGCGCGCCCAACCCCAACTTCGGCAACGTCTACCTGATGTGGGTCGTCTTCGACCACACCGGCTCCAAGCCGTTCGTATCGGTCGGGCACGCCAACCCCGACGGGACCCACAGCGACTGGTCGGCGCCGGCGATCATCCCAACCGCCAACAGCAGCGCCAGCGACACCTACCTGCTGCCGCACGTGACGCCGGACGGCACGGTCTGGACGACGGTGGCGAACTTCCCCTCCCGTGACCACTTCTCGACCGGCAGCATCTACATCGACTACTCGCGCGATGGCGGCGCCACCTGGGTGGGCGCGCTACCGGTGACGACGGCGCAGAACGTGGTGCTCGCCCCCTACTGCTGCTACAGCAACACCAACACCCGCAGCGGCATCCTCCAGAGCTTCGCCACCGGCTTCCAGAAGACGTCCGCGGGCGCCTACCCGCTCTATGTGGCCTGGGAGGAATACTCGACCGGCTACTCGAACATCTACATCAGCCAGTCCCTGGACGGCGGTTCGACCTGGACTCCCGCCAGCAAAGTCAACGACAACGCCAATCCCAAGGTCGACGAGTTCCAGCCCAACCTGGCGGTGTCGGCGGCGGGGACGGTGGCGGTCGCGTTCTACGACCGGAGGCTGCCGTGCCCGCTCAGCGGCACTCGCGACGCGGCCACGCTGGGGCTCGCGCTGGACACCAACAATCCCCGGTACACCGGCTCGCCCTACGGCGCCGTCAACTACTGCGCCAACACCGCCGCGCAGTTCTACGACGCCTCGCTCAACCCCAAGGGGGCCAACATCCGGCTCTCGGCGACGGCCTTCGACCCTGAGCTCAACGCGGCCCTGTACAGGAACGGGAACAACCTGGCCAGGGGCTTCATCGGCGACTATTTCGGCGCCGCCTTCGCCGGCGGCAACCTGGTCACGACCTCGGTGACCACGGCCGACCCGGACCGATCCAACCCCGAGCATCGCCAGCAGCAGCTTGTGACCTCGACCGCGGCTCCCTGAGGCGGAGCCAGTCGTGGGATGGGGCCTCAGGCGGCCCCATCCCGCCTCGGGGTCAGCGGTTCTCGACCGCCCACCGGTCCTTCTTCCTGAGCCAGGCCAGGAGCATGCCGTGCCGGAGCCCCTCCTCGCTGACGTGCAGCGAGTGGAGGCCGAAGTAGTCGAGCAGCAGCAGGAGGATCTCGACGCCACCGCGCATGGCCCGCACGCGCGCCGGGTCGGCGGCGAAAAGGGGCGCGATCTCGGCCGCCGGAGCGCTGTCCAGGCGCTCCTCGGCCATCAGGAGCGCCTGGGCTGTCAGCAGCGCTGGCGGTGAATCGCGGGAGAGGACGAACGGGAGGGCGGTCGCCGTCCCCCCGGTCACGACCAGGCGCTCGGCGTCCGACTCGGGCGCCTCGCGCAGAAGGGGGACCGCCGCCGCGCGCAGCCGCTCGCGCTCGCCGGGCCGGGGCGGGTCGCTGAGGTAGCGCGCCGCAAAGGCGCCCGAACCGAGTGCGAGCGAGGCCCAGGCGACGATGCGCCGGCCGTCGGCAGCGACGATCTCGGTGGACCCGCCACCCAGGTCCGCCATCAGCCATTCCCGCTTGCCGGCGTGGGCCGAGGCGACGCCCAGGAACGACAGCTGGGCCTCCCGGCGGGGGCTGATCAGCTTCATCTCCACGCCCAGCTGGGTGGAGGCGGCGGCCAGGAGGCGGTCACCGTCGGCGGCCCTCCGGACCGCGTCGGTGGCGCCGGCGATCAGCACCCGGTATTCGTGCCGGGCGGCCTGCCTCATGACCCGGGAGAGCGCCCGCAGCGTCTTCTGCCGGCGGGCCGAGCCGATGCGGCCGCCGGCCCCGACGGCCGCGCCCAGCTCGGTCATCTCGGCATAGTGCGCAACCTCGGTCAGCCGGTCGCGCACGGCGTCGGCGACGAGCACATGGACGGTGTTGCTGCCGATGTCGACCGCCGCCAGCCTGCGCACCCGGCGAATCTACTAGGCTCGGGCCTGTGACCACGTGGGCCGGGATCGCCGCCGGCGGCGCCCTCGGCGCCCTCGCCCGCTATCAGATCGACGGCCTGATCAGCCGGCGGGTCGACAGCTTCCCCCTCGGCACCCTGGTCATCAACGTGAGCGGCTGCCTGCTCCTGGGCTTTCTCTTCACCGTTCTGACGGAGCGATTCCAGGCCGCGGTTTGGCTCCGGTCGGCGCTCACGATCGGCTTTCTCGGCGCCTACACGACGTTCTCGACATACAGCCTGGAGTCCTTCCGCCTGGCCGAGGACGGCGCCTGGGCGCTGGCGGCGCTGAACGTGGGAGGCAGCGTGGCCGCCGGGCTGTTGGCGGTCTACGTGGGGGTGGCAGCGGGGCGGGCGGTTTGAAGGAGTCGGGCCCGGGCCAGCTGCTGCGCGTCTTCGTCGGCGAGTCCGACCAGCACCATGGCCGGCCACTTTACGAGGTGATCGTGCGCCGGGCCCGCGAGCGCGGGCTGGCGGGGGCGACGGTGCTGCGGGGGATCGAGGGGTTCGGCGCCAACGCCCACCTGCACACGGCCCGCATCCTCCGCCTCTCGGAGGACCTCCCGGTGGTGATCGAGATCGTGGACAGCGAGGAGGCCATCCGCGCCTTTCTGCCGGAGCTGGACGGCATGGTCGAGGAGGGGATGGTGACATTGGAGCGGGTCGAGGTGATCGCCTACCGCGCCCGCAGCCGGGACCGCTGAACGCGGACAATCAGGCCATGCCCGAGTTCCGCGTCGAACGCGACTCGATGGGCGAGATGGAGGTGCCCGCGGGCGCCTACTACGGCGCCTCGACCCAGCGAGCGGTTCTCAACTTCCCGATCTCCGGTCAGCCCTTTCCGCGCCAGTTCATCCGCGCGCTCGGCCTGGTCAAGCAGGCAGCCGCCGACGTCAACCGTGACCTGGGCCTGCTCGAGCCGAACATCGCCGGCGCCATCGTCCGCGCCGCCATCGAGGTGGCCGGCGGCCGGCTCGACGCCCAGTTTCCAATAGACGTCTACCAGACCGGCTCGGGCACCTCGACCAACACCAACGCCAACGAGGTGATCGCCAACCG
>CAYLIP010000110.1:1553-3795 GCA_964383855.1 uncultured Actinomycetes bacterium | reverse complement strand
CTCGATCTCCTCCATGCCGCCGATGCCGCTGGAGACGATGACGCCGACATCGTCGGGCTCCATCTCGCCCGGCTCGAGGCCGGACTGCACGAGCGCCTGCCGCGCGGCGGCGAGCGCGAACTGGCAGTAGCGCCCGATGTTGCGAGCCGTCTTCCGGTCCATGTAGACCTCGGGGTCGAAGTCCTTGACCTCGGCCGCGATCGTGGTCGTGTAGGCGCTGGTGTCGAAGCGGGTGATCTGGCCCACTCCCGACACGCCCTCGACCAGGTTGGACCAGACCGTCTCCTGGTCGTTTCCGATGGGGGTGATGAAGCCGATGCCGGTGACGGCGACACGGCGGTTGTTGCTTGGGCTCATGTTCTCCTAGAGGCTACCGACGCCGAGTCCAACCCACACCTGTGCCATGGATGAAAATGCGCCCCGCCTTTTGGACGTGGTGTCGAAAGGCAGGGTTCTTGGGCTTCTTGTCGCCGTCCCTGCATGGTGACATCTCGAGGCGGGAGTGCTAGACCGTGAGCATGGCGACCGTGGCCGACTGGATGAGCCGCGCACTGCTCGTCTGCGACGCGTCCGCAAGCGTCGGCGAGGCCGCCTCCCTGATGGCGCAGCGCCATGTCGGGTCGGTGCTCGTGACGCAGGGCGGCCGGCTGGCCGGCATCTTCACCGAGCGCGACATCGTGCGCGCCGTTTCGCAGGACGTGCAGGCGCCGGAAGAGCCGATCGAGCACTGGTTCACGCCCAACCCGAGCACGGTCACGCCCGACACATCGATCGACCAGGCCCGCGAGCTGATGCTCGAGCGTCATTTTCGCCACCTGCCGGTCACCGACGGGCCCGGCGGCGAGGTGATCGGAATGCTGTCCATGCGCGACGTGGCGCGGGCGGCCGCGGCGCAGACCGGGGCGCCAGCCTAGGAGCCGCGGGCTAGAGGAGGCCTCGCAGGTCGAGCGCGAGCTGCAGCCGGAAGCGGGCGGCGGGGGAGTCGAGGTCGCGGCCCAGCAGCTCACGCACCTTCTCGAGCCGGTAGAGGACGGTGTGCCGGTGGAGATGCAGAGCCTCGGCCGCCTCCTTGACGCTGCCCCGAGCCACGTACGCCTGGAGGGTCTCGAGCAGCACGTCGCGGCCCCGCTCCCCGGTCAGAAGAGGTCCCAGGACCCGCTCCACGTAGCGCTCCGAGGTGAGCGGGTTCTGCTCGAGCACCATGTAGGGCGCCACCTCGTCGTGGTGGTGCAGCGCCACCTCCGGCCGCAGCTTGCGGCCCAGCTCGACCGCCTGGAGAGCCTCCAGGTAAGAGCGGGAGACGCCGCGCAGGCCGGGATGGTAGGTGCCGAGCCCGGCGCGAATCCGGGCCCGCCCCGGTCCCCAGCGCACGTCGGCCGCCTCCTGGATATGGGCCGCCAGGTCGCGCGCGCCGGCGCCCGCCGTTTCCGAGTCGGCGGGCCAGAGCACGACCAGCGTGTTGGGATCGGTCGCGTGGGCGATGGCGCGGGCGGGCAGGTCGAGCTGCGGGACCAGGTCGCCAAGGCCCTCGCCGCCGCGCTCGGCCTCGTCGGCCGCCGCGATCAGCTTGAGCACGACCGCCACGTAGCCGCCGGCGATCGGCAGGTTGACCGCCAGCGCCTGCTTCTGGAGCGCGATCTCGCTGTCGAAGGTGTCGCTGATGAGGGCGTGGAAGAGCCGGGTGCGGGCGCGGGTGCCCCGCAGCATGTGCTGCTCGCGGGCGTGCAGGTAGGTGCGGGTGACCTCGGCGGCGACCTGGTCGAGCGCCCCGAACACGTAGTTGGCGGTGACCACCATCGCCTCCGGCGTGGCCTGGCCATGGTCGCGCCAGGCCCGGAGGATGGCGTCCCAGGCGACCCTGGCCGCAATCCGGTAAGCGGCCAGCACCGGCTCCACCGACTGGGATCCGCGCGCCTGGAGGATTCCCAGCTGCGCCACCTCGCGCAGCTCGCGGGCGGTCGCCGGCCGCCCCTCGCGGGCGGTGGCCAGGAAGAGGTCGAGGCCGGCCGCGCACGCGCGCGCGATCGCCTCGGGGCGGGGCGGCCGGCCGGTCGAGTCGTCCCAGCTGACGAGGGCGACGACGGCCCGCGCCATGTGCCGCGCCAGCCCGGCCCGTCGCCGCTCGATCTCGGCCAGCATGGTCTCCGGCAGCGCGGCCGCGTTGGACCGGATGGCGGGCTCGGCCATGCCCGCCACTATATGGGCCGGCTCCCCGCCTTCGACACGGCGTCTAAGGGAGTGG
>CAYLIP010000110.1:0-1453 GCA_964383855.1 uncultured Actinomycetes bacterium | reverse complement strand
GCCCGGTTGACAGGGCCCCGGTCATCGCACATGCTTATAGCAGCGCTATCACGTTTGACACTCCACTTCCTCCTCGGGCGGCCCACCTCGGTGGGCCGCCCTCCCGCCCGTCGCTGATGCCAGCCGGCATGCGGCCCGTCTCGGGCCCCCTTCATTCGGGCCGCCGCGATCTTGGCCGAGTCCACCTGGGCCGCGTCCACCTGGGCCGCTTGCTGGTGATCACCGGGATCCTCCTGCTGATCGCCTTCTTCGGCGACGTCGCACTCGGCCTCTGGCAGGCGCGCCGCCTCGACGACGCCTGGGCCCGCCAGCGCCCGCCCGCAGCGGTGGTGGCCGGTCCCCGCGCCCCCGAGATCGATCCGCGGCCGGTCGACGGGGTCGACTTTCAGATCCAGGTTCCCAAGGTCGGATACTCGGCGGCGGTCGCGGAGGGCGTCGACTCGGCCGTGCTCGCCGGTGGCCCCGGCCATTACCCGGGCATGGCCTGGCCGGGCCAGGGCGGAAACGTGGGAGTGGCGGCGCACAACGTCTTCTGGCTCAAGTTCGGCGACCTGCAGCCGGGGGACGAGGTGAAGCTCGACACCCGGTGGGGCACCTACACCTACCGCATCGACAGCCGCCGCATCGTCTGGCCTGATGACCGCACCATCCTGGTGCCCACCGCCACGCCCCGTCTCACGCTCACCACCTGCTGGCCGCTCTGGGCGGGGTCCTTCGCCAACCAGCGGCTGGTCTTCATCGCCGACCAGGTCGACCCCGCTCCCGGCGCCGGCGCCGCCACCTAGCCGAAGTACCCTGAGACCGTGGCCGAGGCCGCGGTCGAGCTGATCGAAGCAACCAAGAACTACGGCCCGGTGCAGGCGCTGCGCGGGGTCTCGATCGCCATCCAGCCCGGCCAGGTCGTCGCCATGCTGGGCCCCAACGGCGCCGGTAAGACGACGGCCATCAGCCTGATGCTGGGGCTGCGGCGCCCGACCACCGGCACCGCAAGGCTCTTTGGCCGGCCGCCCTCCGACCGGGTCGCGCGGAGCCGGGCCGGCGTGATGCTGCAGGAGTCGGGCGTGAGCGGGGCGCTCAGGGTCGGAGAGCTCGTCGAACTCTTCCGCAGCTACTACCCGAGCCCGATGCCGGCCGCGCGGGCGATCGAGATGGCGGGCCTCGGCGAGCAGGCGAGCGTGCAGGCGTCCAAGCTCTCGGGCGGCCAGCGCCAGCGGCTCTACTTCGCCCTGGCGGTGGCCGGTGATCCCGAGCTGATCTTCCTCGACGAGCCCACGGTCGGCATGGACGTGGAGTCGCGGCGGGCCTTCCTGGACGGGATCCGCGAGTTCGCCCGGCAGGGCCGGACGATCGTGCTCACCACCCATTACCTCGAGGAGGCGGACGAGCTGGCGCAGCGCGTGGTCGTCATCGATCGCGGCGTCGTGATCGCCGATGCCGCCCCGCGGGAGATCAA
>CAYLIP010000109.1:0-3860 GCA_964383855.1 uncultured Actinomycetes bacterium | reverse complement strand
GCATCGCTTGTGCGAGCGGGACGCTAGCAGGCCGATGAAAAAGGGCTTTGGGCCTGGGCAGGCGGTATGAGCGACTTCTTGCTCGACGCCGTCGAGCTCTCCGCCGACCGCTGCATCAAGTGCAACGTCTGCAACTCGGCCTGCCCGGTGATGCCGGCCACCGACCTCTTCCCGGGGCCCAAGTACTGCGGCCCGCAAGCTCAGCGCTTCCGAATCGGCGGACCGGTCGAGGAGTGGGTCGATTACTGCAGCGGGTGTGGCGCTTGTACCCGGGCGTGCCCTTCGGGAGTCAAGGCCGCCGAGCTCAATTCGAGGGCGCGCGCCCGGGTCTACGATGCCCGCGGCCGTATTCCGCTCCGCAACCGTTTGCTCAGCAGCTCGGAGCTCCTAGGCCGCCTGGGATCCCCATTCGCGCCGCTCTCCAACGTGCCCCTGCGCGTGAGGCCTCTCCGGGTGGCGATCGAAAAGGGGCTGAAGATCCACCGCGACGCCCCGATTCCCTCGTTCAGCCGCCCGACATTCCGCGCTCGTTTCGGCCGGCTGCCGCGCCCTTTCCAGCCCTGGATGAGGGTCGCCTACTTCCACGGCTGCTCCACGAACTATTACGAGCCGATGGTGGGCGTCGCCACCGTCCAGGCCCTCGCCCGGTTCGGCGTCGACGTCGATCTGCCGGCCCAGAACTGCTGTGGCCTGCCATTTATCAGCAACGGCGATTTCAAGATCGCGCGGCGCTACGCCGAAGCCAACATCAGGAAGCTGCTGCCGGCGGCGCGGGCGGGGCTCAAGATCGTGGGCACCTCGACCAGCTGCACGTACGCGATCAGGCGCGAGTACCACGAGGTGCTGGGCATCGACACGCCCGAACTGCACGAGGTCTCGGCAGCCGTCCACGACGTCTTCGAGTTCCTGCGCGAGAGCGTTTGGACGGGACGCATCGAACAGCCTCAGGGCCTCTACGCGCATCGCGTCCTCTATCACCCGCCGTGCCAGCTGCGCTCGCATGGCGTCGGCGTCCCGGTCCCCGAGGTCCTGTCCGGGCTGAGTGGACTGGATCTGAGCGAGAGCGGCGTCGAGTGCTGCGGGATAGCCGGCACCTACGGGCTGAAGCTGGAGAAATTCGACATCGCGCAGTCCATCGGCCGGCCGATCGCGAACCTGGCGGCGCGCTCGCGCGTGGACCAGATCGCCTCCGACAGCGAGACCTGCCGGTGGCATCTCGCCGAGATGAGCGGGCTGCCGGCCGTCCACCCGATTCAGATCCTCGAGGAGGCGACCAGGCCGCTGGTCTAGCCACTCTTTGGCATCGCCTCTAGACTGGCTAAAGCGGGGTCCGAAGTGAGGCCTACCGTTCGGGCTGCTCCGACATGGGACACCGGCGGCAACATCCGCTCGCCGCCCTGACGCCGCACACCTTCCCTGCGACTGCGACTTCGCTGGTCCTCGACCTGAAACAGGAGAGATATATGCGAGCGGTCGTATACGAAGCACCTTTCAACGTGGCCGTCGAGAACGTCCCCGACCCTCAGATTCAGCACCCGAACGACGTCATCGTTCGGGTCACCTCAACGGCGATCTGCGGGTCGGACCTGCACATGTATGAGGGCCGCACCGCGGCCGAGCCAGGCATCGTCTTCGGCCACGAAAACCTCGGGATCATCGAGCAGGTGGGCGACGGCGTGACCGGCCTGCGGCAGGGCGATCGCGTGGTGATGCCCTTCAACGTCGCCTGTGGCTTTTGTGAGAACTGCGAGCGCGGCTACACCGGGTTCTGCCTGACGGTGAATCCGGGTTTTGCGGGCGGCGCTTATGGCTACGTCGCCATGGGGCCGTATACCGGAGGGCAGGCGGAGATGCTCCGGGTGCCCTATGCGGACTTCAACTGCCTGAAGCTGCCGCCGGGCAACGAGATGGAGTCGGACTTCGTCCTCCTGGCGGACATCTTTCCTACCGGTTACCACGGCTGCGAACTGGCCGATGTACGACCGGGTGAAACGGTTGCCGTCTACGGGGCGGGACCGGTAGGCCTCATGGCTGCCTATTCGGCCTTGCTGCGCGGAGCCGCCAAGGTGTTTTCGATTGACCGCGTGCCGGAACGGCTCAACAAGGCACGCGACATCGGCGCCATCCCCATCAACTTTGACGAGGGTGATCCCGCAACTCAGGTCAAGGAGCAGACCGATGGGTTGGGCGCCCAAAAGGGCGTCGATGCGGTCGGCTACCAGGCCGTCGTCCCCAAAGGCGAGCGGGAAGAGCCGGCGGTGGTGCTCAACGCCCTGATCCAGACCGTGCGCCCGACCGGCGCTCTCGGCGTTCCCGGCCTGTACGTACCCAGCGACCCGGGCGGGCCGGATGAGAGGGCCAAGCAGGGCATGCTTTCGGTGGCGATCGGAAAGATGTTCGAGAAGGGACTCCGTATGGGCACCGGCCAGTGCAACGTCAAGCGCTACAACCGGTATCTGCGGGACCTGATCATCGCCGGTCGCGCCAAGCCCAGCTTCGTCGTCTCGCACGAGGTGCCTCTCGACCAGGCGCCCCAGGCCTACGAGAAGTTCGACAAGCGCATCGAGGGCTACACCAAGGTGATCCTGCACCCATAAAAAGCGTGGGGGGAACCCGAGGTTCCCCCCACGGACCCGCCCTCCTCTTGTCGGCGTTGCGGCGCTAGTTCTCGTCTGGAAGACGGGACTCACGGTCCATCCAGGGTCCCCGCGAAATCGAAGATTTCGTGGGGTGGAGCACTGCCGGCCCTTACGGCAGCGCCTGCACCTTTTGGGAAGGGGCTAAGACGATTTCCGGTCGCCGAAAGCTCTGATGGCGCGGGACTCGGCGCGGTCGGCCGCTGCGCGCCGAGGGTCCGTCTGAGCCATGATGGCCAGCTCCCAGCGATCGCTGCAGCGGTCGCAGAGCCAGCGGGGCGAGTCTTCGATGGTCCTGCCGCAAGCCGGGCAGTCGTGTGCGTTCAAAAGTCCTCCGTTCGCAAGTAACTTGCGCCAAAACCCCGATTGTATTGATCTCGGGACCGAGCCGTTGGGACCGCGGAGTGCTGTCGGGCGGTGCCGGCTCAGCCGCCGGACATCGCGCCGACGATCATGAACGGCTCCCGCCCGGCCGCCACAGCATCCGGCAGCGGCACATCGGGCGCCTCGTCGGAGAGGTCCTGTTCGCACGCGAAGAATCTCACGAGCGGCCGGCGCCTCTGCGTCAGGCTGTCGCGGATGGTCCCGCGCAGCGCCGGATGGGCGGCCTCCAGCGCATCCAGCACCGAGCGTTGCGTGACCTCGCCTTCGACCTCAACCCCCACCTCTCTGCCGACGCTGGCGAGCGTCCGCAGCTGGGGAGGGAGGATGACGCGGATCACTGGAGCGTCTGCACTTCCACCGACAGGACGGCCGGCAGGTCCCTGACGATCGGCTTCCAGGTGTCGCCGGCGTCGGCCGAGGCGTACACCTGGCCGCCGGTGGTCCCGAAGTAGACGCCGCAGGTGTCGAGCGAGTCGATCGCCATCGCGTCCCGCAGGACGTTGACGTAGCAGTTGCTCTGCGGCAGCCCGTCGGTGAGAGCTTCCCACTCGTTGCCGCCCGTCCGGCTCCGGTAAACCCGAAGCTTGCCGTCGGGCGGGTAGTGGTGGGAATCGCTCGTGATCGGCACGACATATATCGTGTCCGGCTCGTTCGCGTTGACGTCGATCGCAAATCCGAAGTCGGTCGGCAGGTCGCCGCTGATCTCACGCCACGACTCACCGGCGTCGTCGCTGCGCATGACATCCCAGTGCTTCTGCATGAAGAGCGTGTTCGGGCGCGATGGATGCATAGCGATGCGGTGGACACAGTGCCCGACCTCGGCGTCGGGATCGGGAATTC
>CAYLIP010000108.1:0-4226 GCA_964383855.1 uncultured Actinomycetes bacterium | reverse complement strand
ATTGGGTTCAGCCTCCTCGAAAAAGTCACTGCCGACGTTAGCGGGCCGTCGGCTCCCATTCCGTGATGCCCGTCACAGCGCGCGGGCCAGACGCTGTCTGAAGATCGCCAGCATGTCAACGAATCGAATCGCGGAACAAGGCATCGTCGTCTATGCGACCTCGTGGTGCGGCGACTGCCGGCTGGCGAAGAGTTTGCTCGACGAGCGCGAGGTGAGCTACAAGTGGATCGATATCGACCGTGACCCCTCCGCGGTCGACCTCGTCCTGCGGCTCAACGGCGGCTACCGAACCGTTCCGACGATCGTCTTTCCCGACGGTCGCGTCCTGGTCGAGCCCACACGTCGGGAGCTTCAGGACGCGCTGACGGAATCAGAGTCCGCCGCCTGAGTTTCTGAAAGAGAGGTGGACGAGTCTCTCGAGGAGTTCAAGAACTCCTTCAACTACGGCACCCGCTCCGACCTGGCCTTCAAGTTCCTCAAGCGGCTGAGCTCCGAAGAGGCGGCGGACTTCTTCCAGCAGCTGCTGCGCCGGCTGGGGGAAACCATCGACGACGGCGGCGTCGACCGCCTGGTCCAGCTTGTCTACGAGTACCAGATGAGGGCATACACCGGGCCCGAAGGCGAACACGCCCCAAAATACGAGGACGGCCCCTTCGTCGCGATGAGTCGGCCGCTGGCCGATGCCAGGCTCGGGCTGGTTGCCTCCAGCGGCCACTTCGTCGAAGGCAACGACCCCAAGCCCTTCGGCGTTGAGTCGATGACCCAGGAAGAGGCCATGAGCCGGATCCTGGAGTTCCTGCGCACTGCGCCGCAGCTGACGACCATCCCGTCCGACACGCCCGCCGGCCGGCTGCGAGTGCGCCACGGCGGCTACGACGTCAGAGGGGCGCAGAAGGACCCCAACGTCGTCTTTCCTCTCGATCGGCTGCGGGAGCTCCAGGCAGAGGGACGCTTCCGCGAGCTCGCCCAGCATGCCTACTCGTTCGTCGGTGCGACCGCCCAGACGCGGCTCCTCAAGGAATGCGGACCGGACTGGGTGGAGAGCTTCAAGCAAGATCGGATCGACGCCGTCCTTTTGGTCCCGGTTTGACCGGTGTGCCACGTGTCCGTGGGACACCTCGCGCGGTTGATCGAGGAGGCTGGCATCCCGACGGTGGCCGTTTACGTGCGCGCCTTCCGGCACGTCGCGGAAGCAATGCGCGTCCCCCGGGCTCTGGTTACCCGCCACCCGATGGGACGGACGCTCGGTGCTCCTCACGACGCTGAGAGGCAGCGGAAGGTGGTGGAGGGCGCGCTCGAACTCCTCGAAACGGCGACCACGCCGACCGTGATCGAGCTGCCGATGGCCTATCGCACCAGCAACTGGAGGTGAATCCATGACGACACTGCGACTCCCCAGGAGCGACGAGCTGGAGCCGGAGAACCGCGAGGTTGTCAACGCCGTGGCCAAGCGGCTCGGGACCCCGCCGGACGAGATGTCGATGATCTGGCGCGCGCAGCTCCACTGGCCACAGCACCTGGAGGCGAACTACCGCCAGATGCTGTACAGCTATCGCTTTCAGGGCAAGATCCCGGCGCTGACCAAGGAGGCTATGCATGCCGCAGTCTCGATGCACAACCGCTGCGAGTTTTGACTGGCGGCTCACACGGCCGGCGTGCTCCGGCTGGGGATCGGCGAGCGTGGGGTCAGCGAGATCATGGCGGTCGCTGAACACGTCGCCAGTCTGTGCGTTGCGGCGGAGGCGCTCCGCCTTCCGGTCGACCTCCCGGACCCGATCGAGCCCTCAGGTCCGCTCGCTGTCCGGCCGGTCGACCCGACCGGACTGCAGAGCGAGGCCCGCGAGGTGGTGGACGAGATCGCGGGGTGGGCGCGGAAGAGTCTCGGCATCGCTCACGTGCCCCTGCTCTGGCGCAGCCTCGCCCACCTGCCGAGGATGCTCGTCAACAGCTGGCGCAAAGACCGCCTGGTGATGTCCGCCGGACGCCTCGACGAGCCGGCCAAGGCGTGCATCGCCTTCGCGGTGGCGGCCTCCCGGCAAAGCCCCTACATGACCGGTTACACCACGGCCCTACTGCGGAAGACGTTGGGGCTTGAGGAGCAGGCGCTGGTCGAGCTGGTCGCCAGCGTCATGCACTACGTCTCCTTCAACACCATCTCGCACGCCATGCTGCTCGAGCCCAGTCGGACGGAGATGCGGGCAGAACAGTTCGCCGGAGGCTGAGTCGCTATCCGAGGCGCTCCAGCTCGAACCGCCCGGGCTCGATCTGGCCCGCCACGCGGCCGAAGATCACGAGGGCGACCCTGGCCGCCCGCTTCGCGCTGGGTGCTTCGACCTGGAAGTTGACAAGCAGCCGATCGCCATCGACCTCTGCGCCGCCCTTGAAGCGTTCGAGCTCACGCCTGGCAGCCTCGACGACCTCTGCGGTCGCACCACCGGCTTCGACCGTTACGCCCCACAGCATCGTCAGACCCCTCTCAGCTCATCTTCGCGCTGATCAGAACGTAGCCGAGCAGGCCATCGCTGATCGCCTGCTCGGCGGTTCGGGTGAGGTCTATGGCCATCTCGAGATCGGCTGCGGGCAGCTTGAGCCGGCCCAGGCGTTGGGCGACGGTGGCCCCGAGCAGGCGGAGGCGAATCTGGCTGGCCAGCTCGGCCAGCGCGTAGTCGTGCACCTCGATCGAGGGCTGGGCAAAGCCGGCCCGCTCCAGCTGCGCGACGTAGTCCGTCTCGGGGCGGGCGTCCGCGATGCAGGCGACCCAGGCCGAGATCGTCTGCAGCGGCGGGGGCAGGTCACCGCGGCGCACCAGGTCGGCGATTCCGATGCGACCACCCGGCTTGACGACCCTGGCCATCTCGCCGGCGGCCCTCTCCTTGTCGGGGAAGGTGCAGAACGCGCACTCGCAGATCACGGCGTCGAACTCGCCGCTGGCGAAGCCGAGTTCCTCGGCGTCGCCGACCTCATACACCACCCGGTCGCCGGCGGCCGTGCGGCTCCGCGCGGCTTCCAGGTTGGCCTCACTGAGGTCCACCCCGACCACGGAGCAGCCGAAGCGCCGCGACAGGGAACGCGCCGAGACCCCGCGACCGGTGGCGAGGTCGAGGACGAGGTCGCCCGGCCGCAGCCGCAGGCGTGTGCCGAGCCGCAGCGTCAGCGGGATCCCGCCCGGATGCATCACGTCGCCGATCAGGAGCTGCGCCCACCGGCTCCCGTAAACGGCGGCGCAGCAGGCTTTGATCTCCGCTCCGGACGCCGTGGGTTGGGCGCTCATCGCCGCGGAAACTTGAATTCGATCGGCGTCGGTAGGTAGGGCCGGCCCTCGCGGCGCGCTCGCCGGCGCTCCCGCTCCCGACGCGTCAGCTGTTCGCGCGCCTGCTCCCGATACCCGACCGAGTTGTAGGCGCAGAAGGGGATCTGATGGCCTCCGGGCAGCAGGAACTCCTTGCAGCACTTCATCAGGTTCTTCTGATTGAAGGTCCAGGGGTCCATGAAGTCCTGGAGCATGACCATGAACATCTGCTTCGCGATCTCTCGCGGCGTGGCGGCGGAGAGGTCGCACGAGCTGCAGCTGAAGGCGAAGTCGCTGGCCGCGCGGTCGCCGCCGGGAACCGCCGAAGAGGACCAGAGACCCTCGAGCGCTCGACGAACCTCGGCGCTGAGATCGGGGATGACCCGGTTGGTGATGTAGTCGAGGTGGCTGTCGACGTTGAGCACCCGGGGCAGGGGGATGACCCGGTCGCCGTCCAGGTAGGCGTAGGTGACCGAATTGCAGGTCGGGAAGCAGCAGGGCACAGGCACGAAGTCGTCGACGCGGAAGAGCCCGTCGGTCTGCTCCTCGATGCCGCGCAGCACGTCCGGGATCGTCAACCGCCGCAGGGGATCGTGTCCATCGTGACGTCCGGCGTGGAACGCCGGCTGGAAGTTGATCCCTCGCACGGCGGGGTGCTCCAGTCCGAAGCGGACCAACTGGCCCACCTCGTGGTCATTAACGTCCCTTTCCACCGCCGCCACCAGCACGGCGCCGATGTCGGCCTCAGCCAGGCGGTCGAGCGCCGTCAGCTTTTCGGGCAGGATGCCGGGCTCCGCCCGCAGCAGCTCGTAAGTGCGAGCGTCGAAACCGTCGAACTGAAAGTAAATCGAGATGCCCAGCTCGGCCAGGTCGGCGAGAAAGCGATCGTCGCGGGCGATCCGCTTGCCGTTGGTGTTGAGCATCACGTGCTCGATGC
>CAYLIP010000107.1:0-4623 GCA_964383855.1 uncultured Actinomycetes bacterium | reverse complement strand
GTGGTCGGGGGGACGGGACACTATTTGAACCGTGTCGAGTCCGAGACGAGCGTCCTGCGCCTGATCCGTGGGGACACCCACAGCTAACCGGCTGGGCTCGGTGTCGATGCCTCGAAGCCGGCCGATTGTGGCCGCAGTCCGAGGCTCCATCCGGTCGGTCGCCAGGGAGAGTGCGGCCACAGCTCGGCGAGAGAAGCGGACGCCCTTTTCAGCTGCCGAAAAACGGCCTCGCTGTGCAGTAGCTGCAGGAACTCGTTGATGCCAAGGTTCCGGAACAGCGCGCTCGTTAGGAGGAAAGCCTGCAAGGCCAGGTAAAGATTGATAGCCCGGCACAACCGGCGTCCGCCCCCGTAGGTCACCGCCGCGGAACCGACCGCCAGCAGGTTGACGTACCACTCCGCCCTGTCGCCGAAGGTGCAGCGCCGGCCTTGTGGAGGTGGTGGCCGCGGAGGAATAGCCGGCGCCCAAAGCCCTCGCCCTTCAGAAAAGGATTTGGACACCGAGCAGGCCGCTCTCCGCCCGCCGCCCAGAGATCGCCCGCACGAACTCGACGCCGTCAATCGCGATCTTGTCGCCGTTCACGCCCACGGAATAGGACGCGGGGAGCGCGCCCGTAAGCCTCAGGTGGAAGGGCCGGCCGTGCCGGACCGCCCAGTCGCGCACGAGGTCGGCAACAAAGAGCCCATCGGCCTCCGCGTCGACCTCGAACCCGCGTCCGGTCGCCCGGCAGATGTCGACACGATGGGTCCAGGTGTCCCGGGTGAGGATCAGGTCGTAGAGCTCACCGACCGAAGTCCAGCCGGTCGGCCCTGCCGGGAGCGGGATTCCGCGGAGCAGGGGCCCAGCGCCGGCGCGGACCTCGAGCAGGCGCCGGCGGGCGTGATCGAAGCGCTCGAGGAGCTGGTCGCGGCTGAGTGCAGCACGATCCCGGATCCCAACCTGGTTCGCGCCGTCGACCGGCTGGGCTTGGCGGCGAAGCGTGAACGGGAGCCCGCGCAGGTACTGGGAGAGGAACTCGGGCAGCGAGGCCCAACACTCCGCGACCGCCAGTTGGTGGAGCGCGATGTCGCGCACAGTCCAGAGGGTGCAATCGGTCGGCCGCTCCCAATCGGCCGCTGCCAGCTCCCCGAGCAGGCGCGCGAAACGATCGGACTCGAGACTCGCCAGGCGCATGCACTGCTCTCGCGCCAGTCTCGGGAGCGAGCGCGCATCTACCGCGTCAGCGCTTGACATAGTCGAGGAACATGTCGACCGCGTCGTCGACGAGGCGGACCCAGCGGTCGCCACCGGGATCGTTGGCCAGCTGCTGGTTGGCCAGGCCGCTGGTCAGCGCGGTCAGGATGTCCATAGCTGCCGGGTGCCGAAAGCCGAGCACCCCGGCGGCACGTTCCAGGTACTCGCCGAGGCCGGTCACCAGGCGCATGGACTCAGGGCCCGGCTCGAAGTCGGGCACCGGCCGCTGGAAGAGCAGCTGGTAGCGGGCCGGCCCGGCCAAGCAAAAGCGCATGAACTCGTGGCAGAACTGGCGCAGATCCGCCTCGGGATCGGCGGGCGGCGGCTCCAGCGGAGGAAGCAGCTGAAGGAACTCGCGGTAGCCGTCCGCGAACAGAGCGTCGTAGATGGCGAGCTTCGAAGGGAAGTGGGAGTAAAGCGAGGGCGCCTTCATTCCAATCGCTGCCGCCAGCTCCCGCAGTGTGAGGGCGGCGACACCCTCGCGGCCCACGATCTCCCAGGCCGCGCGGAGGATCTCAGCCTGCGACGCCTGTCGCCGCCTCTCGAGCCAGGAACGCGCCGGTTCAGACACCGCCAGCAAGCCTAACATTATCTTGTAATTCTAACTTAGTTAGGTTAGCCTGCGTCCGTTCGGCGCTTGGTTCGGCGCTTGGTTGGGCGCTTGGTTGATTGAAAGGGGAGATCTCGCCATGACAGTTCCATTCCGGGCCTGGCTAGTCACAGTGGGGGTCGCGGTTATCGCCTTCCCACTGACTTTCGCGGTCTGGCCACCCACGGTCCCGGTTACCGCTCCAGGCGCCGCCCAGGCGCTCGGCTACGGCCTGTTGGCAGCGGAGTGCCTGGCCATGGGCGGCGGTTTCGCTTTCCTGCTCTTCGGTTACCCGGCAATCAAGCGGCTGCCGGTGCCGCCGCAGCTGGCCGTCGCTGCCTACGGGTCAATCGCGTTCGACCTACTCAGCTGGTGGGCCCACGACCACCTGCACGCCGTGGCCGACCGGCTCGATTTCAACGGCTTCATCTGGATGAACGTGGTGCTGGAGTACTGCTTCCACGCGGGGATGATCGTCCTCGGCGGCGTCCTGGCCCTCTTCTTCGCCCAAGCCCTCACGGGGGCCGCGCCGGCGGACGCCTCGGCGAGAGGGCGCGGCCTTCGATGGAGGGTTGCGCTCGTTACCGTAACGATCGCCGTCATCTCGATCCCAGCCTCCCTGGTCATCTTTCCGCCCCCCCAGCTGCCGCTGGGCCAGCGGCTGCCGGACGCAGTGCTGCCGTTCCTGCTCGGCATGAAGCTGTTCGAGGGGCTCGGGCTGGGCACCGGGATCGCCTTTCTGGTCTTCGGGCGTGGTCTGCTGCGCGGCGCCAAGAGGTCGGTATGGGCCCTGCCGGCCTTTCTCGCAGTCGCCTGGTACCTGGTCAACTGGTGGCCGCACGACAATCTCCATCTGATCAACGGCAACAATATCTGGGGACTGCTCGGCATCGAGTACGGGTTCCATCTCACGCTGATGGCGGCGGCCGGAGTGCTGGCACTCTTCTTCATCCGAAATCCAGTGTCGGCGGAGCAGTCGCAGCCGAACTCCCGGACCGTGCCACCGGCCAGTGCGCCGGTCGTCCCTGGCATCGAGGCCGTTTACGAGCTGACTACCGAGCGAAGGAGCTAGGCAGGAGAGAAGTTGGCGGATGGAGGTTGGGGCATGTCAACGCGTTTGACACGCGGCGTCACCAGCGGGGTGTGAAACTTTGGGCGGCGGCGGAGCAGAGCTCGGGATCCGATCTGGTGCAGCGGAGCGCGAAAGTTAACGTGAGCGGGCGGTCGATAGGCACCTACTTGTTGTCGCGCCGGCGAACGCCGCCCGGAGGACGAAGGGGAATCTCTTCGACAGAACGACTGCCATTCCCTCGCCACATCACTGCTGGAGGTGGTGGCCATGCGAGCGGTGCACGAGGGCTGTTGCGGGCTCGACGTGCACAAGAAGACGGTGGTGGCGTGCGTGCTGACGTCGGTCAAACAGGAGACGCGGACCTTCGGCACCATGACCCACGAGGTGCGCGAACTGAAGGCTTGGTTGGTGGCAGAGGGCGTCACCCACATCGCCATGGAGAGCACTGGCGTCTACTGGATTCCGATTCACAACCTGCTTGAGGAAGGGCCTTTCGAGCTGCTGGTCGGGGGACGAACGCCGACGAACGGCTGGGGCGGACCGAACCCTGGTCCAGAATCTGAGGTATGGCCCCGATGACCATTGGGAGCCTGTCGCGCCGGACCGGGGTGACCGTCAAGACGCTCCGCGAATACGAAGACATGGGCCTCATCTACACGGTGGGGAGAAGCGCGGGTAACTACCGGCTCTTCGACGAGGACGCGCTCTGGTGCGTGAACATGGTCGCCGCCATGCGAGCCCTCGGCCTGACCTTGGCCGAGATCAAGGAGCTGACCGACAGCTACCTGCAGCGCTCCGGCGAACCGATGGGTCCCCGCTTCGCGGTTGCCCTCACGGCCGCCCGCCGGCGAATAGCGGAGCGGATCAACGAGTTGCAGGCGACGCTCGCGCGGATCGACGCCTTCGAGGCCGCCAACTCGGCCGCCCTCTCCGGCCGGTCCGATTTCGATCTCGGCGACCCCCGCTCTCAAAAGACCACTTGACTCTCCCCCGGGGGGAGACCGTAGCCTCGCCCCGCTATGACCCCAGTAAGCCTCGCCCAGGACTCGTCCACCTGTGGCAGCCCGCGTGCCCTCTGCGGCTGGTCGCCTCCCCCCAGCCCCGCCGACACGCCCTTAAAGCGCGCGGTCGACCGCTACATGCCGAGAACCGGCGTGCCGGTGATTCTCTTCTTCGCGGCCGTGGTCGGCCTGCTCTTGCTGGCGCCCCATCTGCCGAGGGCCGCGGAACTGGCCGGGGACGCCCTGGCTGCCGGAGCGGGCGGCGCCTGGTGCGGGCTCAACTTCTGGCGCTGCCGCCATGCCCACTGCCTGATCGACGGCGCCGGCTGGTCGGCACTGGCAGTCTTCGACGCCGCCGAAGCGGTCATCGGGCGCAGTTTCATCCACGGCGATGAGCAGCTCCTCTTCCTGGCCGTCCTAGCCGCCGGGCTGGTCTTCGAGGCGGGCTGGTACCTGGCGCGCGGCAGCAACGCCGTCACCACCGCATCAAAAGTGCGGACTGCCTAAGCGCCGGGGAACGAGAGCGCGAGAGTGGACTTCTCCGGCTTTCACCGCTGAGGGGCGGCGGTTCAAATCCCGGGATGGTGGTCCTTCGGGCTAGTGACTGGGCACACCATGTGGCAGGCCCACCGACCGAAGGAGCTAGATACTGGGGCCGCATCGACCGAAGTTGGTCGGGGAGGCGGTCGGGGGCCCGGGATTCGAACCCGGGGCCTCACGGTCCCGAA
>CAYLIP010000106.1:0-4771 GCA_964383855.1 uncultured Actinomycetes bacterium | reverse complement strand
CTAGGTGCGGCCTCGGGGACCCCACGTCTACGCTCATTCGCCCTGGGCAACCAGGTCGCCCAAGATCTCCAGGTATCGCTCTATGGAGTTTCTGGCCCACCGTTGCACGGCGTATGAGGCTGCCGACCGCCTCTCCTCGTCGTCGCGCGCGCGGGTCATGGCCGCTCTCAATTCGGCCAGGAACCCCTCTGCGTCCGGATCGGCCTGATAGACATGCGGTGGATAGCCCAATACATGGGCTACCTGCGGCCGTGTAAGCGCCGGCGTGCCGCATGCGAGCGCCTCCTGTACGGCCAGGCCGAATGACTCCTGTCGAGAGAGCAGGACCAACAGGTCGGCGGCCGCGTAGTACCCACGCAGCCTCTCGCGAGGCATTGGCGGCACCACAAGGACGTTGGCAAGGCCCCAGCCCTGTGGGTCGACGTCGCCACGGCCGACCAGCACCCAAGACCAGTCATGTGTCTGCCGAGCTGCGGTTCGAATTTCGTGAATACCCTTGTTGTCGACGAAGCGGCCAACAAAGAGAGCGATTGGCCGGTCGGACGACAGCCCGAGTGAGCGGCGTAGACGTGGGCGCGCCTGACTCGGCTCAGGGTAGAAGACCGACGTGTCGAGTGGATTCTCAATCACCTCGACCGGTGCACGGAACCGCCAGTTGTGAAACGCGTCGAGCAGGTCTCGGCTCACAAATGCGACCCGGTCAGCGCTGGACAAAACGACGCGTCCAGCGGTCTGAAATCCGAGCCACTGCAGAACGCGCACGGCTGAGCTCTTAAATCCGCCCGCTCTGATGTGTTGCGTCACAATGACGGGCTTACGATAGGCGCGAGCGATGATAAGTGCGAGGATGTTCGCCGGGTACAGGGAGTCATGCAAATGCACTACCGCGGACCAGCGAACCTGCCGCCAAATTTCAAGGGCGGCCTGAGCTCCAGGCAGTGGCAGCGGAAAGCCGAATCGTAGCTCGGTCACGTTCCAGGCTCGCAGCGACACGTCGTCGGATGGACCAACATGCGGTGCCTTGGTGACTCCAGCCGCGAGCCAGTGGACCTTCGCGCCCGACGCTCGATAACCGGCAGCAAGCGCCGCTCCCACGGACTCAACGCCGCCCACGTGCTCAGGGAAATAGTTGGTGAGCATCAATACGCGAAGGGCATTCGCCGCAGCGCCGGCCGTCGGCGTCTGGTCAGCGGGCAAAGACGCTGGTCAGTGCGTTTCGCGTGACAAGCAGGTTCACCATCGCCGATCCCCGTGGCTGCCACCCGCATAACTCGACGGGGCGGCCCGCCTGCTCAACGATGTGAGCAAACCTGAACCCAGCCGCTATGAGGGAATCCCGGAACCCCGCTGGCGTGCCCCCGCCGCGGCGAACCAAGACCGAGCTGTATTCAATCGCTAAGACCAGTTCTGGGTTCCGGCGCACAAGCTCGTGCATTCCCGCCAGAGCATCAGATTCGCCGCCTTCGATGTCCATCTTGACAAGATCCACTGTTGGCCAGCCAATGCCGCAGAAGTAGTCGTCGAGGCTCGTCGTGGCAACCTGCAGTTCGGCAGGCCCTAGTGTGAGACGACCTCGTTCGTGCTGCGCCTGCAGGAATCGCCCCTCGCCACTCGTGCTGGCTGCGGCGGCCGGGACCACCGTGACGTTGACGCACCCGTTGAGGGCCAAATTGCGTGACAGGTAGGCGCGAGCCACGGGATCTGGCTCGAAGGCCGTTACTGAGCCCTCCGGACCGATGGACCGAGCGAAGCGCACTGTGTAATAGCCGACATTCGCGCCCACATCAGCGATCCGCATGCCCGGTGTAACCAGTTGATCCAGGGCGACGCGGAGGTCCCGTTCGTAGGTGCCGGTAAGGTAGTTACGATAGCTTGGAAAGCGCGCTGGGAGCACAAGACGCACATCGTCCGCGATTAGCACCTCTGTCTCGTCCTTTGGCGGCGGCATCAGGCGAGGTCCCAGCCACATTAGCGCGGGCTCGAGTGGCCCGGAGAGGCCACTCCTCTTCAGCCAGTCGCGGCCATCTACCGCTAACTTCCATACGATATTGCGGACGCCGCCGTTCACTCGCGCGTCGGCGCAACTGCGGCGCGCTCGATACCTAGGATGCTGAGGAAGAAGCTGGCGAAGACCGTTTCCACTCCAAGACCAAAAAGCGTTGTCGCCGGAATGACCACGCGCATGGCGCGGCTTGGGTCAAGCCGGCCAAAGCCGATCGACTCCCAGTGCCACGCCGCTAGAGCCAGGATCGTGAAGCCTGCAAGGCACATGGCGGCACCTGCAAGAAGGCCGGTCTCAAGGGTCACATAGCGGTAGACCCGGCCCAGTGTTCGACTGGGCGGGAGTAGGCCGCTCTGGCTCGCGTATACCTTGGTGAACAGGGCGAACACCACCACGTGATAGCCGACGGTCAACATCGCCGACGCCACTAAAAGGGTGTCGATGTCGAGACCGGCAGCACCAATGCGTCGGCCTCCTGGCAGCAGCCACGCGCCGAGGGCGGCGCCCACCGCCATAAGAGCAAGGCCGGGGTAGAAGAACAGCCAGCGTGGGCTGTAGAGGAGCATGAACCGGAGATGGCGCCAGCCGTCCCGCCACCTCCGAAGGTGTGGGGGCCGCGTGCGGCCGTCCCGGCGTAGCACGATGGGCACCTCAGCGACCCGCAGGCCATACAGCGAGGCCTTGACGACCATCTCGCTCGCGAACTCCATGCCGGCCGTGTTCAGCCTCAGGCGATCGTAGGCAACGCGGCTGAATGCTCGGAGCCCGCAGTGGAAGTCTCCCGCGCTCGCGCCGAAGAGGAGGCGGCCGACAGCGGTCAAGACGGGGTTACCAATAAACCGGTTCGGCCAGGGCATGGCGCCCGGCTCGATGCCACCCTGGAAGCGGTTGCCCATCACCAGGTCAAATCCGGCAAGAAGCCGCTGGACAAATGCGTCGACTGCTTCAAAGTCGTAGCTCAGATCGCCATCGCCCATCACAACGAAGCGACCACGGGAGGCGCTGATTCCTCCTCGCAGCGCGTTGCCGTACCCCCTGGCGGAGACGTGAACGACGCGGGCGCCAAGGCGCTCAGCGATGGCGATCGACCCGTCGGTGCTCCCGTTATCGGCCACCACGATCTCGCCGACGAGGCCCGTCCTGTAAATCCCCTCCTTGGCCGCCTGGATGCAAGCTGCGAGGGTTTCGGCTTCGTTCAAGCACGGGATTACGACCGATACGTCGATGCCGGGCTCGGCCAGCGATTGCGGTGCGGCAGGGCGACTCGCGTCCCTTAGCGCCTTCATGGCTTGCGCGACCGTAGAGCAGGGCAAGGGCTAAGGCATCTAGGCCAGCGTTAATAACTGTGAAGTTTCGCGCAGATGGAGCGTCCATTGGAAGTGCGGAGGTTCCCCGTCAATCGCCAGTCTCTAGGAGTCCAGGTTGGGTGTGTCTCAATATGCCGTCGTTTGCGTATGCTCCAGCGCCGATGCGCTCCAGATTGCTCGGCCTGGGCACGGCGGGGCAGGTCGCCGGCCGAACCCTGGCCCGCGCTTCCCTGGTTTTCGGCATGTTGTTCGGTTTCCTCTACCTCGTTTCGCCCGGCCGCCTGTTCCGGTACGTCAGCGATCCCAGGCGCACGGATTTCGCTCTGTACTACCGAGAGGCCGCGATCGGAGTCCGCTTCGGGTGGGCCCACGTCTACGACCTCGACCTCTTTCAGCGCGTGGGCCGCGAGGTTGGCGTCATAAGCCGCGACTCGCCTCAGCTGCAATCACTCGGGTTACCGCTGTTGGACTGGATCGTGGCGCCGCTTACCCTGCTTCCCTTGGGCCCCGCGTTTGCAATATGGCTGGTGCTCATGGCCGGCGCCCTAACAGCAACCTTCTGGCTCCTCGCACCCAAGGACCATCGGCGCTTGCACGGGTTGCTGTTCGCCCTGTACCCCCCCGCAATCTTGACCCTGGCCCTCGGCCAGGCGGTGGCCCTCGTCGCACTTGGGCTGGCGGCGGGGGTCGTCCTCCTTCGCGGGGGTCGACAGTGGGCGGCGGGTATCGCTTTCGCGCTGATGATGCTCAAGCCGCAGCTAGCCCTCCTCGTGCCGGCGTGCCTACTCGCGGCCGGGTACTGGCGACCGGTGTGCACTGCGGCCCTTGCCGGGCTCCTCGTACTAGTGGGCGCCCTCCTGCTCACGGGCGCGGGGCCAATTCACGATCTCCTCCTGCGCCTCCTGACCGCGACCCAGCATCCGGGAACATGGGAGGTTGCGACCGACATCGCTCCAGCCGCAGCCTTATCCGGACAAGCACGCCTGGGATTTCAGCTGGCCGTTGCGTTCGTCGCGTTGCTGGCGGCGCGAAGGGGAAGGGCGCAAGGGCGACCCGAGCCGGCGGTCGCTGCCGGGGTGGTCGGGTCGCTCCTCATCGCGCCCTACCTCCACTTTCAGGACCTGGTGCTCCTTTTCCCGGTCGCCTGGATGTTGATCGCAGAGGGACTGGCCAGTTGGGAGCGTCGCTATCTGGAGATCGCATACCTCCAAGCGATGCTCGGCCTGTCCATCCTCCCGATCATGACGGGCGCCTGGCTCGCGCTCTCAGCCGTACGAACGGTTCGAGAGCGCACTACGGGCGCTGGGACGTACCTCGTTAAGCGCCACAGCGACGCCCCGTCCGCACCACGCGCCTGACGAGGTCGCCGACCGACGCTAGCTGGCGGCTTTGTCGGTGGTCGCCCGCGGCGCCGGGCCGACCCACTTCGACGCCGGGCGCAGGATGCGGCCATCCTTGGCCA
>CAYLIP010000105.1:0-4856 GCA_964383855.1 uncultured Actinomycetes bacterium | reverse complement strand
GCTCTGGTGCAGCTGGGCCGGATCGGGTTCGGCGCCGCCGT
This sequence comes from uncultured Actinomycetes bacterium, assembly GCA_964383855.1. Taxonomy (GTDB): domain Bacteria; phylum Chloroflexota; class Dormibacteria; order Dormibacterales; family Dormibacteraceae; genus CAZHAC01. The sequence continues at coordinate 4,815 of CAYLIP010000105.1, read as the reverse complement.
GGTGGCGCTGGTGACGGCCGGCGCCGGCCTGGGACGGCTCTGAGCGCAGCCGGACCGGGTCGACCGGGACCCCGATGGCGGCCGGCCTCGAGGTGACCACGCCGCCGGCATCGAAGCCTGACGGCGGGAGCGCCACAATGATCCCCAGGGGACAGCTCGCCGGCATCCCTCCGGCGGCCGGCGATTCAAAGCAGGAGGCGGCCATGAGCGACAGCGTCTATCGGGTCACGGAGGTCATCGGGACCAGCTCGGAGTCCTGGGAGGCGGCCGCCCGGAACGCGGTCGAGACCGCATCGCGCACGCTGCGTGACCTCCGGGTCGCCGAGATCACGCGTCTGGACATGACGGTGGAAGACGGCAAGGTCACCGGGTACCGCGCGCGCGTCAACCTCTCCTTCAAGTACCAGGGTTCGGAGTAGCCGGCGAAGGGCCGGCCGGCGGCCGGCCCACTTCGCCGCGGGGGGATCAGACGCGAGGGCCATGCCCGGGATCGCCGAGCTTGGGATAGCCGAAAGCACCCTGCTCGGCCAGGATCGCGGCCGCTTCCGAGGCGTCCTCGGTCGCCACCATCACCAGCCAGCTACCCGCCTCGACCTGCTGCTGGTAGTAGAGCGCTTCATCGTCGTTGGTCGCCAGGGCCACCAGCGCGCCCGCCACGCCGCCGGTGGCGCCCGTCGTGACCGCCGCCGAGAGCACGGGGAGCAGCGTGCCGGCGGCGAGGACTGGGCCGATCCCCGGGATGAGGCCGACGGCCGCGGCGCCAATCAGACCGCCCGCGATCGCACCCACCGCGGTGCCGCCGGCGACTCCGGCTCCCAGCGACTTGGCGTAGGGCTTGTGGTCCGCCGAGCCCGGCCCCATGAGGCCGATCTGCTCTCCGGCCGACCCGGCCTCCGCCAGCCTGGCGATGGCGGCCTCCGCGTCTTCTCTTGTCTTGAAGAGTCCGAATACGGTGCTGGCCAATTTCGAATCCTCCTCCGGAAGGCCGAGAGGCATGCCGCTCCTGTACCCGAGTCTATGCGCGGGTTCATGAGAGGCATCGACATCCTCGGATCCGACAGGTGCCCGCTGCGGCCTGAGCCGTAGCATCGATCGATGCGGATCGTTTCCCTTCTGCCCAGCGCGAGCGAGATCATCGCGCGCCTGGGCCTACGCGATCAGCTGGTCGGAATCTCCGACGAATGCAACTGGCCGCCCGAACTGGCCGGTCTCCCGGTCGTCTCCCGCTCCCGTCTCGACGGCGGCGCGATGACCGACGCCGAGATCGATGCGGCGGCAACCAGCGCCTCCGCCGGCGGGGAGTCGCTGTACGAGGTGGATTCGGCGCTGATGGCCGCGCTCCGGCCCGACCTGGTCATCGTGCAGGACGTCTGCCAGGTCTGCGCGGTCTCGACCGGTGACCTCGAGTCAGTCTGCCCGGCGGGTGCCCAGATCCACTCGATGAACCCGCGGACCCTGCGGGAGGTCGTCGATTCGATCAGCGGTCTGGGCGAGCGCCTGGGGGCCGCCTCCGCCGGCGCCCGGCTGGCGGGCGAGATGCGCAGCACGATCGAAGGCGTCAGGGCCCGGGTCGCCGGAGCGCGACGGCCGCGCGTCTTCGTCGCCGAATGGATCGATCCGCCCTACGACTCCGGCCACTGGGTGCCGGAGATGGTGGAGGCGGCGGGCGGTGAGAGTATCGCCGGCCGGCGCGGCGAGTACTCGGCGCCCACGACATGGGAAACGGTCGTCGCCGCCCGCCCGGAGGTGGTAGTCGTGGCCGCCTGCGGGTTTGGAATCGAAGAAGCGAGGGAGCGGGCCCGGCAGCTGGAACTGCCCGTGAGGACCGTGGTCGTGGATGGAGACGCGTATTTCTCGCGCCCCGGGCCGCGGCTCGCGGATGGGGTGCGGCAGCTCGGTCACCTGCTGCATCCAGGCCTCGTGCCCGACCCGGGGTTGCCTTTCTGGGATCTCGGCCGGCGCGGCGCGCTCAGCCAGCTTTGAGCAAGCCGACCTCTTCCTCTATGTAGCGATCGATGATCTCGAGAGGCTGGTATCGCGCGAGCGCGTCCCGCACCTCCTCCGCTCGCTTTCTGAAAGACGGTTCGGCGAGGACACGCTCCGCCGCATCGCGGATCCGCGCCGCGCTCGGAGTCTCGGTGTGCAGGTTGACGCCGACGCCGAAATGCTCGACGCGGGCGTTGATGTCGTTCTTGCCCTCCCGCACACCGGCGCCGATGACGGGGACGCCCCTGGAGAGGCTGAGAAGGATGCTCCCGTGGCCCCCGTTGCAGATGAAGATGCTCGCACGGTCAAGGACTGCTTCGAAGTCGACGTAATCCTCGATGACCACGTTGTCCTGCGGAAAACGGCGGCGCGGGGCATCCGTGCTCTTGTGGCCGGTGCCCACCACCAGCAGGGCCCCGGATCCGACCAGACCCTCCAGGGCGGGGATGATGAGCTTGCCCGGATCATCGTTGTCGATCGTCCGGAGCTGCTGGAATCAGCATCGACCGGCGCCGAGGGCCAACCGTCCGGCCATGCGCCGAGGAAGCCCATGGCAGTATTCAAGGATTGACTGAAGCAATCCGCCGAGCCGTGGTGGTGGGCGCCGGGATCCTGGGCCTGGCCACCGCGCGCGAGCTGGCCCGCCGGCTGCCCGGGATCGAACTCACGGTCATCGACAAAGAGACCTCCATCGCCGCGCACCAGACGGGCCACAACAGCGGCGTCGTCCACGCCGGCGTCTACTATCCGCCGGGATCGCTCAAGGCGACCCTGTGCCGGCGCGGATCTCAGCTGCTCCGCGACTACTGCGCCGCCCGCCAGCTGCCCTTCAAGGAGCTCGGGAAGCTCGTGATCGCGAGCACCCGCGAAGAGATACCCGCCCTGATGACGATCCGCGACCGGGCCATCGCCAACGCCGTGCCCGACGTGGCCGTGCTGACGCGGAGCGAGCTCCGAGCCGTCGAGCCCGACGCCGAGGGCCTGGCGGCCGTGCACTCCCCGCACACCGCGGTCGTCGACTATGTGGCGATCGCCCGGCGGCTGGCTGACGACATCAGGGAATCGGGCGGGCGCGTCCTGCTCGGGCGCCCGGTGACCGGGCTGCGGGACCACGGCGATCGCGTCACGGTCGCCGTCGGGAGGGGAGAGGGGCCGGAGCCGGAGCACATCTCCGCCGACCTCGTGGTCTGCTGCGCCGGGCTGGGGACGGACGCGGTCGCGCGCATGGCCGGGGCCTCGCCGGAGCCTCGCATCATCCCCTTTCGAGGTGAGTACTACCGCCTGGCACCGGTGGCTGCGCAGCGGGTGCGCGGCCTGATCTACCCGGTGCCCGATCCTCGCTACCCGTTCCTCGGAGTCCACTTCACGCGCGGGGTTGACGACGAGGTCATGGTCGGCCCGAACGCAGTGCTCGCGCTCGCGGTCGAGGGCTACCGGCGCCGCGACGTGGACCTCCGCGACCTTCGCCGCATCCTCGCCTGGCCGGGCACGTGGCGGATGGCCGGCCGCTACTGGCAGACCGGGCTCCAGGAGGTCTGGGGATCCCTATCGCGGCGCGCCTACGCGGGCCGGGCGCGCCGGTATCTGCCGGCGCTCAGGACCGAGGACCTGGCGCCGGCCGGAAGCGGGGTGCGCGCGCAGGCGATCGATCGCCGCGGCGGCCTGGTCGACGACTTCATCATCCAGCGGACGGGGCAGATGCTCCTGGTCCGAAACGCCCCCTCGCCGGCCGCCACCTCGAGCCTGGCCATCGCTGAGCTGATCGTGGACGCCGCGCTGGGTGAGGCCCGCTCTCAGCTCGCCCGGGCATAGCGCCGCCCGGATTCCGGCCAGGCCGGGGGGCATGGCTCCTCAGCCGGTCTGATAAGCCCCGGCGTTCTCCGCGCCAAGGAATTGACGGATGAGTGCGGCCGACTCCCGCGCCCGCAGGAGCAGGAACAGGTGGCCGCCGTCGCTCAGGTCGAGCTGCGCTTCCGGTATGGCGCGGGCGAGCAGGCGCTGGGTGAAAAGAGGAACCAGCCGGTCATGCCGGCCGGCCATGACCAGGGTCCTCTGCCGCAGCCTGCGCAGCCAGGGAAGGCTGCTCCAGGTGGAAGCCGCCAGCACCTGCGAGTAGAACCCGTGCAGCGTCGGAGGCCGCCAGCTGCTGAGGAAGGCGGCGTACGCCTCGGGGTACAGGTCGACGTCGGGCCCGAGCAGGTAGGCGGCGGCCGCCCGGGAGTAGGCGGTCGAGCGCGGCCGCCAGGGCACGGCCATGAGGCCGATCGCCACCGGGTCGATGGAGAACGAGCCGGGCCCGAACGTCGTCGCGCAGAGCACCAGGTTGCGCACGCGGGCCGGCTCCTCGTGGGCCAGCTGCTGGGCCACCGTGCCGCCCCAGGAGAGGCCGAGGACGTCAAACCGTGTCCAGCCGGCCTGGTCGGCGACCCCGCGAGCCAGCCTGGCGATCCGCCCGATCGTCAGCGGCCATCGAGCTGCGGGCGACTGACCGATTCCGGGCGGATCGAAGGCCAGGGTCTCGAACCCTTCCAGGTGCTGCCCCAGCGATTGCCAGGTCTCAACGCTGCAGCCCAGGCCGTTGAGCAGAAGCAGGGGCCGGCCGGCGCCTGACCGGCGAACCTGCAGCGGGACGCCGGCAACCGTGACCAGCCCTGTCGACTGCGGCCGGACGGCCGCGCGCCGCCGGCTCAAGCTGCGGGCCGCGCGCCTTTCCGGCCGGCCCTCATGCGTCGGCGGTCAGTTCGCCGAGCAGTTCGGCAAAGCGTTCCCTGGCCGCCGCCCGCCGGGTCGGGATGTGGTCGGTCGGATAGATGCCCTCGGGCTTGCGGT
>CAYLIP010000104.1:0-4947 GCA_964383855.1 uncultured Actinomycetes bacterium | reverse complement strand
GACAGGCCTCCGGGCACAGTGCTCGTCAACCATGTCCTCGGGAAGTACACCTAGGCCCGGGGCGAGAGCCGGTAGCCGAGTCCCGGGACCGCCTCCAGCGACACGCCCGACGCGCCCTCGAGCCTGCCGTCCAGCTTCTTGCGCAGCCGCTGAATGTGGGGGTCGACGGAGTGATAGTCGACGTCGGCCAGGTACCCCCAGACCTTCTCCAGGAGCTGGGCGCGGGTCAGCACCCGGCCCGGGTTGGCGGCGAGCAGCGCCAGCAGGTTGAACTCGGTCATCGTCAGCTTGACCTCGTGGTCGTTGACCCGGACCCGCCGGCCCTCGGTGTCGATCTCCACGCCACCCACGCTGAGCAGCCCTTCGCGCTGCGTGCCCGGGGGCGCCAGGGCGGTCCGGCGGAGGTGAGCGCCCAGCCGCGCCGAGAGGGCGCGCGCATCGAAGGGCTTGGTCACGTAGTCGTCGGCGCCCACCTCCAGGCCGACCACCTCATCCACCTTCGAGCTCCGCCCGGTGAGCATGATGATGGTGCAGGTCACCCCCTGCCGGCGCAGTTCGCGGCACACCTCGATGCCGCTGATGTCAGGGAGGACCCAGTCGAGCACGATGATGTCGGGCTCGCCCGCGATCGCGGTCTGGACGCCCTGCCGGCCGGCGCCGGCCTCGATGACGTCGTAGCCGTCCCGCCGGCACACCTCGGCCACCACGGCTCGTATGGCCGCGTCGTCCTCGATCAGGAGGACCTTCCTTCGCTTCCTGGGCGCGGGGGTGGTCACAGGATCAACCCTACCGAGCGGCTGAGAACGTCCGGCTTCAGCGACCGGGCGGAAAGAACCCCAGCGGCCGCCGATCCGGCTTCTTCTCCTTGCGCTTGCGCAGCAGGACCGCCTTGCGGTCGCCGCAGTCGATCACGTCGACCAGGTGCCACTCCTCATGCGAGACATCCTCGAGCAGGCCGGGCAGCGACTTGCCGTCCAGCACCTCCGCCGTGGTCAGGGACTCGACCCGGTACTCGTAGTCGCGATCGACCGGCGCCGCGACCGCGGGCACCATCGCCGCGGCCGCGGCGGGTGCCGTCTCCGGCTCGATCTCCGGGATCTCGGGTTCGTCCGGTTCGGGCTCTTCCTCGTTGCGCGCCCCAAATTCGCGAAGCCGCATCACACGGATTCTAAGGAGGCCGGTGGGAGCGGCATCCGCGCCCCCGCGGCGGCTGCCGGCCGGCGCCCAAACCAACGCCTGAGCCCCTGCCGGAGCTCTTCGCGGACGCGCTCGAAGTCCTGCTCCCGGTGCCCGTTGGTACCCGAGGGATGGGGCAGGCCGAGCAGGACCCGCTCGCCGTCCAGCCGGCCGGCCTCGACCAGCGTGCTCACCGCCTCGCCCGCGATCCGGCCCAGCGGGATCACGATCGCGTTGGGGACGCTCGCCAGCTCCGGTTCCAGTACCTCCCGGACGAAGGCCAGCATCTGCGGCGAGCGCGCGAGCAGGGGCCGCCGGCCGGTGTAGTCGCGCCCGTTGACCGCCACCGGGTAGCGCACGCAGTACGTGCAGTGGACCTCGGTGCGGTCGGTGCCGAAGAGCGCCCGAGCCCTGCTCACCTCGGGGGCGCCTGCCTCGGTGAGCCGCCGCGGAAGCTCGATCGCGTCGAGCATCCTGGCCAGGTTGGTCAGCATCGGCCCCGAGAACGCGGCCGTGCGCTTGGCTCGCCGCAACGCCTCCGCCCAGGAGGTGCCCGCCCAGAGCGCGTCACGGGCGGCGGCGAAAGCGGCCGAGGCCTGGGCCGTGCCCGGGTTGATGCCGACCAGCGCCACCCGGGCCGCCGGCTCGAAATGGTCGAACGGTGCGTAGTGGCACGCGATGTCCCAATCGGCGAACAGCTCGAAGGCGGGCACTCGGTAGTCGGCGGCCCCGAGGCGCCCGGGCGGCAGCGCGCGCGTCGCCGCGACCAGCCCCTCCAGGGCCGCCGCCGAAGAAAGCCGGCGAAGGAGCCCCAGCCCTTCCTCCACAGCCGGAGCATTTCAGCGACTGTGCGCGATGTCAACAAATATGCTGCCCGCGCGCTCGAGATTCCGGCACCGATAATGGGCTCGCCCCCGTAGCCCAACGGCAGAGGCAGCCGGCTTAAAACCGGTCCAGGTGGGAGTTCAAATCTCCCCGGGGGCAGACTACTCCCACCGCAGGCTCCTGGGGCGGGCGGCCGCCCTAGCGGAAGGCCGAGGAGGCCTCGTCCAGCCGCTTCAGGGTCGCCTCCGAGGGCTTGATCTCGACCGCCCGGACGGTGTCGTCCAGCTGTTCCGGCCGGGAGGCGCCGACGATGGGCGAGGTCACCCCTTCCTGGGCGAGCAGCCAGGCCACGGCCAGTTGAGCGGGCGTGCAGCCCTCCTCCCGGGCGGCTGCGGTGACCGCGTCGGCGACGTCGAACATGGCGTCGTTCCAGTAGCGGCCTCGGTACATGGTGCCGTAGGCCCCCATCGCGAACCGCGACTCTGAGGGCGGCTCCGAGCCGCGCTGGTACTTACCAGTGAGCATCCCCGCACCGAGCGGGTTGTAGGGGATCACACCGAGGCCGGCGGCTCGCGCCAGGGGCAGCAGGTCGCGCTCATAGCTCCGGTTGAGGAGGTTGTAGCGCGGCTGGAGGGCGGTCAGCCGGGCCAGCCGGCGCTCCGCCGCCAGCGCCATGGCCAGGCCGACCTGCCAGGCCTCGAAGTTGGAGACCCCGACGTAGTGCACCTTGCCGTCCTGGACCAGCCGGTCGAGCGCCTCCAGCGTCTCCTCGAGCGGCGCCCCGAGGTCCGAGTGATGCATGTAGTAGAGGTCGATGCGCTCGCTGCGCAGCCGGCGGAGGCTCTGCTCGCAGGCCTCGATCACATGCTTGCGCGAGCCACCCTGGTCGTTGCCGGAGGGTCCAACCCGGTTGGCGCACTTGGTCGCGACCACGAATTGCGAGCGCCCGCGCCGCTCCAGCCAGCGGCCCACTATCTCCTCGGTCCTTCCCCATGTCTCCGGCGAAGGGGGCGTCGGATAGACGTCGGCGACGTCGATGAAGTCGATGCCGAGGTCGGCGGCCCGATCCAGCACGGCGAAAGACTCCTGCTCGTCGCGCTGCGAGCCGAAGACCATGGTTCCCAGGCAGATGCGGCTCACGCGGAGGCCGCAGCGGCCGACGTTGACCGTCTCCACCGTCAGCTCCGGTCCGAGTATTCGTAGAAGCCCTTGCCGGTCTTCCGGCCGAGCTCCTTGCGGTCGATCTTCTCCTTCAGCACCGCCGGGGCGCCGGGGCCGCCCTCCAGGCGCGCCCGGTCCTCGAGGGCGCCGTAGAAGACGTCGAGGCCGCTGAAGTCGAGAACCTCGAAGGGGCCCATGGGCCAGTTGAGGCCCTTCTTGACGGCGGTGTCGATGTCCTGGAAGCTGGCGTAGCCACCCTCGTACAGGCGCATCGCCTCCTCGGCGGCTGCGAACAGGATGCGGTTGACGATGAAGCCGTGCACCTCTTTGTTGATGCGTACGGGCACCCGGTCGATCGAGCGCACGAACTCCATCGCCGTGTCCACCGTCTGCTCCGAGGTCTCGGGCCCCTTCACCACCTCGCACAGCTGCATGACCGTCACCGGGTGGAAGAAGTGCATGTTGCAGCAGCGCTGGGGGTGGGTCGCGAACTCGGCCAGGCGAGAGATGGCGATCGTGCTGGAGTTGCTCGCCAGGACCGCGTCCGCGCGGGCCGACCGGCCCAGCTCCTCCCAGACCTGCCGCTTGACGTCGAGGTTCTCGAACACGGCCTCGATCACCAGCCCCGCGTCCTTGACCGCGCCGGCCAGATCGCCGCTGGTCCGGATGCGGCTCTGCGCGGCCTCGGCCTGCTCCTGGCTCAACCGCCCCTTCTCGACGCTGCGCGCGAGCAGCTTCCCGTTCTGCTCCATGGCCCGGCCGACCTGGTTCGGGTCGGCGTCGACGAGGGTTACGCCGTAGCGCCCGCTGAGAGCCGTCTGGAGGGCGATCTGGGAGCCCATGGTTCCCGCGCCGACGACGACGACTTCGGTGATTTCAGACATGCACAATCCCCCGGTGAAGGTCAGCATGGACCGCTTCGAGGCCGCCGTCGGGGAGGCCATCGAGTCCATCCCGGCCGCGTTCCAGCCGTATTTGGAGAATATCGAGTTCCTCGTCGCTCCATCGTCCGACGAGGGGCTGCTAGGGCTCTACGAGGGCGCCGGAGCGATGGACGAGGACTGGCCGCAGCGAATCACGATCTTCAAGCGGGAACACGAGCGCGAGGCGCGCGACTGGGAGGGCCTGGTCGAGGAGATCCGGCGGACCATCCTGCACGAGGTCGGGCATCACTTCGGCATGGAGGAGGACGAACTCCCCTACTGAGGCCGGGGCTGCGATGCGCGCCCGAGGATCCGTCGCATCCTAGGACAGGGTCCAGAACTCCCGGTCCCAGAGCACGAGCGGGTCGCCGCGGCCCATCCCCGCCCGCTCCACGCGCGCCACCACGATGTCGTGGTCGCCGGCCTCCACCACCTGCTCGACGGCGGTGTCCAGCCAGGCCAGCGATCCCTCGATCACGGGAAGTCCGTGGCCGGACAGAAAGTGCGGCACCTCGCGCCACGTCCTCTCGACGGCCGGAGCCCGGCCCGAGAAGCGGTCGGCGAGGAAGTCATGGGCGCGCGCGAGGAGGCTGACCGTGAAGCGGCCCTCGGCGAGCACCAGGTCGCGGGTCTGGCTCTGGCGGTCTAGGCACACGAGCACCATCGGCGGGTCGAGCGAGACCGACGTCAGGCTGGTCACGGTCAGGCCGCGAAAGCCGGCGCCCTCGCGCGTGGCGAGCACGGCGACGCCGCCGGCCAGCCGGGCCATGGCCTCGCGGAGATCGGCGTCGGTCATTGCTTGCTTCATGGAGGCGTGGGGCGGAATCGAACCGCCGGTGAGGGTTTTGCAGACCCGTGCCTT
>CAYLIP010000103.1:0-5001 GCA_964383855.1 uncultured Actinomycetes bacterium | reverse complement strand
TCTCGCCCTTGATCCGGATCCGCTCGCGGATCGTGTGGGCGATGTTGTCGAGGATCTCGGCCAGGTTGCCGCCCACCGTCCGGTGGATGGCGACCGCCGTCACCACGAGATCGAAGTCGGCCGACTCGATGCGCCTGAGCATGTTGTTGAGCGCCTCCTCGACCGAGCCACCGAGATTCATCTCGCGCACGGCGCGGGCGAATTCGTCCGCCATCGGCGGGGTCGCGTTCTTGGAGACGGTGTCGATCGCCTGCGCGAACGAGTAGCCGGCCTTGAGGGCGTTCGAGAGCAGGATCAGCGTGTCGCCGAGCTGGTCGTTGAAGGCCTTGAGCCGCTTGTTCATCCGGTAGCGGACGTAGAAGCCGGGCACGAAGTACCCGATCGCCCCCGCGATCACCGCGTGGATGGGATTGCCGAACCGAACCAGCGCGATCAGCGCGAAGAGCGCCACCGTGCCGAACTGGATGGCCACGAACTCCGAGGTGCGGAGCTTGAGATCGGCCTTCTGAAGCTGCTCGGCCAGCGGCTTCTTGCCCTTCTTCACGTTGCCCTGGCCCAGCCGCTGGGCGGCCGGCTCGAAGATGCGCGCGATCCGTTCCCGGATCGAGGCCGGGGGCGCCTTAACCGGGCGCGCGGCGGGCCCGCTGCCCACGCCGTAAGCCGAGAGGCGCGACGCCATCTCCGCCGAGTCCTCGACCGCGCGGCGCTGGGTGGCCAGGCCGAGGAATATGACGAAGACGCCGGCGGCGCCGATCACGGCGGCAACCACCACGAAAATGTTCATCGAGGCCTCCTGGAGTAGTCCCTAGTAGAGCTTGTCATCGGACGGCTGCTTGGTCGGTTCGAAGATCTCGTCCGGGACCTCCTCGCCGCTCGCCTTCATGTGATCGAGCCGCATCGGCCGGATTCCGGTCGCGGAATGGTAGCCGATCGCCTTTCCCTTGTCGTTCACTCCGATCTGGTTGAACTTGAAGATCTCCTGGTACTTGATCTCTCCGCTCTCCATGCCCGTGATCTCGGCGATGGAGACGATCTTGCGCGGGCCGCCGCGCAGCCGCTGCTGCTGGACGACGAGGTGCACGGCAGACGCCATCTGCTCGCGGATCGCGCGCGAGGGAAGGTCGGCGCCGGCCATCAGGACCAGCGTCTCCAGTCGTCCCAGGCACTCGTGCGGGTTGTTGGCGTGGAGGGTCGACATGGAGCCGTCGTGACCGGTGTTCATGGCCTGGAGCATGTCCAGCGCCTCGCCGCCACGGCACTCACCGACGATGATCCGGTCGGGCCTCATCCGCAGGCAGTTCTTGACCAGGTCGCGGATGGTGACGGCGCCCTTGCCCTCCACGTTGGGCGGTCGTGACTCGAGCGTGATCACGTGCTCCTGCTGAAGCTGCAGCTCGGCCGCGTCCTCGCAGGTGATGACCCGCTCCTCCGACGGGATGAAGCTGGAGAGGATGTTGAGCAGGGTCGTCTTGCCAGAGCCGGTGCCGCCCGACACCAGCACGTTGAGCCGCGCTCGGACGCAGGTGCGGAGGAACTCGATCATCTCGGGGGTCGCGCTGCCGAAATTGATGAGGTCCTCCGGCCGCAGCTTCTCCTTGGAGAACTTGCGGATCGTCATGCAGGGACCCTTGAGCGCGAGCGGCGGGATGATCACGTTGACTCGGGAACCGTCGAGCAGGCGCGCGTCGGCCATCGGGCTCGACTCGTCGACACGCCGGCCGACGGTGCTCACGATGCGGTCGATCACGAGCATGAGCTGCTTGGGGCTCTCGAACGTGACCGAGGAGAGCATCGGCTGGCCCTTCTTCTCGATGTAGATCTGCTTGGGGTGGTTGATCATGATCTCGGTCACGTCGGGGTCGTCGACCAGCTGCTGCAGCGGGCCAAGGCCGAGGACGTCATCGAGCAGCGATTCGACCAGGCGATCCTTCTCGCCCTTGGTCATGGTGACCGAGTTGTTGCGGAAGTACTCGTCCGCCAGCTCCTGGATCTTGTCCCGGACGCCCTGCCGGTCGGTCACCTGCAGCTTGTCCGCGTAGCGCTCCAGCAGCTTGGCGTGCACATGCACCTTGGCGGCCGTGAAGGCCGGGCTGATGACCTCGGCCCCGGGGGCGGGGGCGAGCCGCGTCGGCGCGGCATGGGCCGCGGCCGGCCTGGGCGCGACCGCGACCGGGGCCGGCGTGGCCACAGCCGCCGGCTTGGCCGGGGTGGTGGCCGGGGCGCTGGCCGGCCTTGGCGTGGCGGTCGGCATGGGCGGCGGGGTCGCTGTTCCGTTCGCGCCGGGGGCCCCGGGGGCGTCCGGCAGCGTCCCGGTCTGACTCGCCTTGACCCTGTCGAGAAGTCCCATGCTCAGCTGCCGCCCGAGCGTGCGAAGAGGCGGCGACGGGGCCTCCTCCCCACGCCCTGATCAGCGCCGGCCAGGGGTACCAGCGTGCCCACCAGGTTCCTGATGCTCAGCGCGATTTCCGCATCCGGTTCGGAAACCACGAAAGGCACGGTCGACTGCGTCGACCTGACGGCCAGCTTGCCCTGGCTCGGGATGCGCGCGGTGACGGGGAATCTCAGGTTGGCCTCCAGGCTTTGAACAGAGATCTCGGATGGTGCGTCGGCCCGGTTCAGGACGAGCGAGATCCGCTCGCGCTGGATACCGATGGACTCGAAGAGACGAAACGCTAGCTTCGCGTCCTTTATTGCGGGGAGAGTCAGATCCGTGACCAAAAAGACCTGGTCGGCGGACTCCACCGCCTCCAGTCCGACGTCGTTGAGGTGGGAGCTCATGTCGATCACCACCCAGTCGAAGATCTGCTTCAGGATGCCCAGCGTTCCCCTTGCCACCTCGGGAGTCACGAGGTCTGCCATCTCCGGGCTGAGCGGTGACGCCAGCACCCGCATCTGCGCCAGCTCCGGCATGAGCGCGCCCAGGAAGCCGGCGTCGACGCTGGGATAGGCCTGCGCAACGTCGGCCAGCGTGCCCTCGGGCTCCATGCCCAGCATCACGGCGACGTCGCCGTACTGGAGGTCGAGGTCGACCAGGGCCACCTCCTGGTCGGTCTCGCGGGCCAGGGCGGCGGCGGTGTTGACGGCGATCGTCGACTTGCCCACGCCTCCCTTGCCGCTGTAGACGGCGATGATGCGGCCGTCGTGCGGACCGTCGTCCGCCACCGTCCGGGAGGGCGGCGTGGCGGCCGCGACCTGGCGCTTCAGCCGCTCGATCTGGTGGACCCGCCGGATGGCGTCGACCAGCTCGTCGGCGGCGAAGGGCTTGACCAGGTACTGGCGGGCACCCGCCCGCATGGCGCGGCGCAGGTACTCGCGGTCCTCCTGGACCGAGATCAGGATGACGGGTACCAGCGGCAGCTCGGACGACATCCTTTCGGTGGCGCGGATTCCATCCATGTCGGGCAGGTTGACGTCCATCACGAGGACGTCCGGCAGGAGCCGGTGCGCCGTCTCGATCCCGGCCCCGGCGGTCAGAGCCGAGCCCACGACCTCGATGTCGGCCTCGAAGGAGAGGAGCCTGGTCAGGTTCTCGACGGTCCGCGGGGCGTCGTCGACGACGACGACCCGCACCCGCCCAGAGTCAACGCCCGGGGCGAGCTGCCCGGCGGGCCGCTCGCCCGTCGCCACTACTGGAGAGTCGTGAATCCCCAGCGCTGGTTGACGGCGTTGGGGCCCACGCCCTTGGCCGCGGTGGCGTCGGCGCAGGAAGAGTCAGGCTTTGTGTCCTGGGGCTTGTAGTCCTGGTAGGAGCCGAGGGTGTAGGTCATCGACGCGTTCGCCTGCAGCCAGCGAAGCATCTCCGCGTCGCACTGCGTCATGACTAGCGTCAGGCTGCTGGCGACCCCACCTGTCGTCGCCGACTGAGGCGCCGACCCGGAGGCAACCGCACCGGTGGCGGCGCCGACCCGGAGCACATGGACGTTCGTGAACACGGTCTTGGTGACCGCCTTGCCCTGCCCGCCGAAGGCGGATGCGTTGGCGCTGGCGATGATGTTGATGTAGTCCCCGGCCTGGATGAAGCCGGCGACGCCGATCTGCTCACCGGTGGGGACGGTCAGGGTCACGAAACCCTTGGGAATCGGCAGATAGGCCGGCTGGACCTGGACCGCGTCCACGCTCCTGGCCAGGAGGTTGGAGGTGACCGGCTGACCGGCCTTGATCTGAACCTCGGCGACGGCGCCGGTCTGGTTGGCCTGGGAGACGTCGGTCGACGATGTGTTGGCCGCCTGCTTGCCGATGACGTCGGCGATGCTGGTGTAGGCGCCGGCGGGAACGACCCCGGCCGGGTAGGACTGGAGCTTCAGGTCATCCTTGCTCAGCGCGGTCCGGAACGGGATGTCGCGGGCAGCGACCACGATCGCGGTCTGCGACCCGCCGCCGATGCCCCCGCCGGCGCGGGAACCACCGAGCACGAACACGAGGATGAAGGCCAGGACCGCGAGGACGGCCCCAACGATGATGAACATCCGACTGCTGCTGGCACGAGGTCGTGCGGGGGAGGCGACTGCCAAGTGTGGAACTCCTTACTGCGAAGTCAGGCCGCTGAAGGCGCGGCCATTATAGGTACGGGTCTCTCAGATGTCTCCCGCTTAAGAAACCGGTCAGGAGATCGGCGGGCGAGGGCCCTGAGGCCGTGGAGGAAATGGGAGGGACCATGCCGGTCCCTCCCCGTCATGCCCTGGGTCTCGGGTTCGAAAGGTCGCTTGCTCAGTGGATCTGCATCCCTGCGACCACGTTCGAAAACATGTTGTTCAGCTGGTTGCCAAAAGAAACAAGAAGAAAGACAGCCACGATCGACACCACCACCAGGATCATTGCGTACTCCACGAGACCCTGGCCGGACTCCGAATCCAGCAGAAACCGCATCCTCGGCAAAACCCTCGCCGGGGCTGCTGGCCGAGACCCCTCGGCCGTCAAAGTCACCTGGGACATCACCTCCCTTGATCGGTGTCCGCCTGAGCATCAGCACGGCCAACGGAAGTGTGAACGAGTTATTGCGGG
>CAYLIP010000102.1:0-5148 GCA_964383855.1 uncultured Actinomycetes bacterium | reverse complement strand
CCGGGGTGGTGGCTGGACTACAGCCACAACTACAGCCGCGGCCGCCCTGAGCCCCACTTGAATCAGAGGTTCTCGATGGCCACAGCATTCCTGGTGGAGATCCCCGGCGTGACCGAGGAGGAGTACGAGAAGGTCACGCGCAAGGTGAACGAGGCGGGTTCCCCCGCCGGCTGCATCTTCCACGGCGGAGGCCCCTTCGAGGGCGGCATCCGCCTGGTAGGTGTGGGACTCGCCGGAGGCGGCGAAGGCGTTCTATTCGTCGCAGCGGCTTCGGGAGGCGACCACAGCCGCCGGCGATGCCGCGGGCCGGGAGCCGCGGGTCGTGATGACGTGGCCGGTGCGCGGCATCGACGACGGCACCGGCTGGCGCCGACTCGGCTGATGCACAGGTGTGGCGGCGCCTTCGGGCGCCGCCACCAGTCCTCCGCTCATCCCTGTATCGATTCCCGCGGTCACCGGCGTGACCCGCGTCCGGTGCCCTGCAAATTCGTGCCGAAGACATCGCGGCCGCCGTGTCCTCTTTCGGGCGGGGCGAGACCGTGCGGCTCCACGCGCTCGCCTCGTGGTCGAAGTGAGCCCATCCGCCGCGCTCGAATACGCCCCTGCGGTTCTCATCCGGTCCACCCGGCGCCTGCATCTCTCCGTCGACGGAGATCTGCGTGGTGGTCGTCAGCTTCATGGGTTCCTCCTGTCGGTGCGCAATCAGGACCCCATGGTGGCGGCGAGGAGGGCGTCGATCTGTCCAACCGCCATCCGCATCCCTTGCTCCGTGCCGGTATCGCGCATCGGCTCGGCGAACCGGCACGTGATCGTCATCGTGGTCTTACCGGATATTTCGACCAGTCGGACGTAGATGGAGGTGGTTAGCCCATATTCGTCGGCGTTCCCTTCCTCGAACGCCAGGGAGCGTGGAGGGTCGACCGACGTGATCCGCCACCATGCGTGGAGCTTCTGACCGTCAGGCCCGGTCATGAAGTAGGTGACCCGGCCACCAACCCTCAGGTCGTGGTCGACGAGAGTCGCGGGATAGGCCGGCGGTCCCCACCAACGTTCGAGCTTCCTCGGGTCGGCCCATACCTGCCATACGCGTTCGGCGGTGGTTTGGAACTCCGCCACGATCCTGAGGTTCCGCCCAGCCGGGTCGCGGTCGACTGCGACTACCGTCATGACTCGTCGCCGGTGAGAACGTCGCCGATGCGTTCGAGCCGCCCTCGCCAGAGCCGCTCGAACTCACTGAGCAACGCTTGCGCGCTGGCGACACCGTCAATCTCGGTCTGGACAAGCTGCTCGCGGCCGCGCCGCGTCAGGCGGACGAGGCCCGCATCCTCGAGGACCGCCACGTGCTTCTGCACCGCAGTCGTGCTCATCGGATAGAGCCGGGCCAACCCGGAGACCGACATCGTCCCGCTCATCGCCCTGCGCAAGACGTCTCGCCGCGTCCGGTCCGCCAGCGCCCGAAAGACGAGGTCGGCCTGCCTCTCGTTACCGACCGAGCGACCTACAACCATATGGTTGTAATCTTAGCCGGTGAAACTCACCGTAACGACCAACCTGACGGTGGACGGAGTGATGCAGGGCCTCGGCGGGGCCGACGAAGACCGTCGCGGTGGCTTCGAGCGCGGCGGGTGGGTGATACCGCTTGTCGACCCTGAAGCCGGCGCCCACATCGACGAGGTTTACGGCGGTGCGACTGCTTTTCTCTTCGGCCGCCGGACGTACGAGATCTTCGCACGCTCCTGGGGAGCGATCGCCGACATGAAGGTCACCCCGATCGGCGCAGCGCTTAACAGCCGGCCCAAATACGTGGCATCGACCACCGTAACGACGCCGCAATGGGCGGGTACGACGGTCCTTTCCGACGACATCGGTGCAGCTGTTCGCGAGCTGAAAGCGCAGACGGGCGGAGAGTTGCTTGTACCAGGCAGCGGCGTCCTTGTCCGGTGGCTCCTCGCCAACGGCTTGGTCGACCAGCTCGACCTGATCACGTATCCGGTCATCGTCGGCCAGGGCACCCGGCTGTTCGCCGAGTCCGGTCCGGACATCGCGCTCGATCTGGTCAACTCGCGGACCACCTCCCGAGGCATAACCATCCAGACTTACCGGCCAGCCGGGCGCCCGAAATACGCAACGTAGCGGGCCTTGCCAACCTCTGAACAGGCGCGCAGCAGCCCCAGAACCGTCGATCCATATTCGGATCGGCGGTTCAAATAGTGTCCCGTCCCTCCGACCAAATATCCCTTATTTGAACCGGCCAACAAGAAAAGGCCGTGGAAGACCGGCTTCAGCTCGCTGCTCGCGAGTTCGCCACCTTTGATCTCGGTATGCCCCCAAATCGATCCTGCGCTTTCCAAACGGCGCGGGTCCCGGACGTCAGGCTCTGGCTGGCATCTCCGCCCAGAACGCGTCGAAGGCATCGAGGTCGAAGATGAAAACACGCCCTTCCGCGACCCGGCCGTCCTTAATTCGATACGCGTTGGCGCCTTGGAATTTCACGCCGTGGCCATCTCGATCAGCCGTCACCTCAGTGAGGAGAATTACGTGGTCGCCATTTGTGACCATCGCCACCTCGTTCACCCGATAAGGCTTGCCTCCCATGTACTGCTTCTGGCGATCCCACAGCGCGAGCACCTGCTCCCGGCCTCGGTAGTCCCCGGCCATCGCGCTTCGACCGGGCACGTGGTAGACCACTTCAGAATCGAGTAGCTGGGCTAATCGTTGTGCGTCGGCGTCGGCGTAAGCCTTGAACAGCTCCCGGATGATCTCAGTGCCGGCAAGGGCGATGGCATCGCCCCCGGTCATCCGCTCGATCTGGGCACGGACATCTCCGGCGTCGCGCACTAGCTCGGTGTAGATCCGACCCCAGCGAAGCTGACCCTCCGCAACTCCGAAGAGGTTGACTCCAACAAACTCCATGCGAGTGCCATCAGCGCGGGTGCCGGCCATCCGCCACTCCAGCCAGACCGTCTGGCCATCGGCGACCGAACCGAGGATCTCGGCGCTCAGGTCCGGGATCGCTGCAAACAGCATGGCGAAGTTCTCGCGAACGCTCGCGCGTCCCTGGACCGTCTCCCCTGGCCGGGCTGGCGCGTAGTCGGTGTAGTCGGCGGCGAAGCAACTCACCGCAGTATCAAGGTCATGCCTGCTCATGGCATCGACCCAGAGCTCCACGACTCGCTTCGGATCCTCATTCATCATCCTCACCTATCGTCGGAGAGTAAGCGCGTCCGCAGAAGGAGGCGTACCCGGCAAGCTCGCGACCGAGCTGGACCGGCTGGATCTGATCGACGAGTACAAGTTCCCCTTCCACCCAGGATCGTAGGCCACGGCCCGACCGTGTACCAGAGCTGGCTGCGGAACACGAGCGAAGCACGCCCGAAGGGCAGTCACCGCCTGGAGGTCAACTGGGCCCCCAAATGCCATCGAAGTAGCACCAGCACGCTCGGAGCGACCGCTTGCGCTCCGCGCCTCAGGACGAAACGTGTCCGAGCGTCCGCTACGAAGCCACGGCCGGCCGGTTTGAAGAACGTGCCGCTTTAGAGATATCCCTCTGGGACTGGTCCGACCACCTCCATCCCGTGATCAGCCGCAATGCGATCGAGTGCCTCAGGATCAGCGATGCCGCTGGCGATGGCGCCACTCAGCTGATCGAAATAACCGACCATCGCGCCAGGGATGTAGACATTGAGTTTCCGGCTGGGCTCAGACCCCACCCGGAACCCATGCCGCATGCCTGACGGGACGTAAATGAAGGATCCCGCCGGGCAGCGGACTTCCTGCTCTTCGATGAAGATCACGTACTCGCCTGCGAGCACGTAGAAGGCTTCGGCGCAGTTGTGGTGGATGTGCATCGGCGGGCCGAAGCCCGGCGGCTCGTCGGCTTCGAGGAGCGAGAACGTCCCGGCAGTATCCTGTTCGCTGGCTTTCAACGACATTTGGAATCCGCCCAGATCTATCTGGCGCCCTTCGCCGGACCGGAGCACGATTGCTCGCTCCATCTCTGTCCTCCCAACAGATCAGACTGCCGCCGCTGGCACTTAGACGCTAAAGCCCACGATCGCGGCGCGACTGGACATCAATTCTCGCGGCTGAAGCCAGTTACGGCCCCTCGGTCGTCAGATTCCGTGGTACGTTGTGCGCGGCGGTGGCACGGCAACATCTTTCAATCCGAGTCGACCCAGTGACAAAGCAGGAGCTCGAGCGTGAGGCGAAGCGGCGGGGCACGCCGACCACCACTTTGGCTGAGAGTCTCCTGCGAGAGGGGATTCGGACGGCATCCCATCCAGGAATTACCTTTCGCGATGGGCCGGCCGGCCGCCGCGCCGGGCTGATTGGCGGGCCGGACGTCTGGGAGGTGGTCCGGGTGTGGTCGGATAACGACCGGAGACCCGAGGCTACGGCCGAATATCTTCGGCTCCCGCTCGGCCTGGTCGAGGCAGCCCTCGGGTACTACGGCGAGTACCGGGCGGAGATCGACGACTGGATCGAGCGCAACGAGGCCCTCATGGCTGAAGCCGAGGCCGCCTGGCGGCGTCGCCGGGCGCTCGGCACCGCGTGAAGCTCGTTCTGGACGAGCACCTGAGTCCAGCCATCGGCGAGGAACTGCGTCGTCGGGGCCAAGATGTGGTCGCTGCGTCGGAGGCCGGTCTCCGCGGGCGACCGGATGCGGAGCTCGCTGCATGGGCCGTTGGCGAGCGCCGAGCCGTGGTGACCGCCGATTACGCTGACTTCCGCGCTATCCACGACGTCTACCTGAGCCGCGGCGACCGACACTTTGGCATCGTGCTCGTATCCAGTCGCTTTTCGCTAGCCGAAGAAGGCTTCGGCCGCCTCATCGCCGCCGTCGAGGAGCTGTTGAAGGAGCACCCGGAGGACAACGCCTTCGAGAACGTATTGGCCTGGCTGGGCGAGTGAGCGATTTCGGGCGTAGCGCCCGGGTGGAGAGTCGTCAGAGCCTTGCCCAGACTCGGTGACCGCGCCGTCGCTGGCGCAGAGTTCACGAGGTGAACTACAGCTGCAACTACAGCCAATGGTCCCGAATTTGGGGGGCCGGAGCCGGACGGAGACGTACTGACGACGCCTCGCTTTGCATTCAAGACGGACGGGCGCGCACGTCGGCGAACTACCAACGCCCGCTTCGGGACCGTGAGG
>CAYLIP010000101.1:0-5162 GCA_964383855.1 uncultured Actinomycetes bacterium | reverse complement strand
TTCGACACCAACACGCACGTGATCGTGATCGCGGCCACCAACCGGCCCGACGTGCTTGACCCGGCGCTGCTGCGCCCCGGCCGCTTCGACCGCCACGTCACGCTCGACCGGCCGGACATCAAGGGCCGCCGCTCGATCCTCGACGTCCACGCCCGGAACAAGCCGCTGGACTCGACCGTCGACCTCGACGTGCTGGCCCGCCAGACGCCGGGATTCTCCGGCGCGGACCTGGCCAACCTGATCAACGAGGCCGCCATCCTCGCCGCCCGCGCCAACAAGAAGGTGATCGGGATGGACGAGCTGGAGGAGGCGATCGCGCGCGTGATCGCCGGCCCCGAGCGCAAGAGCCGGCGCATCTCGGAGAAGGAGAAGGAGATCATCGCCTACCACGAGGTCGGCCACGCGCTGGTCATGAAGGCGCTGCCGCTCTGCGACCCCGTGCACAAGGTCTCGATCATCAGCCGCGGCATGGCCCTGGGCTGGACGATGAGCCTGCCCGAGGAGGACAAGTACCTCATCTCGAAGCAGGAGCTGAAGCAGCAGATCGCCGGCATCATGGGCGGCCGGGCGGCCGAGGAGGTCGTCTTCGGCGACATCACCAGCGGCGCTGAGAACGACATCCAGCGCGCCACCCAGCTCGCCCGCCGGATGGTCACGACCTGGGGCATGAGCGAGAAGGTGGGCACCGTCCAGATGGGCCACAAGGAGGAGCTGGTCTTCCTCGGCCGCGACCTCGGCGAGCAGCGCAACTACTCGGAGGAGATCGCGGCCATCATCGACGGCGAGATCAAGCACATCATCGACGAGGCCTACGACACCGCCAAGCGGATCCTGACCGAGCAGCGCTCGCCGATGGACAGGGTGGTCGAGCGGCTGAAGGTCGAGGAGACGATCGACGCCGCCGAGCTCGACCGGATCCTGGCCGAGAACGGCAAGGCCGACCAGAAGGAAGTCAGCTAGGACGGGCTCCCTGCTCGTCGTCGGGCGAGGCCGTCTCGGCACCTCGCTCGCAGGCGCCATCGGGGCCCGCCTGGTGGCGGGACGCGAGTGGCGGCAGGCGCTCCCCTTTCCCAAGCGGTCGCTGATCTTCCTGGCCGTACCCGATCAGCACGTCGCCGGCATGGCCCGAGAGCTGGCCCCGGAGCTGGCCGCCGAGCAGGCGCTGGTCCACCTGAGCGGGGCGCTGCCGCTGACCGCGCTCGAGCCGGCTCCCCGCCGGGGCGCCTTCCATCCGCTCCAGTCCTTCCCGGCGGCGCGGGGCCGCGAGCACTTCGAGGGCATCACGATCGGCCTGGAGGCAAGCGAGGGCGAGCTCCTCGGCACCCTCGAGGCGCTGGCCGCGAGCCTGGGCGCCCGGCCCCGACGGGTCACCGACGAGCAGCGCGTGCTCTACCACGCGGCCGCCGTGACCGCCGGCACCTACCTGGTCGCGCTGGCGGGAACCGCGGTCGACATCCTGGCCTCCATCGGCTGGAGCCGCGACGAGGCGCTCGACTCGCTTCTGACCCTGATCAGGGGGACGGTGGCCAACCTGGAGCAGGACCGGCTGCCCGGGGCCCTGATCGGGCCCATCCGGCGCGGCGACGCGGCCACTGTCGAGCGACAGCTGCTGGCACTGCTCGCCGAGTTGCCGGAGGCGGCGGGCGTGTACCGCGCGCTCGGTCTGCGCGCGCTCGGCCTGGCTCGCGAGGCGGGGCTTGACGAGACCGCCGCGAAGCGGCTGGAGGCGGTTCTCGGAGCCGCCTGAGAGCCTGTTGAAAACCGCGGACGCTCCAGCGGTCCGGCGGGTAGAATGGGGCTTCGTTTTGGCGGCCGAACCCGAAAGGGGTCCCTGCGCACCAGTGACGCTGGGATTTGACGACCAAGACCACACCAATAAATCCGATGGGGGTTCTTTCTTTTGGCCGATGATTCCAGTGCGGTCATGACCGAGGACAAGGAGGCCTCGGCCTGGACCATGGAGGACTACCTCTTCCGCGAGGAGGAGGCATTCAAGACGCCCAACCCGGGCGACATCGTCGATGGCGTCGTGGTTCGCGTCGACGCCGACGAGGTTCTCGTCGACATCGGCTTCAAGGCCGAGGGCGTGATCTCGAGCAAGGAGCTCGGCTACCGCGGCGACGAGCCCGACCTGCAGCCTGGAGACGAGGTCAAGGTCTACGTCCTCCAGCCCGAGAACGATGCCGGCAACGTCGTCCTCAGCCTGCGCCGCGCCCGCGCCGAGACGACCTGGATCGAGGCCGCTCACAAGCAGGAGTCGGGCGAGGTCATGGAGGCCGACGTCCGCGAGCAGAACAAGGGCGGGCTGATCGTCAACGTCCTCGGCCTTCGCGGCTTCCTGCCCTCCAGCCAGGTCGGCCGGGCCTACGCCGGCAATCTCGACCAGCTGGTCAACCAGCGCATCCCGGTCAAGGTCCTCGAGGTCAACCGCAAGCGCAACCGGCTGATCGTCAGCCAGAAGGCGGCCGAGGATGAGGACCGCGCTCGCCGGCGCGAGGATCTCTTCAGCCGGCTCGGCGTCGGCGACGAGGTCTCGGGCACGGTCTCCGGCATCACCAGCTACGGTGCCTTCGTCGACATCGGCGGGGCCGACGGCCTGATCCACATCTCGGAGCTCTCCTGGGATCGCGTCTCGCGTGTCAACGACGTGATCCAGCTGGGCGACGAGGTCCGGGTCAAGGTGATCAAGCTCGACCCCGACAGCAACCGGATCTCGCTCTCGCTCCGCCAGCTCCAGCAGGACCCCTGGGAGCGGCTTCTGCAGTCGGCGCCGGTCGGCACCATCGTCGAGGGGACGGTGACCAAGACCAAGAAGTACGGGGCCTTCCTGCAGATCCTCCCCGGGATCGAGGGCCTGCTGCACATCTCGGAGCTCTCCTGGGATCACGTCGAGAAGACCGAGGACGTGCTCAAGGTGGGCGAGACGGTCCAGGTCAAGGTGATCGGGGTCGACAGCGCGCGCCGGCGGGTGTCTCTGAGCCTGAAGCAGCTCTCGGGCACCCCGGCCGGATACACGCCGCGCGAGCAGCGCTTCGACTACGACGACGAGGACGACGAGTAGCTCTTAGCCCCGCCTGGGGCTAACGGGATCCCATCGCGTTCAGCCGGTTGCGCGCGGTGGGGTCGAAGCGGTAGACCTCGTCGGCCCGTTGGTAGGCCGCGCGCGCGAGCGGGCGATCGCCCGATCGGAGCGCCGCGTCCCCGAGTTCGACGTTGAACGAGTAGTCGTAGTCGCCCAGGTCGAAGGCGCGGCGAAGCTCGGCCATCCCCTCGGGCGTGGAGGCCCCGAGCCTCTCGCCCAGCGCCTGGTGGTAGCGGTACTGAAGCGGGTCGAGGCCGGCCGCCGAGGCCGGGTCGCCCGCGTAGAAGTCGCGGTCGGCGAGGACGGCGGAAAGGCTCAGCCAGGCGCCGGCGGCGACCGCCAGGGCGCTGAGGCCGGCCCTGACCAGCCGTGAAGGCCCGGCCTTCTCGGTCCGTTCGGCGGGGACGGCCGGTGCCTGGACGATCGCCCAGGCCATGCCCGCCAGCAGGAAGACGGGGCCGGTGGCCGGCGCCCAGTCGAAGTTGAGCAGCGACCAGCACTCGTAACCCGCGACCGCCCCCAGCAGCCCGGCGGCTCGCGGAGGCAGCCCGCTGCGGGCCACCCGCCAGGCGGTGACCCAGAAGAGGCCCCACATGGCGAGGGCGGCCAGCTCGCCCAGGGCGCCCTGGGTGACCAGGAGGTCCAGCGGCTGGTCGTGGATGCGGTCGAACGTGTTGCCCGGCTCCCAGTCGGCGCTCATGAAGCGGCCGAACACGAGCCCGGTGGCGTCCGGACCCCAGCCCGTGACCGGGCGGGCGGCGGCCATCCGGAGGGCATCGCCCCACACTCCGATGCGGGCCGAGCCGGTGTCGGAGTTGAGATTCCGGAGCGGCGAGGCGACCAGGAGCAGCAGCGCCGCCGCACCCGCCACCGCGCCGGCGCCCGCCAGCAGCCGGCGCAGCCGCGGCCTGGGCGCGGCCAGGGCCAGGTAGGCAGAGCAGGCGATCACCGCCGCCAGCCAGCCGGCGCGGGAGGTCCCGGCGAGCAGCCCCGCCGCGAGCAGCGGGAGGGTGAGCAGCCAGGGCCGGTAGCGGAGGCCGGCCTCCAGCGCGATCGGGAAGGCCATCGCCAGCAGCGCTCCGAGGAGCCCCGCCTGACCGAGGTTGCCGTCGGGCCGGAAGGCCGAGTGCGACGCCCACTGGTAGCACGCCTCGACGGCGTCGATCGAGCAGCCGACCAGGAATGCCCGGCTGACCCAGCGCGCGGCGCGGCCGCCGGACAGCCGGGCGGCCCCCCAGAAGAGCCCGAGGTAGGCCAGCCGCTCCACCAGCGACTCGTATCGCGAGTAGGCGCCCACGAGAGACAGCGGGTGGCTCACGGAGAAGACCCAGGCCAGGATCGCCGCCGCGGCGACCAGCCCGATGGCGGCGGCCATCGGCGTGCCGACCCGTCCACCGCGGCCGAGCAGGAGCCCGGCGCCCAGGAGCAGGCCGCCGAAGCCGACGGCCAGTGCCGCCCGCGGCAGCACATAGGCGTCGACCAGGATGGGTATGAAGAGGACCGGAGCGGTGCCCGCGTAAAGGGCCGGGAGCAGTTCGGATAAGAGCAAAACCGGCCGCCCGTAACCGCTCGGATTAGTCGAAATGGGTGCCGTCAGGTCGGCGTTATAGTAGGTATCGAGGTCGTCCGGAGGGAGCGACCTGAGGTGAGAGACCGGCAAGCGCCATCAACCAAACCACAAACCGATCGAGGAGGTGCCCGCCCCACCGAGCCCCAGGAAGTCCAGGAGGAATCATTTGTATCCATTCGAGAGGTTCACCGAGCGGGCGAAGAAGGTGCTGACCCTGGCTCAGGAAGAAGCCGAGCGGTCGCACCACAGCTACATCGGTACCGAGCATCTCCTCCTGGGCCTGCTCAGGGAGGGTGAGGGTCTCGCAGCCAAGGTCCTGAACAACCTTGGCGTGGAGATCGGCAAGGTCCGCCAGACCATCGAATCGGTCCTCGGGCGGAACGAGCGGATCATCATCCAGCAGATCATTCCGACCTCGCGCGTCAAGAAGGTGATCGAGATCTCCTTCGAAGAGGCGCGCCGGATGGGCCACAACTACGTGGGCACCGAGCACCTGCTGCTCGGGCTGCT
>CAYLIP010000100.1:0-5211 GCA_964383855.1 uncultured Actinomycetes bacterium | reverse complement strand
CGGCCGACTACTACAACACCGACATCGGCGGCCAGTACGACGTCATCCTCTCCCCGCGCCAGCCGGGTTCCTCCTTCAAGCCCTACGACGTGGAGGCCGCGATCCACGACCGCAAGGCGACCCTGGCCACCGTCCTCCAGGACAAGCCGACCGACTTCGGCGGCGGCTACAAGCCGGTTGACTTCGACAACCGGTTCATGGGCGACATCAGCGTCCGCAAGAGCCTGGTCGAGTCGCGGAACGTGCCCATGGTCCAGCTGGCGCAGAAGGAGGGCATGGGCAACGTCAATGCGCTGGCGCACGCGATGGGCATCAAAAGCGAACTTCAGAACGTGCCCTCGACCGCCATCGGCGGCAGCGAGGTGACCATGTACGACCACGTCCAGGCCTATGAGGTGTTCGCCAACCAGGGCCAGAAGATGCCGCTGATGGCGATCACCAAGATCACCGACAGCTCGGGCGGCACCCTCTTCGATCAGCAGCCGGGGAGGCAGGACGGGGCCACCCGGGTGCTCTCAGCGGCCGAGACCTACCTCGTCACCGACGTGCTGAAGGACTACAACCGGCAGTGGCAGCTGGGCTGGCGGCGCCAGATGGCCGGCAAGTCGGGCACCACCGGCGGCAGCCAGACGGGCGTGCACAAGGACGCCTGGATGATGGCCTACAGCCCGGATATCGTGGTTGGAGCCTGGGGTGGCAACACGCAGGCCGGCGGCGGGGGCACCTCGATCAGCACCTTCGGAACCGAGGTCGGCCAGACGGTGCTGGGCGAGTTCATCAACGGCCTGCCGCCGTCTTACAAGAACTGGTACTCGCGGCCGGATGGGATCGTCGATGGCAAGGGCTGCCCGGGTCAGGACGACGCGTCGCACGAGATCTTCCTGGCCGGGACCGAGAACCAGTCGGGCTGCACCTCCACCTCCACCCCGTCGCCCAGCCCAAGCGTGACCACGGCGCCGACGGCCGCGCCGACGCCGGTCCCGGTCACCCTGCCGCCGACGCCGATCCCGGTGACGCCGCCGATCGTGCGAACCCCGACGCCATCCCCGAAAGCAACCTAGCCGCGGCCGGCCCCGGATCCTCTGGGCGGCGTCAGGGCCGGTGGTTAGAATGGCGCGGCACGTGAGCGACGTCCAATCTCAGGGGCCCAGCCCCGACGAGCTCAGGAAGCGGTTCGAGACGCTGCAGCGGGTCGCGATCCTCTTCACGCTTTCGGACAACATCCTCCGCGCGCTCGCCCGGCAAATGCAGCCCAGCTCCGTCGCCAAGGGAGCCGACATCGTGCGGCAGGGCGACCGAGGCGACCAGATGTTCATCATCGAGGAGGGGCGCGCCGAGGTCACGGTCGAGGAGCCACCCGGCCATTCGGTCGTCATCGCCTTCCTCGGGCCGGGCGACTTCTTCGGTGAGATGGCGCTCATCTCCGAGGAGACCCGCACCGCCGGCGTACGCGCGCTCGAGGACTGCAAGCTGCTCGTCCTCGACCGCAAGACCCTCTACCAGACGCTGCCGCCCGACTCCGACGCCATCCTCGAGCTGACCAAGCTCGTCGACCAGCGAAGGGACAACCTGCCCAACCTGATCGCGCGCGCCAAGATGGTGGCGCCCCAACAGACGGCGACCACGGTCGCGGTGTACTCGCCCAAGGGAGGCGCCGGACGGACCACGGTTGCCGTCAACCTGGCCGGGGCGCTGGCCAAGCAGTTCCCGGGCGAGGTCCTCCTGATCGACCTCGCATTTCCCTACAACCACGCCGCTCTGCTCTCGAACCTGGTGCCGACCGGTTGCCTGGCGCTGGTCTCGCAGGTGCCTCAGCCCAACTTCGAAGAGGCGCTCCTAGGCGCCATCCTCCACCACCCCGGAGGCATGATGCTGCTGCCCGGCGTGCTCAAGCCCGAGCACGCCGATCTCGTCACCCCGCAGCTCATCACCAACGCCATGGCCCTGCTCGGCAACACCTTCCGGTTCGTCATCTTCGACCTCGGCGTTCACCTGTCAGAGAACGTCCTGATGGTCCTCGAACACTCGCAGCGGATCGTCCTGCTGGCGACGCCCGAGCTGTCGACCCTGAAGGACATCAGCGACCTCCTGAACATATTCACCAACGTCCTGCAGATCGTTCCCGGCCGGCTCCTGGTGACCATCAACAACCGGATCGCCAAGCCGGTCGTCGGCCGCGACGACGTCGAGCGGACGCTGAACCAGCAGATCGCGGTGGAGATCGGCTACGACGGCTCGAAGCCGGATGAGGCCGCGGTCAAGGGTGAGATCCTCGCTCTGACCGACTCCCGGAGCGCGGTGACCCGCGGGGCGGAGCAGCTGGCGGCGATCATTGCCGGCCTCAAACCCGACCCCGGGGAGCGCCGCCTGCCTTTCGGCATACGGGTCTAAGCCGGCGCCGCCACGGCGCCGCGGCCCGTGCGGCGGTAAAGGTGGACGGCCAGCATGGCCAGCCAGCCCCAGGCGAGGATGAGTGCGGCCCAGAAGGCGAGCACGACGATCGAGCTGCTGGAACCCGAAGCCAGGCCGCCGAAGCCGGCCAGGAAGGCAAGACCGGTGACCAGCGAGAACCGCGCCCAGCCCTGCCGGCGCTCCCCCGCGAAGCGCCTGGCGATCACCAAGCATGCGGCCGCAAAGCCGAGAAAGCCGACACCGGCCGAGACGAGGTGCAGCATGCCGTGCAGGCTGACGGCAGCCGGCCGGCCGGCGGGTGCTCCGGGCGGGAAGCCATTCATGGGATCGGCCGCGAAGAGCCCGGCACCGATCATTCCGAAGCCGAATAGGGCGAGCAGGATGGGACCCCAACGGCCTGCGGTACCGCCCGCGAGAGCCCGGCGAAGCCCCACCGCGGCCGCCACGACCATGGCGCCGGTGAGGAGGAAATTCGCCACCTGGATCCAGCCCAGGCTGCCGTTGCTGAGAAGGCTGACGTCGTGCCGGGCCAGGTCGAACCCGGGCCGGATCAGCGCCTGCGCCAGGACGACCGCCACGTAGAAGGGACCTGCGACCACGCCGTAGCCGAGAAGGGAGCGGGTCACCCGGTCTTCCGGCGCGCACTCCGCGCTGTCACTGAGGTGCTGGACCGGGATGGCATCACTCATCTCTTGGAAACCCTCCTTGCACTTTGGCGCTGTACTGGACTGATCAGTACCATACGAGACTGTAGGCATCCAGTACTGGTCAGTCAAGTACTATGTGGCCGTGGCGAGCCGAGCTACGGTGCGGCGGGCGCCCCGGCTCGCGAGCGGCGCCGCCATTCGGGATGCAGCGGCCCGACTCTTCCTCGAGAAGGGCTACCAGAGCACGAGCATGGACGAGATCGCCGCCGAGGCGAGGATCTCCAAGCAGACGATCTACACGCACTTCGCGAGCAAGGAGGCCCTCTTCGCCGACCTGGTGATGGGCAACGCGGCACGCGTCGACGACTTCATCACCAGCCTTGTGGATTCGTACCGGCAGGCGGGCAGCCTGGAGGAGGGACTTCGCCGGCTGGCCCGCGTCTATGCCGGCGTCGTCATGCAGCCGGAGGTGCTCCGGCTCCGCCGCCTGGTCATCGGGGAGGCCGGCCGCTTCCCCGATCTCGCTCGGACCTACCACGAGAGGGTCCCCCAGCGGGTCTACGACGCGCTCGCCGGCCTGTTCGGCGACCTCGCCACGGAGGGCAAACTGCGGCTGGACGATCCGGTGCTCGGCGCCCACCACTTCGCGTGGCTCGTCCTGGGCATGCCGCTTGATCGGGGCATGTTCCTCGCAGATGCGGAAGGCCCTCCACATGATCTCGATCGCGTGCTGGACGCCGGCGTCCGGGTCTTCCTGGCCGCCTACGGCGCCGGTTGATCGATCAGATGGTCCTCGGTCCGGCCGACCCGGTGGTAGACTCGGAATCCCACCGAACCCCAGGGAGGATTTCTTCTTCATGATCGAGCAGGCGACCGTTTCCCTCACCAACGATGCGCTCTCGCACCTGCAGGGCCTGCTGGAGAAAGAGGCCAACCCGCAGCTCGGGCTCCGGGTCTTCGTTTCCGGCGGCGGCTGCTCCGGCCTTCAGTACGGCATGGCCTTCGACGACGTAGTCCGGCCCGGCGACGAGGTCGTCGAGCAGAACGGCGTGCGGATCCTCGTCGACGACTTCAGCGCCCCCTACATCCGTGGCTCTGAGATCGACTATGTCGACAGCCTGATGGGCGCCGGATTCACCGTCCACAACCCGAACGCCGTCAGCTCCTGCTCCTGCGGGCACTCCTTCGACGCCGGCGACGACGCGGGCACGGCTCGCGCCTGCGGCTGCGGCCACTAGAGATCGACTGAACCAGGGGCGGCCCCCAGCCGGGGCCGCCCCTATTCTTTTCGTAAAGGCTTGACCCGAGAGCGCCTCCGCGATCTGCTGCTGGTCGTCTTCGGCTGCTTCACGCCGGTCGGCATCCTGGCCGTGAACGCCGCCGCCTTCGTCATGCGCCACCTGAGCGAGTTCCGGACCATCCTCGGCGTGGCCGCGCTGCTCTCGACCCTTCTCCTCAACGGGCTGGCCGCGGGCGCCGCCATCCGCTTCGCCCAGCGCAACGCGCCGCTGCTCTACGCCGAGTACCGGCGAGCGGCCTGGATCGCCGCCTTCATCGTGGTCGTCGGGACGGCCGCCGGCGCCGCCTACTTCACCTACGTCGGCATGGAGGACCCTTCCCAGCTGCCCAACGGGGCCGCCATCCTGGCTTCGGTCTGGGCCCTGGCGACACCCTTTGCCATCACCTACGCTGACCGCCGCTTTCTGCGCCGCCGCGAGGTCGCCGCCGAGCGCGACGAGGAGCGCGAGCCGCACCCGCGCATGCCGGCCCGCCCGAGCGCCCGCTCCTAGCTCGGCCGCTCAACAGAGGCCGGCGGCCGGAGATTCCAGCAGGGCATAGCCTGCAATACACTCCGCTCATGGCCAAGGGCAGAGACAACCGGAACCGCGAGGAGAAAAAGAAGAAGAAGGCCAAGAAGGACCAGGTCCTGGCCAGCGCCGAGGCGCCGGTGTCCTTCCGCCACCACGCGGTGGTCAAGAGCTCGGAAGAGAAGTAGAAGCGCCTACCTTCGAATAAAAGAAAAGGGCCCGGCCTTGCGGCCGGGCCCCGAGCTTTTTGCTCCCTTACATCATGTCCGGCGACATTCCGCCGGGCATCGGCTCCTTCTTCTCCGGGATCTCGGTCACGACAGCCTCGGTGGTGAGCACCATGG
>CAYLIP010000099.1:0-5229 GCA_964383855.1 uncultured Actinomycetes bacterium | reverse complement strand
GCAGGTAGCACCAGAGCACGGTCGCCATTCCCAGCTCGTGCGCCTCGTGGAAGGCCCGGGCGATCTCGACGATCTGCCGGCTCGACTGCTCGGAGCCGAAGTAGATGGTGGCTCCCACGGCGGCCGCGCCCATCTCCCAGGCCTCGCGGACGGTGCCGAACAGGATCTGGTCGTACTCGGTGGGATAGGTCAGGAGCTGGTTGTGGTTGATCTTGACGATGAAGGGAATCTTGTGGGCGTACTTGCGCGCCACCGAGCCCAGCACGCCGAAGGTCGAGGCGACCGCGTTGCAGCCGCCCTCGATCGCCAGCTTGACGATGTTCTCGCTGTCGAAGTAGATCGGGTTGGGCGCGAAGCTGGCGCCCGCCGAGTGCTCGATCCCCTGGTCGACGGGCAGGATGGAGAGATAGCCGGTGCCCGCCAGCCGCCCGTGGTCGAAGAGCTGCTGAAGGTTGCGCAGGACCTGCGGCGAGCGGTCGGACTGCGCCCAGACCCGGTCGACGAAGTCAGGGCCGGGGGTGTGCAGGAGATCTGACGGGATGGTCTCGCATCTGTGGTTGAGCAGGCTCTCCGCTTCCTGGCCGAGCAGCTCCTCGATGCTCCCGGCCGCCGTCTTGGTTGCTGTTGCCATCTGGAGACTCCTTGGTTTTTTCGAAGCGGGGCCCGCCGGAATCGAACTCGGCCACCGTCTTTCCATATTGCACCTTGGTTGCTTCTATGCGATGGCACGAGCGAGCGGCGGAGGCGATCGCACAGCGGCTCGATGGAGTCGTCGATGAGGCCGTCGCCGAGCTCGACATGCGTGTCCCCGAATATGCCCGCGCGCTGCTCGCCGCCGGCGAGGAGCCGAAGGCGGTGTGCCAGGGCACGATCGGCCTGCTGCTCGGCGCGCTCAAGGCCCGGCACCTCGTGATCGTCGCCGGCTCGGCCGTGCGGCGCGTCGGCCAGGCGCGCTGCGAGGCCGGCGTGACGCTCGACACGCTCCTGGAGGCGATCTCCATCCAGCGCGACCTCCTCGGCCGGCATCTCGAGGCTTACGCCGCCGAGTCGGGTGCCGACGACGCCGATCTCCGGGTCGGCGATCGCCGGCTCGAGCGGGCCACGGCCGCGCTCACCAACTCGCTGACGCAGGGCTACATGGACGCCATCCGGGAGCGCGGCCACCGGCAGCGAGCCAGCGCCGAGGCGATGGTCCGGGTGGCGGCGGCGGTCAACGCCTCGGTCGAGCTCGGAGAGGTGGGCCGGGCCGCCGTCCTGGTCGTGACCGAGGTGCTCGGCCTGGACTGCGGCCTGCTCTGGCTGGCCCTGGACGGCGAGGACCGGCTCGCCCTCACCTATACCTCAGGCCTGCGCTGGAACGAGGACGCGGCCCTGCGCGCCGCCGGCCCCGGCGGGCAGCTGCCGCTGGTCGAGCGGGCGAGGCGGGCGGGGACCGCGGTCGCCGGCTCCCTCCTCGCCGCCTCCGGGCGGCCGGTCCTGGGCTCGGCGATCGCGGTCGGGCTGCGCAGCCGCGGCGACCTGCTCGGCGTGCTGGTCACCGGCTCGCGCGCCGAACGCGCCATCGAGCCCGCCGAGCTCGCCTTCGCGACCGGCGCCGCCGACCACCTGGCGGCGGCCGTGGCCCGTGCCCAGCGCCACCGCCGCGAGGCGCGGACCGACTATCTGACCGGGCTCGCCAACCGGACCGAGTTCGAGCGCGAGCTGGAGCGCCTGGTCGCCGGCGCCCAGAGGCATGGCCGGCCCCTCGCCCTGGCCGTCCTCGACCTGGATGGGCTGAAGTCGATCAACGATCGCCTCGGCCACGTGGCGGGCGACCGCGCGCTCCGCTCGGTCGGCCGCGCGCTGGTCCACGGCGTCCGGGCCACCGACATCTGCGCCCGCATCGGCGGCGACGAATTCGCGGTCGCCATGCCCGACGCCACCGAGCTGCAGGCGATCGAGGTCATCGGCCGTGTCCGGCAGACGATCCGGGACGCCGGTCTCGAGGTCAGCGCCGGGGTCGCGGCCTGGACGCCCGGGTCGAGCCGCCTGCAGCTCTTCAAGCGAGCCGACGCGCGCCTCTATCGCGAGAAGCGCAGGCATCATCGGGGGCGTGACACCGCCTGAGCACCGCGCGCTTCCGGCCGGCTGGTTCGAGCGCGAGACGCTCACCGTCGCCCAGGAGCTGATCGGCAAGCTCCTGGTCCGGACGCTGCCCTCCGGGGAGGTGCGCTGGGGCCGGCTGGTCGAGGTCGAGGCCTACCTGGGCCCGGACGACCTGGCCGCCCACTCCTCGCGCGGGCTGACGCCGCGAACCCGGGTGATGTACGGCGCGCCCGGCCACGCCTACGTGTACCTGGTGTACGGGATGCATCACTGCCTGAACTTCGTGACCCGCCCGCAGGGCCAGCCGCAGGCGGTGCTCGTGCGGGCGCTGGAGCCGGGGCCGGGGGTCGGCCGCTGCAGCGGACCGGGCCTGGTCTGCCGCGCCCTGGACATCGATCTCGCGCTCAACGCGGCGCCCCTGGCGCCGCCCGCGCTCTACGTCGCCGACGACGGCTTCGCAGCCGGCCCGGTCGTGCGGACTCCGCGGATCGGCGTCGATTACGCGGGCGAGTGGGCGGACCGGCCCTACCGGTTCTGCCTTGACTCCCCGGCCCTCTCGCGCCGGCTGCCGGCCGGCGGCGGCAACGGCGCCCGGCCCCGGCCTACCAGACCTCTCGGAGGAGGTTGAAGGCGAGCGCCGCCACCGGGTAGCTCTGCTGGCGCTCGGCGGCGTCCGCGAGCAGAGAGCGCAGGTCCTTGTAGATGATGTCGAGGGCGCCTCCGCTGGGGTGGCCCTCCCACCAGCCGCGCACCGTCTCCCAGTTCTCGCTGACCCAGCTCATGCCCGTGGAGACGCCGATCACCGGCAGCACCCGCTCCGCCTCCAGGCCGTAGGAGCCGGCCAGCTTGACCGCCTCGAAGGTGGCCAGCATGTTGACGCAGAGCATCAGCTGGTTGGCCAGCTTCAGCGCCTGGCCGTCCCCCGGCCGATCGCCGGCATGGAAGATGT
Organism: uncultured Actinomycetes bacterium; assembly: GCA_964383855.1. GTDB lineage: Bacteria > Chloroflexota > Dormibacteria > Dormibacterales > Dormibacteraceae > CAZHAC01. The sequence goes on along the minus strand of CAYLIP010000099.1, from coordinate 2,195 downwards.
TGGAGCCGAGGACCTCGAGGATCGGGCGGACGCGCTCGAGCAGATCCGGGCGGCCGCCGGCCATGATCGCAAGCGTCCCCGCCTCGGCGCCCGTGGTGCCGCCGCTGACCGGGGCATCGAGCGTCTCGATGCCGCGCCCGGACAGCCGCTCCGCGATCTGCGCCATCGCGCTCGGATTGAGCGTGCTCATGACCACCAGGACGGAACCGGGGCCGGCCGCGCGCTCGACCGCCGCCACCACGTCCTGGGTCTGCGGCAGCGTGCGGACCAGGCTGACCACCACGGCCGCGCCGGCGCAGGCGTCCTCCACCGAGGCGCAGGGCACCAGCCCCGGCAGGCGGGCGCGGGCGGGGTCGACGTCGAAGGCCCGGACCACGTGGCCGGCCCCGGCCAGCCTGGCCGACATCGGCCGGCCCATGTCGCCGATTCCGATGAACCCGATCGTCTCGCCCACCCGACCAGGCTAGCGGCAACGAAGTGGACGGGCCACCATCCGAACCCGTTCCGCGCACCCCGTAGATTTCGACGCGTGATCGACACGCACTTCCACTGCTGGCAGCGGGCCGCCGCCAAGCAGCGAGGCATCCTGGCGGCGCCCTACCTGCAGCGTGACTTCTCCTTCGCCGACCTTGCCGATGCCGCCGGTCCCGACCTCGAGGCGGCGGTCGAGGTCCAGGTCAACGACTTCGCCGACGGCACCGAGGAGGCCCGGTACGTGGCCTCGGTCGCCTCCGAGCACAAAAGGCTCGCCGCGCACATCGCCTGGGCACAGCTCGAGTCGCCCTCGGTCGCCGCCGAGCTGGACCGGCTTCAGCGCCTGCCCCTGGTGCGCGGCGTGCGCAGGACCTGCCAGATCGAGTCCGACCCCGACTTCTGCGCGCGGCCCGACTACGTGCGGGGCGCGCGCCTCCTGGGCGAGCGGGGGCTGCTCTGCGAGATCTGCGTGCGCCTGGAGCAGATCGCGGCGGTGCCCAGGCTGGCCAGCGCCGCTCCCGAGACGCCGATCGTCCTCCAGCACCTGGGCAAGCCGGACCTGGCCCAGCCACCCACGCCGCAGTGGTTGAGCGCGGTCGAGGAGCTGGGCGCGCTGCCCAACGTGACCGCCAAGCTCTCGGTGGTCGTGCAGGCCGAGGACGACCCGCCCTACCGCGCCGAGCGGGTGGCGCCCTTCGTGACCCACCTGGTCGACTGCCTGGGCTGGGACCGCGTGATGTTCGGCAGCAACTGGCCGGTCGCGACCGCGGTGGTCGGCTACCGGGAGTGGGTGGAGATGCTGCGCCAGATCCTCTCAGGCCACGGCGCGGACGAGGAGAGGCTGCGCGCGGTCTTCAGCGGCACCGCGCGCAGCCTCTACAGGATCTAGTCGACCTGCCGGTCGATGATGGTCGCCGTCCCGATGCCCCCGCCGCAGCACATCGTCTCCAGGCCGTAGCGGAGGTCGCGCCGCTCCAGCTCATACAGGAGGTGGTTCATGAGGCGGGCGCCGGAGGCGCCCAGCGGGTGCCCGATCGCGATCGCGCCGCCGTTGACGTTGAGCTTGTCGGGGTCGGCGCCTGTCTCCTTGAGCCAGGCCAGGGGCACCGACGCGAAGGCCTCGTTGACCTCGAAGAGGTCGATGTCCTCCAGCCGCAGGCCGGCCCTCTTGAGCACCGCCGCGGTCCCCGGGATGGGACCCTCCAGCATCAGCACGGGGTCGGTGCCGACCACCGCCTGGGCCAGGATGCGGGCCCGCGGCCGGAGGCCGAGCTCGCGGGCCTTCTCCCTCGACATCAGGAGCACCGCCGCCGAGCCGTCGGTGATCTGCGAGGAGTTGGCCGCGGTGATCGAGTGCTGGGGGTCGAAGGCGGGCTGGAGCTGGGAGACGGCGTCGTAGCTGGCGTTGGGCCGGATGCCCTCGTCGGCGCTCATGGTCTCCGCCGCGTGGCCGTTGGCGGGGATCTCGATGGGCATGATCTGGGAGCTCAGGTAGCCCCTCTGCGTGGCCTCGGCGGCGAGCAGGTGGGAGCGCACCGAGAACTCGTCCATGGCCCGCCGGTCGATGCCGTACTTGCGGGCGACCAGCTCGGCGCTGATGCCCTGGGGGACCAGGTCGTAGAGCTCGCTCAGCTCGGGCGGGAAGGGACTGCCCGGGCCCTGGGCGACGGTCGAGCCCATGGGCACCCTGCTCATCGACTCCACGCCGCCGGCGATCGTGA
>CAYLIP010000098.1:0-5453 GCA_964383855.1 uncultured Actinomycetes bacterium | reverse complement strand
GAGCGGTCGGCGCCGGTCCGCGACGATCTCGTCTACGGACGCAACCCGGTGCTCGAGGCCTCCCGCGCCGGGCGCACCCGCAAGGTGCTGCTGGCGCGCACGGCCGAGCGCGACCCGCGGCTCGAGGAGATCCGGTCGCTGGCGCGCAACCTCGAGGAGGTCGATGCCCGGGCCCTCGACCGGCTGGCGCCCGGTGCCGTCCACCAGGGCGTGGTCGCCGAACTGGCGCCGCGCCGCTTCGACACGCTGCGATCGCTGCTCGACGGCAGCCCCGATCTTCTGGTCGCCCTCGACTCCGTCCTCGATCCCCAGAACCTGGGCGCCATCCTGCGCAGCGCAGAGGCTGCCGGCGCCGGTGGGATCGTGCTGCCCGACCGGCGGACGGCGCCGCTCAGCGCGGCCGCGGTCAAGGCCAGCTCCGGAGCCAGCGAGCACCTGCGGATCGCCCGGGTGGCGGGACTGCCGAGCGCGATCAGCGAGATCCGGCGCTCGGGCGCCTGGTGCGTCGCCCTCGACCCACGGGGCGAGATGCTGCCCTGGGAGTTCGATTTCCGGGCCCCGGTGTGCATCGTGGTGGGCGGCGAGGGGCTCGGCGTCCACCGCCTCGTCAAGGAGCGCTGCGACGCCAGGATCCGGCTTCCGATGCGGGGCCGCGTCGAGAGCTTCAACGCCTCCGCCTCCGCCGCCGCCATCCTCTACGAGGTCATTCGCCAGAGGTCGGCCGATTCTGAAAGGTAAACTCGGCGACGATGCGTAGGACGCGCATCGTGTGCACTCTTGGACCATCGAGCACTGAGCCCGGCGTCCTTCGCAGGCTCATCTCCGCGGGGATGGACGTCGCGCGTCTGAACTTCTCGCACGGCGACGCCGAGAGCCACCGCCAGGCCGTCAAGGCCGTTCGCCAGGTGGCCCGCTCGATGGACCGGCAGGTGGCGCTCCTCCAGGACCTCCAGGGGCCCAAGATCCGGACCGGCCGCCTGACGCAGCCGCTGGTGCGCCTGTCCAGGGGCCGGGAACTGGTCCTGACCACCGAGAACGTGGTCGGCGATGAGAACCGGGTCCATGTCAGCCATCCCGAGATCTGCCAGGCCGCCGAGCCCGGCGACCGGATCCTGCTGGCCGATGGGCAGATCGAGCTGCGCGTGACGCAGAGCCACGATGGCGTGGTTCGTTGCAGCGTCATTCGGGGCGGCCTGCTCGGCGAGCGCAAGGGCATCACCATTCCGGGCCGGCCACTCGGCCTGCCCGCTCTGACCGAGAAAGACCGCCAGGACCTGAGGCTCGGAGCCGAGCTCGGGTTCGACTGGCTGGCCCTCTCCTTCGTCCGCTCGGCCGACGACATAGCGGAGTGCCGCGCCGAGCTTGCCTCGCTCGGATGGCGCGTGCCCCTGATTGCCAAGCTCGAGAAGCTGGAGGCGATCCGCAACCTGCGCCCCATCCTGGGAGCGGTCGACGGTGTCATGGTCGCGCGGGGCGACCTCGGGGTCGAGCTTCCGCTGGGCGAGGTGCCGGCCGTCCAGAAGGACATCATCCACCGGGCCAATCGGGCCGGCGTCCCCGTGATCACCGCCACCGAGATGCTGGAGTCGATGGTCACCAGCAACCGGCCCACGCGCGCGGAGGCCTCGGACGTCGCCAACGCGATCTGGGACGGCACCGACGCGGTGATGCTCTCGCAGGAGACCTCGACCGGGGCACACCCGGTGGAGGCGGTGCGCGCAATGGCGCGGATCTGCCTGAGCGCGGAATCGCATCCCACCTACGTGCGCGAGCGGCCGATGTGGAAGGAGGAATCCCTGGCCAGCGCGATCGCCCACGCGGCAGCCCAGATCGCCACCGAGGTGCGGGCGCGCTACATCATCGCCTTCACGGAGTCGGGCGCCACCGCGCTCCGCGCGAGCAAGGCCCACGCGCCGGTCGCGGTGGTGGCGGCCAGCCCCTACCAGGAGGTGCTGCGCCGCACCCAGCTGTACTCCGGCGTCATACCGCTTCACGTCGGCATGGGCAAGGACACCGACGACATGATCGACAAGGCGATTCGCGCCGCCACCGACCAGGGGGTGGTCCATCGCGGCGACCGCGTCATCCTGATCGCCGGCGTACCCGTCGGACAGCCCGGCCAGACCAACATGCTCAAGGTCGAAACCGTCCACTGATGTCGGAGGGCCCCGGCCACATGCCGGATGCGCAGCTGGGGGCGATTTCGGCACTCGGACACGAGATGCGGAGGCCGCTGACCGTGATCCGGGGGGCGGCGACACTGATCCTGGAGAGCGCCGGCGAGCTGGAGACGGCCGCCGCCGAGCAGATGCTGACGTTGATCGACGAGAACGTCGAAGAGCTCTCGGACCTGATCGAGGACGTCCTGCTCATGGTGCACCTCGAGGCCGGCGACCTGAGCCTCTTCCTGGAGCCGGTCGACGTGGCCGACATAGCGTCGGCGGCGATCGAGCTGGAGCGCAGGCACACCGGCGGACACCCGGTCGCGGTGCTCGGCGCCACCCCCGGCGTCATGGTCGAGGGTGACCGCGAGCGCGCGGTGCGGGTCCTGCGCGCCCTCCTGCACAACGCCGCCCGCTTCTCCGAGCCGGGCTCCCCGATCGAGGTCGCCGTGCACACGGGCCAGCCGGAATTCGTCCGCTTCGAGGTGCTCGACCGCGGCCCGGGCATCGCCCCGGGCGATCGCGAACGTGCCTTCGGGCGCTATGAGCAGCTGGGGTCCGGGGCCCAGGGCCTCGGTCTGGGCCTCTACCTGGTCCGCGGCCTGGCCCGGGCCATGGGCGGCGCCGCCGGAATCGCCGAGCGGCACGACGGCGGACTCGCGGCCTGGTTTACGCTCAAACGGCGTGTCTGAAGAGCCCGAGCCGAGCCCGCCCAGCCCGCCCATCGAGCGCGTGCTGGTCGTTTCCGCCCACCCCGACGATCCCGAGTTCAGCTCGGGCGCGACCATCGCCAAGCTGGCCGGCGAGGGAGTCGAGGTCTTCTACTGCATCTGCACCGACGGCTCCCAGGGCGGTGAGGACCCGAGCGTGCCCGACTCGGAGCTGAGCGCCCGGCGCTACGCCGAGCAGCGCGCCGCGGCCGAACTGCTCGGCGTCAAGGAGGTTTCCTTCCTCGGCTTCCGCGACGGGCACCTGGAGCCCAACGTGGAGCTGCGCAAGGCGATCACCGCCGAGATCCGGCGCCGCAAGCCGGACATGCTGATCACGCACACGCCGATCCGCCTCCTGCTCACGCAGGGCATCGGCGCCTTCCATCCGGATCACCTGGCGGTCGGGATGGCGGCGCTGGCCGCGGTGTATCCCGACGCGCGCAACCCGCGCGCATTCCCGGAGCTGCTCGCCGAGGGCCTGGAGCCGCACAAGGTGCGCGAGGTCTGGATCCCGGCCTGGACCGAATCGGATCACTACATCGAGGTCACCGAGGACCTGATGGACAAGAAGATCGAGGCCATCCTGTGCCACCGCAGCCAGTTCGAGAAGCCGGGCATGGAGGATGGCGCGCCAGGCAAGTGGGTGCGTGAGCGGATGCGCCAGACCGGCGAGCGCGCCGGTTTCGAGTACGCTGAGGGCTACAAGCGGCTCGAGACCGGCTGAGGCCGGGATGAAGGACCGCGTCCGTCGGCAGTTCGCGGCCACCGCGGCCGCCTACGTGAACAGCGAGGGGCACGCGCGCGGCGACGACCTGGCGATCCTTGTCCGCCTGGCACGGCCGGCGGCTTCGGACCGGGCTCTCGACATCGCCACCGGCGGCGGCCACGCGGCGCTGGCGCTGGCGCCGCTCGTGTCCGAGGTGGTCGCGACCGACCTCACCGTCGAGATGCTGGAGGCGGCCCGCGCGTTCATCAGCGAGCAGGGCGCCCGCAACGTGAGGTTCGAGGTGGCGGACGCCGAGCAGCTGCCCTTCCCCGACGCTGCGTTCGACATCGTCACCTCGCGGATCGCGCCCCACCACTTCCCGCAGCCTGAGCTCTTCGTCCAGGAGGCCGCCCGGGTGCTGCGCCCGGGCGGGCGGTTCGTGCTCGACGACAACATGGTTCCCGAGGACCTCGAGCTCGACGGGTTCATGAACCGCTTCGAGGCCTGGCGCGACCCGAGCCACGTGCGCGCCCACCGCCTCAGCGAGTGGACGCGCTGGATCGAGGCCTCGGGGCTCCGGGTGCTGGACACGGCGCCGCTCGCTCACAAGCGCTACCCGTACCAGCAGTGGACGCAGCGCTCGCAGACGCCGCCGGCGGCGGTGCGTGAGCTGGAGGAGTGGATCCTGGCCGCACCCGCTCGCCTGCGCGACCACTTCAGGGTCGAGGTCGACGAGGCGACGGGCCGGCTGGTCGCGATCTGCGGAATGTGGTCCGTGATCGCCGCCGAGAAACCCTAGCCTCCAACAGCCCGAGACACGTCTCGGCTGCGCCGCAAAAGGCTCATCTCCCCGCCACCCGCACCTCGCTCATCTCCGGCACGCGGGTCGGCCGGAGGCCGTGCCTGGCGGCCAGCCGGGCAAACACGATCGCATCCCGGAGCGCGCACGCCCGGGTGTCGTTGTTGAAGAACGTGTAGACGTCCTGGTCGGGCTTCCAGAGCGAAGCGATCCGCTCCGCCCACGTCTCCAGGGCGCGCTCTCCGTAGCACGGACGCGGTGTCGCCCGGCCCTCGTGGAAGCGGACGAACCCCCAATCGGCGGTCCGCCAGAAGGGCTGCCGGCGGCGCGGCGAATCGGCCAGGACGAGTGCGGCGGCGTGCTCCACCAGCAGCTCTCGCACCTCCTCGACATACCAGGAGGGGTCGCGGAACTCGACCGCCACCCGGACCCCCGGCCAGTCCCGGCCGATGCGGTCGAGCACCCGGGCCAGGCGGTCGACGGCCACGCCAAAGCGCGGCGGCAGCTGGATCAGCACCGGGCCCAGCTTCGCCCGCAGGAGCACGGCCCGCTCCATGAAGCGCTGGACCGGTTCCTCGGGGTCGAGCAGCCGCTTCAGGTGCGTCAGGTAGCGCGACATCTTGACGGCGACCACGAAGTCCTCGGGCACCTCGTCGCGCCACTTCTCGAAGGTGGCGGCGGGCGGCAGGTTGTAGAAGGTGTTGTTGACCTCGACCACCCGGAAGCGCTCGCAGTAGTGGGCGAGCCATTCCCGGTTGGGCAGCTCCTTCGGGTAGAACGAACCATCCCAGTGGCGGTACTGCCAGCCCGACGTCCCGACCCAGAGCATCCTGGGTCAAAAGCTACCGCTGGATGTCGGAGAGCGAGGCCCAGACGTCGATCTTGGTCTGCACCCGGCGCAGCACCTCGTCGGTGAACTCGGAGGTGGAGGCGTGGCCGCCGAGATCGGCCGTCTTGACGCCGTCGGCCACCGCCTCCAGGGTCGCCTCGTAGATGGCGCGCGAAGCCGTCGCGGCCGCGCGGCCGTCCATGTAGCCGAGCAGCGAGGCGACGGCCAGGATCATGGCCATCGGGTT
>CAYLIP010000097.1:0-5601 GCA_964383855.1 uncultured Actinomycetes bacterium | reverse complement strand
TCTGGTAGGCGCAGCCGGCGCAGTTGGGGTCCCCGAGGTTGGTGAACTTGTACTTCTCGTTGGTGCGGTTGAAGGTCAGCGTCCAGTGGCTGCTGTCGTTCTGGACCAGGGCCGCGTTGACGCCAGCCGGCGGGGTGAAGGTGCTGCCGCTCTGGGTGAACTTGAAGACATGGCCGTCGGGTGCGTGGTAGATCGGCCCGTCCCAGCTGCCACTGCCCGTCCCGGTCTCCACGAAGACGTCCTTGCCGAGATTGAGCTGCCAGTTCCAGCCCACCTGGCCCTGCTTGTAGAGGAGGCTGTTGTAGGTCCGGACGAGGCTCAGGTTGAGCCCGGTGCCGTGGGCCGAGAGGTCGGTGGCGCCGATCAAGAAGTTGCCGTTCCCACCGTTGACCGCGATGTGCATGCGGTCGTTGAGCTTGCGAGTGTCGAGCTTGTAGAAGCTTTGCTCGCCGAGCCCATAGAAGTACTCGATCGAGAGCCGCGGCCCATAGCAGGTGCCGCCGCCGACACATGCGGCGCGGTCCGAATAGAACTGGAGCTGGCCAGCGCTACCCTCGTTGGCTGCCTTCAGGAGCAGGCCGTCGTTGGAGATCGACTGGTTGACCCAACCCTGGACAAGCGAAGTCAGCGGCCAAGCATAGTCGACACCGGTCGTGGGGCCCGCCGAGGCCGTGCTCTGGGCGGTGGCGATGTAGTCGCCGCCGCCCCCGGGTGTATTCCACGGATGGGTGCCGTCGGTCGTGTTCCAGGTGACGGCGCTTGGCGTGTAGTCGGAGGTCTCCCGGTGCAGCTCGACACTCTGCGCCTGTCCCGACTGAGCGTAGTACAGCTCCAGCTTGAGGCTGGCATCGACGATCGTCGCCGTGGGGGAGATTGGCATGTTGAAGACGATCAGAGCCCGCGATACGGTCGATCCGTCATATCCCACGTTGAGCGTGGACCCATTGCAGAGGTTGGTGTCCGCCAGCGTTCCATTGGCGATGTAGCAATCCGCCCAAATGTCGAAGTTCGTGCTCGGGTCGATCACGATCGGCCAGACCCGAGCCGGATCCTGCAGCCAGTTCTGGTCAGGCACCACGGTGAGCGTATAACCGGCGGCGACAGGCGTCAGCCGCGTCTCAACCGCGGTGGAGCTCGCGGCGGGCGTGGCGTTGTCATACATGAAGCCGGCCGGCAGCCTGAACACTGTGCCGCTGGCGGAACCGATATCGACACCGCCCTGCTTGTTGAGGACGGCAGACAGGCCGGCGCTCAGCTTGAGCGTGTAGACCAGGGAGGTCAGCTGAGCAGACTTGTCAACGCTGACTTCCTCCTTGCTGGTGTCGTTGAGAGCCGCATAGCGGAGCGTCACGCCAGGCAGTGCAGCGGGATATATGGCGGCGTTGCCATTGAGGTTGGGCGCGCCCTTGGCGCCGACGAGCTGAAGGGTCGCCCAGGCGCCGGCGACTGCGACCTTGAGGGGCGTCTTGGCCAGGTCCGCCGGGAGCAAGAGCGTATACCGATTGGCCTTGTTCTGATATGCGTACCCGGTCTGGCTGGATGCGATCAGCTGATCGTCGATCGGCTGCCAGGCGCCGTGGCTGTCCTTGTAGTTCTGGGACCCGGGCGTCACCTCTGCGCGCAACCCGCCGTGGGTTCCGACGTACGTTCTCGACGTCCGCGTCCGGAGGCTGACCACCTCGGACGCAGATACAGGAGCGCTGGCCTCGGCGGTCAGCGCTGCGCCGGCGGTCGTGATCGATGCCGGCGCCGGTTTGGCCGGCGTCGTTGAAGCCTTTGGAGCGGGTGAGGCGTTTCGAGTCGAGGACGTGGCCGCCGGAGTCTGAGTCCGCGCCGGCGTCGTCGCTGCGTACGCAGCAGACAGGTCGAGCAAGGGTGCCGCGGCTAGCACGAGTGTGACCGCAGCAGACGCGAGCCATCGCTGATTGCCCATTCAACCTTCCCCCATCAGCCGCATGCGGCGCACCAATCAGTGGTGCATATGTGATGTGACCAGCGGGAGGATGATTGGGCGGCCCTGAACTCCTGTCAAGTCGGCAAAATGACCGACCGCCAAGAGTTCTTGACAGCATGCGGAGTCATATCAACTCTGGCTCCGCAAATGCAGTTGCATTCCCGGCAAGCGGCGACTATGATCCTCCGCCACAGAGACTGCCTCGTTGTCGCCGGAATCGCTGTGAACGGGCAAGGGATTGACTTCATGGACGTCCGCCTAACCGAACAGCAAGCGCGGATCTTGAGGCTGGTCGCTCGAGGCTGTTCCAACGACGAGATCGCCTCCACGCTCGGAGTCTCCAATCGCACGGTGCGCACGCACATTGAGCGCCTCTTCAAGCGCAACGGCTGGCATTCCAGGGCTCAAGCGGTTAACGGATGGCTGGTGGATAGCGTGAGGGATTCTGACCGCGCGAAGAGCGAACGCTAGCCGACGCCAGCCGGCGGAGATCTGTCTGAGATCTCGAGCTTGCGGGATGGCAGGGCCCGCTCCGGCTGCCGCTTCTGCTACCGCTCCCAGCTTCGCCAATGACCTCCTTTACGGACAACCGCGGAAGCGATCTGGTGATGGTTTGGGCCACCGCGAGCACACGGTCATCCACCTGATGGCCGGGGTGGCCAGTCCTGCGCCTCCGCGCTCCGCATTCTGAGGAGGCGTCTGACGGCTACCGGGCCCTTTCGCTGTGCAGTTAGTGGAAGGGGTGTGTCAGGCCCACCGAAACGCCCTCAGCTCCTCCGCCAATGCTTCGGCACCCTGCCCTCGGGAGCGCTTAGGTCTGAGGGCCAAGAAAGGATCGCTAGGGGACACAGAAAGGACAGCGAGCGCGACGATTTCGAGCTCAACGATGGCTAGGGGGTGATAAAGGTGTGGCCCCCCCGCCGCGACGAATCCCCGGTTGTGACAAACGTAGCTCTTGACGACTCGGAGAAGGCTCTGGTAAAGGAGATGCCCTGATTCGCCTGAGGCTTCCAGACCTTGGGCCGACCGGTTTTGAGCCGGGGCGGCAGCCAGGGTCGGCCGAAGGCGATTTCGTTCTTTTCGCGGGTCCGACATCGACGGCGGCAGATGGTTCAGCCATCGCGAGCTGGGCATCTGGCAGAACGTCGAGGTCACAGATCACGTCTGCGATCTCGTCCTGGCTTCAGCCGTTCGGCCGTCCGGCTGGTCGCCGACCCCGGTTTCTACTCGGCCGTCGGGCGCAACGCGATGATGTCCTTCCCGGCGAACCGCTCATTCCGATCTGGGAGATGCGGCCGCCAACCGGGCACATGATCGCCACGCCTGACAGCCGGCAGATCGGGCGCGCAGGGAGGAGCGTCCCGAGGTGACAGAGGGAGAGCTGCCGAAGGGCTGGCTTGACGATGCCGGAGACGAAGAGCGGGAGGACATGGGCCGCTACTTCGCGTCGTACTTCGCTTCTGGGACTGCGCGGCACCTTGCGCATCAGCAAGCGAAGCAGGATGCGCACAAAGCCGCAGTTCGAGGCCGAACTCACTTCCCACCGCCGGCTTCGGCAGGACTGTCTCCCCTCTTCTCAACTCATCCCATCATCCTCAGAGACCTCCCGCCTCAAGCCGACGCTGCGCTCGACCAAGTCCAGACCAGCCAGCTTCTGCGCACGCTCAAGCAGCGGGATCTCGTCCTCCTCCAGGCCCTGCACGACTACCGCTACCTGAACACCCTCCAGGTCAAAGAGCTCTTCTTCCCCAGCCTCCGCTCAGCCCAGATGCGGCTCCAGCTCCTGCGCGACCAGGGCCTGATCTACCAGTGGAAAGTGATCGAACCCCCGGGCGTCACCCGCCGTCCCTCCCTCCTCCTACTGTCACCCCGGGGGCGCGCCTGCTCGCCAACCATCAGGGCGAGGAGGCCCGGCCCTACCTCGAGCGCAGTCGCGAGGCCCGCGACCATTGCTGGCACGCCGTCCACGACCTGGAGGCCAACCAGTTCTTCGTCGCCCTGGCCGCCCAGAGCCGCCCCCTGGTCGATCAGGGCCTCTTCTACTGGTACGGCGAGGACTACTGCCGGAGCGACCGGGTGCAGTTCGCCCGGGAGCGGCGGCTGCCGGCGTCGATCCCCGATGGGATGGGCGTCTATCTGTCGCCGGCCGGGCGAGTGCTCTTCGATCTGGAGTGGGATCGGGCAACCGAGTCCAACGCGCGGCTTCGCCAGAAGATGCGCGCCTACGTCCGCTATTTCGAGGCCTTCAGGAACGCGCAGCGGCACCACGTGCTCTTCGTCGTCCCTGGCGAAGGCCGTGAGGAGGTGATCCACCAGGCCATCCGCCGCGAGCGGCCGCGCTTCAACCGCGACTCCTGCTGCAGCTTCTGGACGACCACCGCTCCGCGACTCCGGTCAGCCGGCCCCCTCGGTCGCATCTGGCTCCAGGTGGACTGGAAGACGGATCCGGCCGACAACGACTCAGACCTCAGGCTTCGCATGCGGGCATGGTTTGCTCAGCTGCCGCCGATCGAACCCAGCACGCGGCCGATCGCCGAGTGCATCGGCAAGCCCCGCTGGTGGGACCGCCGGCCGGGTGGGGGTCAGGCCGGGTAATGCGCACTCCGCGTCGGTCGACCCGGCCAGGGCTTGAGAAATCCAAGGGGCCGGAGTCTGACCCCCTCTCGAACCAGCCCTCGGGCAAGAAGCGGCGCACGACGGCGCCGGCGAGAAGGCGTTCTGCCGTTCGCGTTTCGGACGAAGCGCCGCTCGCCCTTCAACCGCCGGCCTTCGTGCCCCTCCCGCCCGAGCTCAAACGACAGGCCGTGGACGCCCTCGCCGAGCTGCTGCTTCCCCTTCTCGGGGATCGCAGTGAGACGCGTGCCGCCTGATGAGTTGCTTTGCTGATTTCTCACTCGCCTCATGTAGCAACCCGTATCTTGCTGTGCTAAATTTGTGATCGAGACAGTGAGCAACCTACCGACAAGAGGCCGGCCGCCGCGCGCCGCGGTCCACAACCGCCTCGCCTTCGAGGTCGAAGAGCTGCGGGCGCGACTGGGCGGACTGCCGACCCCCGACGAGGCCGAGGGGATCTGGTCCGACATCTGGTACTACGAGGCCCACAACTCGACCGCCCTGGAGGGCAACACCCTGGTCCTCCGGGAGGTCGAGGTCCTGCTCCGCGAGGGCAAGGCGGTCGGGCAGCGCGAGCTCAAGGACTACCTCGAGGTGAAGGGGTACGCGGAGGCCGCGCGCTGGGTCTATAGCGAGGCCATCCATCCCGGAGCCGACTCAGGCCAGCTGCTCACCGTCCAGGAGGTGCGCCAGGTCCATCACACCGCGATGGCAGCGGTGTGGGAGGTGGCGCCTCACCCAGACGCCTTCGACAGCGAGGACCCCGGCAACTGGCGTCGCCACGACATCCAGCCCTTCGGGGGCGGGATGACGCCTCCCCCACACCCCCAGGTCCCCGCCCTCATCACCGACTGGGTGAGAGACGTGAACCGTCTGGGCAAGGACCAGGCGCCGATCGCGGAGGCGGTAGCGAAGCGCCATGCCGCCTTCGAGCGCATCCACCCCTTCTTGGACGGCAACGGACGCGCCGGTCGCCTGCTCATGAACCTGGTCCTGGTCCGCCTCGGATACCCGCCCGCGATCATCGACAAGCG
>CAYLIP010000096.1:0-5756 GCA_964383855.1 uncultured Actinomycetes bacterium | reverse complement strand
CGGCCCCTCCAAACGCTCTTCGACCACCGCTCAAGCGTATCGAACACGCGTTCGTGTGTCAACGATTACCTTACGACCCGAACGGAGATACGAAGCGCTGAGGGACCCCCTCCGTCGCCGCTGCGCGGCGCCACCTCCCCACCAAGTGGGGAGAAGGCTTGGGACTCGCGGCGCCACCTTCCCCACCAAGTGGCGAGGCGACTTGGGGTTGGCCTCTCGCCCAATCAAGTGGCGAGGAGACTTGGGGATGGCTGTCTCCCAATCAAAGTGGAGGGGAGGGCCCGGCGGCCGCCCTAAAGGCCGGCCTCGACGGTCGCCGGGACGCCGGCCGTCGTGTCCTCGGCGCCCTTGAGGGTGAGCCGGAAGAGCGAGCCCTCGCCCGGCACCGACCGCTCGAGCACCAGGTCGCCGCCGTTGCGCCGGGCCAGCTCGCGGGAGAGGTAGAGCCCCAGGCCGGTGCCCGGTTGGGGCGGCAGCGAGGGATCGTTGACGCGGTAAAAGCGCTCGAAGATCGCGTCCGCCCGCTCGGCGGGGATCCCCAGCCCGTGATCCTCGACGCACAGCTCGGCTCCGGGGCCGACGCCCACCTTGACCCATGGATTGCCGGCGGAATAGGTCAGCGCGTTGTTGACCAGGTTGTCGAGGATGCGACCCAGATGCGCGCTGTCGACATGGACCTGGACCGACTCGGCCGGCGCCTCCAGCAGCAGCTGCGCGCCGAGCAGCTGCGCCCGCGCCTCCGCCCGCTCCAGCGCCTCGCGTGAGGCGGCCACCAGGTCGACCGCCTCCGGCTCGCCGTGGATGGTGCCCGCCTCCATGCGGGCCGCGAGGAGGAGCGCGTCGACGAGCTTGTTGAGCTCGCCCGCCTTGACGTTCAGGATCTCGATCGGGCGGCGCCACGCATCACTCGGGCCGCCCAGCGTCCCATCCTCGAGCATCGACAGGTACCCGGTGATCACCGAGAGCGGCGTGCGCAGCTCGTGCGCGGCCATGTTCAGGAACTCCGACTTGGAGATGCTGGCCGCCTCGGCCTGCACAAAGAGCTCGGCATTGTGCAGCGCGACGGCTGCCACGTTGCCGATCAGAGCCAGGGTCTCGACGTCCTGAGGTCCGAAGCGAACGCCGTTCCGGCGTCCGAGCAGGATCAGCGCCCGGTCGTCATCTCCGACCCTGAGCGGAAGCGCGGCCGAGTACTGGACGCCATCCAGCCACCGAGCGACCGACCGGTCGGCGGCGGGATCGGCGATCGACCCGTTGAGCACCGGCCTCTGGGTCAGGATCGCTTTCTCGAGCACCGGGAGGGTCGGGAACGGCCGGCCGCGGGTCAGGCGTCGCTGGCCGTCGGTGTCATGGCTGTTGAGAACGCTCAGCCGCTGCCCATGGTCGACCCTGAGCAGCACGCCCTGCTGGGCCTGCAGGGCCTCGACCACCCGGCTCAGCACCCTCTCCAGGACCTCGCTCGGGTTCAGCGAGCCGGCGAGGTCGGCAACCATGGCGACACCGGTGCGCAGCCGGTCGCTGAGCTGGGCGTTGAGCGCGCGGACCCGGTCCTCGGCGCGTTTGCGCTCGGTGACGTCCCGGCAGATGACGGTGGTCACCGAGCCCCGCGCGAGCGTGAGCTGAGAGACCGAGACCTCGGCCGGGAACTCGGTGCCGTCGGCCCGGCGGGCGACGACCTCGACCGGCGAGGAGGCGTTGGCGGGCAGGCCGCCCGGAATCAGGTCGGTGATGGTCAGGCTCGGAACCTGCTCGGCGGCAACCGCGAAAAGCTGCTGGGCTCCGCGGTTGAAGAGGAGCACCCGGCCGGCGTCGTCGGCCGCCATGATCCCGTCCGGGGCCAGCTCGACGATGTTCGCGAACCGGGCCTCGGCCGACTCGCGCTCACGCTCGACCTCGCGCAGCTCTCGCTGGTGCTCGCGCAGCTGCAGCAGGCGCAGCTCCTCAGCCTGCACGCGGACCGCTTCCGTCTTGTGGAAGAGATCGACGAAGGTGGCAACCTTGGCGCGCAGCGCGTCGGGCCTGAAGGGCTTGAAGATGAAGTCCGCCGCGCCCACCTCGTAGGCCGCCGTCATGTCCATCTCGGCGCGGTCGAAGGCGGTCACGAAAATGATGGGCACGTCCGCCGTCCGAGCTCGCTGCCGGATCAGGCGGGCGGTCTCGATGCCGTCCATCTCCGTCATCCGGACGTCGATCAGGATCAGCGCGAAGTCGGTGCGGAGCAGAAGCCGCAGCGCCTCCTTTCCCGAGTTCGCCAGCACGACCTTCTCGCCCAGCGGTTCCAGGATCGCGGCCAGCGCGACCAGGTTGGCCGGAGTGTCGTCGACGATCAGGATCGAGGCCTGCCGGTCGCGGTTATAGGTCACGCGGTGACGTCCACGCCTCCGGCCGTCCAGCGCAGCAGGACCTCGATCAGCTGGCGGCTGTCCACCGGCTTGGCCACGTAGTCGGAGGCCCCGGCCTCGAGGCACCGCTCGCGATCGCCCTGCATCGCCTTGGCGGTGAGGGCGACGATGGGCAGGCCCTGGAACTCGGGCATCTGGCGGATGGCCCGTGTGGTCTCGTAGCCGTCCATCTCCGGCATCATGACGTCCATCAGGACGCCGTCGATGCCGGCCGTCCCCTTCAGAAGCTCGATCGCCTCGGCCCCGTTCTCGGCGGCGATCACGGCGGCGCCGTTGTGCTCCAGGAGCGCGGTCAGGGCGTAGATGTTGCGGATGTCATCATCCACGACAAGCAGACGCTTGCCGGCCAGGACACCGGTGGCGGCCTCCGGACCGGCGGCCACCGGCGCCCGCGGCGCGGGCTGGGCGGCGACCTCTCCATTGGATGCCGGGGCCGGTTCCTCGACATCTGGAGCTCCCGTTTCCAGCTGGCGCAGGAAGTGCGCGACCTGCTCCTGGAGGTCGTTGGCGCCGCTCCCGGCATCCTTGGCGACCACCCCGCGGGTTGTCTTCTTGAGCCTGGAGCTGTTGCGCCGGGAGAGGTCCATCGCGGTGTAGACCACGATCGGGACGGTGCGAGCGACGGGGTCGCCCTGCACGCGCTCGATGAACTCGAAGCCGGTCATGTCCGGCAGGCCGAGGTCGAGCACGATGCAGTCGAAGGTCCGGCGCCTCAGCGACTTCAGAGCGTCCTCGCCGGTGCCGACCGCCATGATCTCGAGGCCCGGCCGCGAGAACTGGGAAACGATCTCCTGGCGCTGGACGGCGTCGTCCTCGATGACGAGCAGGCTCTTGCCCTTGGTGCGCCGGCCGCGGATCCGGTTGAAGAGGTCGCCCAGGATGTCCTTGGTCACCGGCTTGGTCAGGAAGGTCAGCCCCTCCCGGTTGCCGCGAATCTGATCCTCCTCGCGCACCGAGACGATGTGCACGGGAATGCCGGCGGTGGCATCGTCGTGGATGAGCTGGTCGTAGAACGCCCAGCCGTCGCGGCCGGGCAGACCGATGTCGAGCGTGATCGCATCCGGACGGAAGCTGCGAGCCAGCTGGATCGCGGCCTCGGCGTCTTGCGCGATCAGCCCCTTGAAGCCGCTGCGGTGCGCGATCTCGAGAAGGACGCTGGCGAAGTTGCCGTCGTCCTCGACGATGAGCACGCTCCGGTCGGCGGCCGTGATCGACTCGCGATCGTCGATCACCTCCACGTCGTGAACGGGCGCCGGCACCGGCATGGGCTTTTCCGGCTGCAGCGCGAGCGCCTCGCTGACCGCGGTGGCGACGCTGCGCCCGCGGCCGTCGCCCGGCTCCGCCCGGTCGTCCGGCTCCACGCCGGGCTGCGCCGGCGCCACCAGCGGAAGGTAGACGGTGAAGCTGGAGCCCACGCCAGGCTCGCTTTCGATCGCGATCTCGCCCCCGAGCAGGTGCGCCAGCTCGCGGCTGATGGAGAGGCCGAGCCCGGTACCGCCGTACTTCCGCGTGGTGGTCCCGTCGGCCTGCTGGAAGGGCTCGAAGATGGTTCGCTGCTTATCGGGCGCGATGCCGATGCCGGTGTCGCTGACGCGGAAGGCGATCACGGCCTCCGCCTCGTTGAGCGGTGTGCGATCGGCGCTCCAACCATGATCCGCCCGGGCGATCGAGAGCTCGACCCGGCCCTCCTCGGTGAACTTGACCGCGTTGGAGAGCAGGTTGCGCAGGATCTGCTGGAGGCGCTTGGGATCGGAGTGGATGGTGGGGGGCGTGCCCGGCTCCACGATCGAGTCGTACTCCAGTCCCTTGTTGCTGGCCAGGTGCCGGAAGTTGAGCTCGGCAAAGTCTCGGAGCTCCTCGAGCGGGACGTCGGCGAAGTCGAGGACGACGGTTCCCGACTCGATCTTGGACAGGTCGAGGATCTCGTTGATCAGGGAGAGCAGGTCATGGCCCGAGGAGCGAATGATCTTGGCGAACTCGACCTGCTTCTGGGTCAGGTTGCCCTCCATGTTCTCCGAGAGCTGCTCGGCCAGGATGAGCAGGCTGTTGAGCGGCGTGCGCAGCTCGTGCGACATGTTGGCGAGGAACTCGCTCTTGTACTTGGAGGTGATCTCCAGCTGCTCGGCCTTCTCCTCGAGGGATCCGCGGGCCAGCTCCACCTCGCGGTTCTTGCGCTCGACCTCGACGTTCTGGTCGGCGAGCAGCCGCGCCTTCTCCTCCAGCTCCGCGTTGGTGGTCTGCAGCTCCTGTTGCCGGTTCTGCAGCTCCTGGGCCAGGGTCTGCGACTGGACCAGCAGCTCCTCGGTGCGCATGTTGGCCTCGATCGTGTTGAGGACGATCCCGATCGACTCCGTGAGCTGGTCCAGGAAGTCCTGGTGGATCTGGCTGAACCGCTCGAAGGAGGCCAGCTCGATGACCGCCTTGACCTCGCCCTCGAAGAGCACCGGCAGGACGACGATGCTCAGCGGCGGAGCCTCGCCCAGGCCGGAGCCGATCTGGACATAGTCGCTGGGGACGTTGGTGAGCAGGATCCGCTGCTTCTCGAGCGCGCACTGGCCGACCAGGCCCTCGCCCAGCCGGAAGCTGGTGGCCAGGTTCTTGCGCTGCCGGTAGGCGTAGGAGGCGTGCAGCTTGAGCACGAGGTCGTTGCTGGAGACCTGCTCCGCGGTGTAGAAGACCCCGTGCTGCGCCCCGACCAGGGGTGCCAGCTCGGAGAGGATCATCCGGGCGACCGTGGTCAGGTCGCGCTGACCCTGCAGGAGGCGCGTGAACCGGGCCAGGTTGGTCTTCAGCCAGTCCTGCTCGGCATTGCGCTGGGTCGTCTCCCGCAGGTTGACGATCATCTCGTTGACCTTGTCCTTGAGGATGGCGACCTCGCCGCTGGCCTCGACGGCGACCGACCGTGTGAGGTCGCCCTCGGTGACCGCGGTGGCCACGTCGGCCATGGCGCGGATCTGGTTGGTCAGCTGGGCTGCCAGCTGATTGACGTTGTCGACCAGGTCCTTCCAGGTGCCGGCGGCGCCCGGCACGTTGGCCTGGCCGCCGAGCTTGCCCTCGACCCCCACCTCGCGCGCCACCGTGGTGACCTGGTCGGCGAAGGTGGCCAGGGTGTCGGTCATCTCGTTGATGGTCTCGGCCAGCGAGGCCACCTCACCCTTGGCCTCGACGCTCAGCCTCCGCTTCAGGTCACCCTGGGCGACCGCGGTGACGACCCGGGCGATGCCCCGCACCTGGTCGGTCAGGTTGCCGGCCATGGTGTTCACGTTGTCGGTCAGGTCCTTCCAGGTGCCGGCCACCCCGGGCACCTGGGCCTGGCCGCCCAGCTTGCCCTCGGTGCCCACCTCGCGCGCCACA
>CAYLIP010000095.1:0-6078 GCA_964383855.1 uncultured Actinomycetes bacterium | reverse complement strand
CTGCCGGTGGGCAAGCGGACCAAGACCGGCTACTCGACCGATGCCGACACCCTCGAGGCGCTGCGCGACAAGCACCCGGTGGTGGCGCTGATCCTGGAGCACCGGCAGCTGTCGAAGCTCAAGTCGACGTACGTGGACGCGTTGCCGCAGCTGGTCGACCCGCAGACGGGACGCGTGCACACGTCCTTCGGCCAGGCGGCCACGGCGACCGGACGGCTCTCCTCGTCCAATCCCAACCTCATGAACATCCCGATCCGGACCGAGCTCGGGCAGCGGATCCGGCGCGCGTTCCGGGCCGAGCGCCCCGGCCATGTGCTCTTTGCCGCCGACTACTCCCAGATCGAGCTGCGGATCGCGGCCCACCTCTCGCGGGACCCCAACCTGCTGGCCGCGTTCGCCGCCGGCCAGGACATCCACGCGGCCACCGCGGCCAGGGTGTTCAAGGTCGAACTGGAGAAGGTGGACGCCAACCAGAGGCGACTGGCCAAGGTCGCCAACTTCGGATCGATCTACGGCCAGGGCGAGTACGGGCTCTCGCAGCAGATGGGCATCCCGGGCGAGGAAGCGCGGGAGTTCCTGAAGGAGTACTGGACCACGTTCTCGGCGCTCAAGGACTACCTGGACGGCGTTCGCCACCAGGCTCGTGAGCAGGGTTACGTGGTCAGCGCCACCGGGCGCCGGCGGGCGATCCCCGACCTGCGGTCGCCCAACTATCAGCTGCGCCAGGCGGCCGAGCGGATGGCCATCAACTTCCCGATCCAGTCGCTGGCTGCCGACATCATCAAGATCGCGATGGTCAGGCTTCAGCGGGAGATCGAGGGGGCGGGGCTGGGAGGCCGGATGCTGCTGCAGGTTCACGACGAGCTGCTCTTCGAGGTGCCGGCGGGCGAGCGGGAGAGGTTTGCGGAGATGGTGCCGCGGCTGATGACGGGGGCCTTCGAGCTGGAGTCCAGGCTCGAGGTGGAGGCGAAGCAGGGCCCCAACTGGGCCGACATGCAGAAGCTGGCGACGGTTGTTGCCTGAGAGGGCACCCACCCTCCTGAATCCCGCCCACCCCGGGGGGAATGCGGCAAATGCTGCTCCCGGCGCAAGCGGCCTTGACAATGAACTGGCGCGGGCATGGGGCGCGCTTCATGCCTGAGCTGCCGGAGGTCGAGACGGTGGCGGCCGACCTGCGGCCCTGGCTGACGGGGAGGCGCATCGTCCGCGCCCACCTGCTCTTCCCGACCATCGTCCGCCATCCCGAACCCGAGCAGTTCGTGGATGGGGTGGAGGGTCGGGCGATCGAGGCGCTGACCCGCCGCGGCAAGTACATCCTCGCCCACCTGACCGGCGGCTACCTGCTGGTCGTCCACCTCGGCATGACCGGCTCGCTGCGGTACGTGGAGCCGTCCGTTCCCCGCGCCGACCATGTGCACGCCGTGCTCGACCTGGACGACCTCCACGAGCTCCGCTACCGCGACCCGCGCCGGTTCGGGCGCATCCTGTTCGGCACCGAGGAGGAGCTGGTGGCGGCCGGCAAGCTGCCCCGGCTCGGACCGGAGCCGATCGATCCCGGGTTCACCGACCTTGATCTCTACCGGCGCCTGAAGGGCCGCCGCGCTCCGGTCAAGGCGCTGCTTCTCGACCAGGCCGTGGTGGCCGGGGTCGGAAACATCTACGCCGACGAATCCCTGCACATGTCGCGAATCCGCCCGGACCGGCCGGGATCGTCGCTGAGCCGCCAGTCGGCGCGCCGCCTCCACTCGGCGCTGCGCGAATCGCTCCAGACCGCCATCGCCAACCGGGGCAGCTCGGTCGAGACCTACTTGGACGCCTTCGGGGAAAAGGGCCGCCAGCAGGAGGAGCTGCTGGTCTACGGCCGCGCCGGCCAGCCCTGTGCGACCTGCGGCCGGCCCCTGGCGTCGGTGCGGCTGGCCGGCCGCACCACGGTCTTCTGCCGGAGGTGCCAGCGCTGAACCAGCCGGAGCCGCCGGACAGGCGGTTGGCCGCGCTGCGGCGCGCCCTGCTCGCTTTCGCGGCGCTCGGCGTCGCGTTCATGGTCTTCAGCGCGGTCGTCGCGGCCGGCGATCTGCGGGCGACCGACCACCAGGTCTCATCGACCATGAGCCGGATCTGGCGGGAGCCGCTGCGTCCTCTCTTCCTGGCGCTCGCCCTCCTGGGCGGGCTGGAGGTCACCGCCGCGGTCGCGCTCGGGCTGGCCGGCTACATCTGGCGCCGGGGGTTTCGCTCCGAGGCCTGGGCGCTGGCCGCCTACCCGCTGGCCAACGCCGCCGAGCTGTTCTACAAGCACCTGGTCTTCCAGCCCGGTCCTCCGACCGCCATGTCACACGGCGACGGCCCGAGCCTCATCGACCTGCTGGGCGGAGCGGGCGGGGCGGGCAGCTTTCCGAGCGGGCACATGGCCCGGGCAGTCCTCGTCTACGGTCTGCTGGCCTTCGTCGCGATTCGCATGTCGGAGCGGGCCTGGCTTCGCCGGCTGGCGGTGCCGGCGGCGGTGCTGACATGCGTCGCGCTCGGCTTCGACCGTCTCTACCTGAACGTCCACTGGGAGTCGGACGTGATTGGAGGCGTCCTCCTGGGCGCGCTCGCGCTCGCCGGAGCCATCATCTGGCTCGACCGGCCGCGGGCGATCGTCCTGCGATGATTCGCGCATGAGCGATGGCGTGGTCATGGTTTTCTCGACCTTCTCCACGCGCGACGAGGCCGAACGTGTGGGGGAGGCGCTCGTCGAGAAGCGGCTGGCCGCCTGCGGCAACGTGGTGCCGACCATCCATTCCTTCTACTTCTGGGAAGGCAAGCTGCAGCGCGAGAGCGAGGCCCTGCTTTTGCTCAAGACGACCGCCGGCCACGTCGAGGAGATCGCGGCCTTCATAAAGGCGGAAGGCACCTATCACACGCCGGAGGTGCTCGCCCTCGACGTGACCGCAGGCCTTCCCGAGTACCTGTCCTGGGTGGCCGGCCAGGTTGGCATGGAGCCCGGCCGCCGCTAGCTGCTCGGCCGTGCGCTTTGCTTCATAATCGGCCAGTTACAACCGAATAGCTCGACCGAGTTAAGGGAAGCCGGTGCGAATCCGGCGCTGTCGCGCAACTGTTTGGGGGGAGCGAAGGGCCATCGGCCACTGGGGGAGACCCTGGGAAGGCGGCCACGAGCGGTGATCCCCGAGCCAGGAGACCGGCTCGGCGTGCCGTGGAGGAACCGCCGTGTTCAAACGCATCTCCGCGGCCAGCGCGTCACTGGCCGCCCTTCTGCTTCTCTTTTCCGCTGCCGCGACGCCGGTGGCCGCTCAGAACGACCCGGCGTCCCGGGCCCTGCGATATCTGCAGTCGCAGCAGAAACCCGACGGTTCTCTGCCGCCAGGATTCTCGCCCTATGACGCCAGCGAGTTCTATGCGATCGCCGCCGGCGCGGCCGGTTACGACCCAAATTCCCTCAGGTCGGGCAGCGGCCTCTCGGTGATGCAGTTCCTGGGGGCCAACGTGACGGCGGCGAGCGCGGACGCCGGCAACACCGGGCGGCTGGTGCTGGCGGTGAAGGCGGCCAGGCAGGATCCTTCCAGTTTCGGGACGCCGGCCACCAACCTGATCGCCAAGCTGAACGGGTTCTACGACGCCTCCACGGGCGCCTACCAACGTGGATCGGCCGCCGGTGACGCGCTGGCGGTGCTCGGGCTGGTGGCGGCCGGGCAGCCGGTGCCGGGCCAGGCGCTGGCCTACATCCGCAACGCCCAGGACTCGGACGGGGGCTGGGGCTACCTCGACATCAAGGACGACCCCAACGCCGGCAGCAACTTCGACACCAGCGACACCAACTCGACCGCCTACAACCTGATGGCGCTGGCGGCGGCCGGCGACCACTCGCGCGACGGCTCGGCGCTGGCCTGGCTGAAGACCCAGTTCCAGGGTTCGGCGGACGGCGGCTTCCCCTACCAGGGCAGCGGCAGCGACCCGGTCTCGACGGCGATCGTCCTCCAGGCCCTGGTCGCCACCGGTCAGAACGCCAATCTGTCGTGCGACTGGAACCACGGCGGTGCCACGCCGATGACATGGCTCGTCTCCAACCAGGCCGCCTCCGGCGGCTTCGCGGGCTACTCGGGCGTGGACGTCGGGACCACGAGCCAGGTCGCCATGGGGCTTCTGCAGCAGCCATTCAGCGCCGGCGGCGCCTTCGGGACCGGGCAGACCATGGCGACCGAGCAGGCTGCAGGGTTGAGCGGGCTCAGGTACCTCCAATCGCAGCAGAAGCCGGATGGCTCGCTGCCCCCGGGGTTCTCGACCTACGATGCCGCGGGTTTCTACGCGATCGGGGCGGCCGCAGCCGGTTACGACCCGAACACGCTCAGGGTCGGGTCAGGCCAGAGCGTGATGCAGTTCCTGGGGGCCAACGTGACGGCGGCGAGCGCGGACGCCGGCAACACCGGGCGGCTGGTGCTGGCGGTGAAGGCGGCCAGGCAGGATCCTTCCAGTTTCGGGACGCCGGCCACCAACCTGATCGCCAAGCTGAACGGGTTCTACGACGCCTCCACGGGCGCCTACCAACGTGGATCGGCCGCCGGTGACGCGCTGGCGGTGCTCGGGCTGGTGGCGGCCGGGCAGCCGGTGCCGGGCCAGGCGCTGGCCTACATCCGCAACGCCCAGGACTCGGACGGGGGCTGGGGCTACCTCGACATCAAGGACGACCCCAACGCCGGCAGCAACTTCGACACCAGCGACACCAACTCGACCGCCTACAACCTGATGGCGCTGGCGGCGGCCGGCGACCACTCGCGCGACGGCTCGGCGCTGGCCTGGCTGAAGACCCAGTTCCAGGGTTCGGCGGACGGCGGCTTCCCCTACCAGGGCAGCGGCAGCGACCCGGTCTCGACGGCGATCGTCCTCCAGGCCCTGATCGCCACCTTCCAGGACCCGGCCTCGGCGGCGTGGAGCGCCGGCGGCAAGACTCCGGTCAGCTGGCTGCTCGCCAACGAGGACCCGGCGAGCGGGGGTTGGGCGGGCTATTCAGGGGTGGATGTGGGTACCACGAGCCAGGTCGTGGCCGGGGTCGAGCGAGTCGCCTTTCCGGTCGCGGCCGCGTATGCGGCAGGCACCGCTCTCGCCTCCTCGCCGCCGGGGCCGGTAGCCGCCAATCCCCTACCCGTGCAGTCGTGCAGCGCGACGCCGGCGCCGGCTCCGAGCCCGAGCCCGGCGCCCACACCGACGCCGGCACCGACGCCCACGCCGGTCCCCACGGTCGCACCGGCGCCGCCGCCTCCGGCGACCGCGCCGCCCGGCGGCTCGATGGTCGAGCCGCCGGCGTCAGAGCCGGCTCCGGAGCCATCGGCGTCGCCGACCAGCACGCCATCGCCGGCCCCCACCGCGTCGCCCTCGCCTTCTCCCTCGCCTTGGCCCTCGCCTTCTCCCTCCGCGGGTCAGTCAAGGACCCCCGGCGGCGCCCCGGAAAGTCCGGCCGGCGCCTTGCTCCTCCTGCCCTACCTGGCGGCCGCGCTGGGCGGCCTGGTCCTGGTCGGAGGCGGCGGGGCTCTGGTCCTCTGGCTGAGGAGTCGTTGAGGCGATGGCAGTCCGAGCCCTCGCCGCCGTGGCGGCGCTTGGCGCCGCCATCGGCCTCGGCGCCGCCGTGCCCGGCGCTCCCGGCCATCCGACGTGCGCCCAGGCCGCCGGTGAGCACCACGCGGCAATCGTCGTCGAGCACTCCAGCGGCGCCACGGTGACTCGCTGCGTCTCCTTTTCGGGGGATTCCATCCCGGCTCAGCAGGCCATGGACATGAGCGGCATCGAGTACCAGACCTCGAGCTACGGCGGCGGCCTGGGAGCCGCCGTCTGCCAGGTCGACTATGAGCCGCGGACCTATCCGCCCGGATGCTGGACCTCGACCAGCCCCTACTGGGGGATGTACGTCTCTCGTGGAGGCGGCGGCTGGACGGTCTCCCAGCGCGGTATCTCCAGCCAGACCTTGAGCGACGGCGACGCCCTCGGCTGGCACTACCAGCCGCAATCCGGGCCGGGCGGCGGCCCGCCGCCATCACCCGCGGGCGTGTGCGCGGCGGCGGCGGCGCCGCCGGCACCTGCCGCGCCCGGTGC
>CAYLIP010000094.1:0-6214 GCA_964383855.1 uncultured Actinomycetes bacterium | reverse complement strand
CTTCGGCGACCGCCGCTCCTACCAGATGGATCCGGCCAACGGGCGGGAGGCCCTCCGCGAGATGGAGCTCGACGCCGCCGAGGGCGCCGACCTGCTCATGGTCAAGCCGGCGATCACCTCGCTCGACCTCCTGGCCCGGGCCCGGCCGCGCTTCGACCGCCCGCTGGCCGCCTACCAGGTGAGCGGCGAGTACGCCATGCTGGAGGCGGCGAGCCAGCGCGGCTGGATCGACCGCAGGCGGGCCGCGCTCGAGTCGCTGACCGCCATCGCGCGCGCCGTCGCCGACATCGTCATCACCTACTACGCGGTTGAGGCATCGGGCTGGATCGGGGAGGAGGACCGGATTGGCTGAGGAACCCACGGATCGATTCGTGCAGGCGCTGGCGCTGGGGCTGGATCCCGGCTGGCGCCGGCAGCCGCCCGAGCAGCGCGCCTCGGACGCCGGCTGCTTCGCGGCCGCGCTCGAGCAGCCGGGCGTTCGGACCTTCGCCTACTCGATGGTCGGCATGCAGCCCGGCGCGGACCTCCTGCTCTGGCGGCTGGCGCCCTCCTACGAGGCGCTCGAGAAGGCAGCCGCGTGCGCGCTCAACGCCGGGCTGGGCCGCTGGCTCACGGTCCGCGAGAGCCTGCTCGGGATCATCCAGGGGTCCCAGTACGTGAAGCGGCCGACATCCCAGGAGCAGTCGCTCTTCACCGGCGAGCGCTCGCGCTACCTGGTCGTCTATCCCTTCACCAAGTCGTCCGACTGGTACCTGCTCAGCCGCGAGGCGCGCCAGGGCGTGATGAACGAGCACATTCGGGTCGGCCACGAGTACCCCCAGGTGCGGCAGCTGCTGGCCAACTCCTTCGGCGTCGACGACATGGATTTCCTGGTCGCCTACGAGACCGACGACCTGGCCCTGTTCGGCGACCTGGTGCGGGCCCTGCGTGGAACCGAGAGCCGCCGCTCGACCGTGAGCGACACGCCGATCCTGGTCGGCGTCCACCGCTCGCCGGCCGAGATCGGGGAGCTGCTCGGCGCATGATCGAAGCCGCAGACCTCTTCCCGGGCGGCGTCAACAGCCCGGTGCGCGCCTACCTGGCGGTCGGGCAGACGCCGCCCCGGATCGTGCGTGGCTCCGGCTCGCGGGTCTGGGATTCCAGCGCGCGCGAGTACGTGGACTGGGTCGGGGCCTTCGGGCCCCTGATCGCCGGCCACGCGCACCCGCGCGTTGTGCAGGCGATCACCGGCGCGGTCGCGGCCGGGGGTCCATTCGCGGTCACCTGCGAGGCCGAGGTGCGGCTCGCGCAGATGATCCGCTCCCGCATGCCCTCGATCGAGATGCTGCGCTTCGTCAGTTCGGGTACCGAGGCGGCGATGAGCGCGCTCCGGGTGGCCCGGGCGGCCACCGAGCGGGACCTGGTGATCAAGTTCGCCGGTGGCTACCACGGCCACGCCGACCACCTGCTGGTCCGCGGCGGTTCGGGAATCGCGACCCTGTCGCTGCCCGGCAGCGCCGGCGTGCCGGAGGCGGTGGCGGCGCTGACCCTGGTCGCCGAGTACAACGACCTCGACTCGGTCGGCGCCCTCTTCGCCGCGCATCCCGGACGAGTGGCGGCGCTGATCGTGGAGCCGGTGGCGGCCAACGTCGGCGTCGTACCGCCGGCACCGGGCTTCCTGGACGGCCTGCGGCGGCTCTGCGACGAGCACGGCGCGCTGCTGGTGTTCGACGAGGTGATCACGGGCTTCCGGGTGGCCCCGGGCGGCGCCCAGGAGCTGTACGGGGTGCGGCCCGACCTGACCGTGCTCGGCAAGATCATCGGCGGCGGCCTCCCGGTCGGCGCCTACGGCGGCCGGCGCGACCTGATGGAGCTGGTCGCCCCCCTGGGCCCGGTCTACCAGGCGGGCACGCTCTCCGGGCACCCGGCGGTGATGGCGGCGGGCGCGGCCACCCTGGAGCTGCTCGACGGGAGCGCCTACGCGCGGCTGGAGACCATCGGGGAAGCGCTCGAGGAGGGCCTCGGCGACCACGGCGCGGTGACGCGGGTGGGCTCGCTGCTGACCCTGCGGGCCGCCGACTTTCCCGCCCTTCATGCGCGGCTGCGCGCGGCGGGAGTCCTGATCCCGCCCGCCCAGGAGGAGTCATGGTTCATTTCGCTGGCCCACAGTCAGAGCGACGTCGGCCGGACGCTGGCGGCGCTGGAATGACGCCGGCGCCACTCTTCCTGCGCGCCGCCCGCCGCGAGCCGGTGGACGCGACCCCGGTCTGGTTCATGCGCCAGGCCGGCCGCTCGCTGCCCGAATACCGAAAGCTGCGCGAGCGCTACACGCTGGTCGAGATCGTGGCGCAGCCCGAGCTCTGCGCCGAGGTGACGCTGCAGCCGGTGCGCCGCCTGGGTGTCGACGCTGCCGTGATGTTCGCCGACATCATGCTGCCGCTCCAGGGGATGGGGGTCGACTTCGAGCTGGTGGAGTCGGTGGGCCCGGTCATCGCCAGCCCGCTGCGCAGCGCCGCCGACGTCGAGCGCCTCTCCACGCCGGCCGGTGAGGAGGCGGCGCCGCAGGTGATCGAGGCCGTGCGCCACGTCGTCCGAGAGTCGCCGGTCCCGGTGCTCTGCTTCTGCGGTGGCCCCTTCACCCTGGCCTCCTACCTGGTGGAGGGGCGGCCCAGCCGCGAGCACCTCCTGACCAAGCGGCTGATGTTCTCGGATCCCGACCTCTTCGGCCGGCTGCTCGGCAAGCTGAGCCGGGTCATGGCCGGGTACCTGGCCGCCCAGGTGGCGGCCGGCGCCGCCGCCGTCCAGGTTTTCGACAGCTGGGTGGGGGCCCTCTCGGTGGAGGACTACGAGCGGTTCGTGGCGCCCCACACGCGGTCGATCTTCGAGGCCCTGGCCGGTCTCGGCGTGCCCCGCATCCACTTCGGGACAGGCACCGCGGCCCTCCTCGAATCGATCGCCGCCACCGGGCCGGATGTCGTCAGCCTCGACTGGCGGGTGCCCCTCGACCGCGGGTGGGAGCGGGTCGGATTCGACCGCGGGATCCAGGGCAACCTCGACCCGGCCGTGCTGCTCGGGCCGGTCGAGGTGGTGCGCCGCCGGACCGAGGCCGTCCTCCGGCAGACCGGAGGCCGCGCCGGGCACATCTTCAACCTCGGGCACGGCGTCCTGCCGGACACGCCGGTCGAGAACCTGCAGGCGGTGATCGAGACCGTTCGTTCGGGGGTCACGGTCGATGCCTAGCCCGCACACCGCGCTTCTCTGCATGGCCTACGGCGCGCCCCGGGACGATTCCCAGGTCGAGGCCTACTTCACGCACATCCGCGGCGGGCGGCCGCCCTCGCCGGCGGCGCTCGAAAACCTGCGCGAGCGCTACCGGGCGATCGGCGGATCGCCCCTGGAGCGGATCACCAACCGGCAGGCGGCGGCGCTGGGGCGGCGGCTCGGGATCCGCTCGCTGGTCGGCATGAAGCACGCGCCGCCCTTCATCGCCGACGCGATCGCCGAGGCCCGGGCCGAGGGCTACCAGCGGCTGGTCGCGCTGCCCCTGGCGCCGCACTACGCCCGGATGAGCGTGGGCGGGTACGAGCGGGCGATCCGCGAGGCCTGGGATGGCGACCTCGAGTTCATCGGCGGGTTCTCGGAGCACCCGGCCTTCATCGGCGCGGTGGCCGGCCGGGTTCGCGAGGCGATGGCCGAGGCGACGCACGACCGCGTCTTCTTCACCGCCCACAGCCTGCCCGAGCGGGTGGTCGCCGAGGGTGATCCGTACGACCGGCGGCTGCTGGAGAGCGCCCGCCAGGTGGCCGAGGTGGTGTCGCTGGACGTGCCCTGGGAGTTCGCCTACCAGTCGGCGAGCGCGACCGGCGAACCCTGGCTTGGGCCCGACCTGCTGGACGCGATCGAGCGCTCCGGGGCCCGCCGCGTGCTGGTCTGCCCGATCGGCTTTGTCGCCGACCACCTGGAGATCCTCTACGACCTCGACGTGGAGGCCCAGGAGTTCGCCCGCGAGCACGGCATCGAGCTCAGGCGGACGGCCATGTTCAACGACCGGCCCGAGTTCATCGAGGCGCTGGCCGAGGTGGTCGAGGACCGGCTGCACGCCATCGTCTGAAACGCCCAGGCGCCCGCACATGCGCCGAATTCGTACCCGGGGAAACGCCCAGGCGCCCGCACATGCGCCGAATTCGTACCCGGGAAACGCCCAGGCGCCCGCACATGCGCGGAATTCGCCGCGCACCCGCAGACCGTAGGCTGAGCACTCGTGGGCGAGACCCTCGGAACCGGCGAGCTGGTTGCCCTGGCGCTGAAGCGTGCCGGCACCCGCCACCTCTTCACCCTCAATGGCGGCCACATCTGGGGCGTCCTCGTGGGCGCCGCCGAGCACGGAATCGGCCTGGTCGACGTCCGCCACGAGCAGACCGCCGCCTTCGCGGCCGAGGGGTGGTCGAAGCTGACGCGCGAGTGCGGCGTCGCCGCCGTCACCGCCGGCCCCGGCGTGACCAACTCAGTCTCCGCGATCGCGGGCGCCTGGGCCAACGACAGCCCGCTCCTCTTGATCGGCGGCCGCTCGCCCCTCAGCACCGAGGGCATGGGCTCGCTCCAGGAGCTCGACCACCTGCCGATCCTGGGCAGCATCACCAAGTCCGCACGCACCGCCCATTCCCCGGAGGAGGCCTACGCCTCGATCGAGCAGGGGATGGCGCAGGCGCTGACCCAGCGGACGGGCCCGGCCTACGTCGACGTGCCCGCCGACGTCTTCTTCTCGGCCGGCGAGGTTCCCGCGGAGGGCGGCGCCCTCCCGCCGCAGGTCGAGCCGGCGGCCGCCGAGGTGCGGCGGGTCGCCGAGCTGGTGCGTCGCGCGGAACGCCCGGCGATCGTGGCCGGCTCCGGCGTCTGGTGGGCCCACGCCGAGGAGGAGCTGGTCCGGCTGGCCGAGACGGCGTCCATCCCCACCGTCCTCAACGGGCTGGCCCGCGGCATCATCGGCCCCTCGCACCCGCTCGCCGCCACCCGGGCCCGCCGGCTCGCCCTGGGCCAGGCCGACCTGGTGCTGGTCGCCGGCGTGCCGCTCGACTTCCGCCTCGGCTTCGGGCGGGCGCCGGTGATCGCCGACGAGGCCCAGGTCGTATACATCGACTGCGACGCGCGGCGCCGCCACCGGCCGGCCGCGGCCGCGCTCGACGGCGACATCCGGCGGTCGCTGGCCGCGCTCGCGGCCGCCGTCGAGGGCGCCGCCCCCCGCCCGGAATGGGTCGACAGATGCAGGGCGGCCGCCGCCGAGGCACGGCGCCGCGACGCCGAGATGGCGGCCGCCGATGGCCGGCCGGTCCACCCGGCCCGCGTGGTGGCCGAGGTCCAGCGCCGGCTCGACCCCGACGCCGTGGTGATCGGCGACGGGGGAGACTTCGTCTCCTTCGTGGGCCGCATGATCGAGTCGGAGAGGCCTGGCTGCTTTCTCGACCCGGGGCCCTATGGCTGCCTCGGCTCGGGCATGGGCTACGCGATCGCGGCCCGGCTGGCCCATCCCGACCGGCAGGTCGTCCTCTTCAACGGCGACGGGGCCTTTGGCTTCTCGGCCATGGACTTCGACAGCCTGGTCCGCCACGGGCTGCCCGTGGTCTGCGTCATCGGCAACAACGGCATCTGGGCGACCGAGAAGCACCCCATGCAGTCGATGCTGGGCACCGCGATCGCCACCGACCTGCGACCGGGTGTCCCCTACGAGAAGGTGGCGGAGGCGCTCGGCGGTCACGGCGAACGCGTCGAGGACCCGGCCGGCGTGGGACCGGCTTTCGAGCGGGCGCTGCGCTCCGGCCTGCCCGCGGTCATAAACGTGGTCACCGACCCGGCCGCCGAGTACCCTAGGTCGGCCGCCCTCATATGACCAGAGTCCTCGACCCTCTTCAGACGCCGCCGCCGCCACAGAACGAGGAGGCGGACGAGTGGCGCACGGCCCAGGCGCAGTTCGACGAGGCGGCCGAGATCATCGGCCTCGAGCCCGAGCTGCGGCAGATCCTGCGCGAGGTCCAGCGCGAGTTCACCTGCAACTTCCCGGTGCGCATGGACGACGGCTCGACCCGCGTCTTCACCGGCTACCGGGTGCAGCACAACATCAATCGCGGCCCGGCCAAGGGCGGCCTCCGCTACCACCCCGACGTCTCCCTCGACGAGGTGAAGGCCCTGGCGATGTGGATGACCTGGAAGTGCGCGGTCGTCAACATCCCCTACGGCGGCG
>CAYLIP010000093.1:5179-6351 GCA_964383855.1 uncultured Actinomycetes bacterium | reverse complement strand
ACTCGCGCGGCGTGATCGCCTTCGACTTGTCCTTGCCGTCGTAGCCGCGCTTGGCGTTGAGAGCCGTCCGCAGGAAGTTGGCCATCGTGATCCCGGGCACCACGGTGGGGTACTGCATGGCCAGGTAGAGGCCGAGGCGGGCCCGCTCGTCGGGCTGCATCTCGACCAGGTTGTGACCCTTGAAGAGGATCTCGCCCGCTGTGATCTCGTAGCCCGGGTGCCCCATGAGGGCGTTGGAGAGCGTGCTCTTGCCGGACCCGTTGGGCCCCATCACCGCGTGCACCTCGCCCTTGCCGATGGCGAGGTCGATCCCCTTCAGGATCTCCCGGCCCTCGACGCTCGCGTGGAGGTTTCGAATCTCCAGGTCAGCCATTCCTTACCCCTTGTTCTCGATTTCGTACGTGCAGTTGCTGTCGTTGTCGGCGATCCAGGTCATCCGCTCGACCGGCCTGCCCAGGAGGCGCTCGTACATGACGCGCTCCTGCTGGCAGGCGTGCCCCGAGCGGGCCGCCACCTCCTGGATCGGGCAGTTGCAGTGCCGGATCCCGAGGTTGCCGTCGGGCATGGTCACGACCTCGGCCATGTGCCCGGCCTCAGAAGCCAGCCGCGCCAGCTCCCGGACCCGGCCCTCGAAGTCGAGCCCGTCCAGCCGGGCGGCGTACTTCTGCTCCAGCCGTTCCGCTCTCATCTTGAAGAAGCGCTCGAGCTCGTCGTTGGGCATGAACTCCACGAGCTCGGCGGCGAGCTCGCGGTGGGCGCCGGGGACGAGGTCGGCGGGCGTGGCGGTGGCGCGGTAGCGGTGCTCCGGGCGGCCGGGGCCGTTGTGGGGCGCGGCCACGTGCTCGACCAGGCCGGCCGCCTCCAGCGCCTCGACGTGACGGAGGACGCCCTGCTTGCTCAGCTCGGCGTGATCGGCGAGCTCGGCCAGCGTGGCCTCGCCTCGCGAACGCAGGAAGCGGATGATCTCCTCTCTTCGCCCCACGAGCTCGATTCTACCCATTTATCAACTCGGCAATTGATAAACCGCCCGGGGCCGGACGCCGATAGGCGCATGTGCGGGCGCATGCGCCTTTCTCGGGCCGCCGAACGGCGCATGTGCGGGCGCAAGGGCCTTTCCCGGGCCGCCGAACGGCGCATGTGCGGGCGCAAGGGCCTTTCCCAGGCCGCCGAAC
>CAYLIP010000093.1:0-5079 GCA_964383855.1 uncultured Actinomycetes bacterium | reverse complement strand
CGGGCCGCCGAACGGCGCATGTGCGGGCGCAAGGGCCTTTCCCAGGCCGCCGAACGGCACATGTGCGGGCGCCATGCGCCTTTCCCGGGCCCGCCCCGCGCGCTAACCTGCCCCCGAGGTGAGGGCAGCTACCGAGGCCCCAATTCTCCACCTCCTCCGGGTGCCCGACCACGGCTGACCGCCCGCTCGGCGACTACCCCCGGCTGCTGCTGACGCGCGTCCTGCGCGCCTTCGGGTTCGGCTTCGCGGCCGTCCTGATCGGCCTCCACCTCGAGCGCCGGGGCCTGGGGCCGGCGCAGATCGGCGCCCTCCTCGCCGCCGGCTCCCTGGCCGGCTCCCTGCTCGGCCTCGCCTTCGCCCGGCTGGCCGAGCGATACGGCCGGCGGCCGGCCCTGGCCGGGGCCGGGCTGCTGATGGCCCTGGCCGGCCTCGACCTCGCCCTGGCCCCGTCCTTCCCACTGCTGATGGCCGGCGCGCTGACCGGGATGCTGGGCGCCGCCCAGCCCGACCTGGGACCCTTCTCGGCGGTCGAGCAGGCCGTGCTCACCGAGTCCGTGAGCGCGACCGGCCGCAACCGCGCCTTCGCCCGCTACTCCCTCTCAGGCGGCCTGGCGGTGGCGGCCGGCGGACTGGCCGCCGGGCTGGGCAGCGACCTCGGCCGTTCGACCCTCCTCTTCCTGCTCTACGCGGTGATCGGGCTCCTGACCGCGGCCCTGCCCCTAACGCTCTCCGCCCGGGTCGAGACGGCGCCCGCGCCGACCCGCCTGGCCGATCTGCGGCCGCTGGCCGGGCTCGCCTCTCTCTTCGCGCTCGACTCGGTGGGGGGCGGCCTGGTCGCCAATGCGGTCATCGCCTACTGGCTGCACCGGCGCTTCGGCGCCGGCAGCGAGGTGCTGGGACCGGCCTTCGGCGGCATCGCGGTGATGCAGTCCGCCTCCTACGAGGTCTCGGGCCGCCTGGCCGACCGGATCGGTCTCGTCAACACCATGGTCTTCACCCACCTGCCCTCCAACCTGCTGCTCCTGCTGGTCCCCTTCGCGCCCACGCTCCCCTGGGCGATCGGGCTCCTGGTGGCCCGCTACTCGATCTCGCAGATGGACGTGCCCGCGCGCCAGGCCTACATCGTCTCCATCGTGCCCGCCTCCCAGCGGGCGGCCGCCGTGGCGTCGATGGGTGCGGTGCGCGGTGTCACGCAGGCGGCGGGGCCGGCCCTGGCCGGGGCCGCCATCCAGGCCGCCGCGTACGGACTACCGTTCTGGGTTGGTGGCGGCTTGAAGGCGATCTACGACGTGGCGCTCTTCGCCGGCTTCCGGGGCCGGAGGGCGGAGCATGAGTGAGGATCTCTCGGCCCTCGATGAGGCCGAGATCGAGGCCCGGGTGGCACGGCTCCGGGAGCAGATGCGGCCGCTCCAGGCCCAGCTCGACGAGCTGCGCGCCCAGCGCGACGTCCTTCTCACGGAGCGCCGGCGCCGGGAGCGGATGGCGCACGTGCGCACGCGCGCGGACGTCAAGGCCCAGATGCGCGAGGGAGCCCTGCCCACGGTCGCCGAGCTGGTCGCCGGCGCGGCGGACGGCGGCTTCGACGACTACGTCTTCAACCTCCGGACCGGCGGCGAGGTCCGGCTCGGCTTCCCGGGCTCGCGCGCTCAGACGCTGGCCTTCACCGACGGCCGCCAGGTCGCGCAGGTCCGCGACCTCACCGAGGCCGCGCGGCTGTACGCTGCCGGTTGGGAGCTCGGCAGCCCCGGCCGGCCGGGCGTGCGCGTGCACTTTCCGGGGAGCCGCCAGGAGCGGCTGGTCGAAGCTTCGGAGGTCTTCGCAAGGCAGCGGTCCAGTTGATAGGGTGGGTGTTATGAAAACCAACATCAAAAAGCGGGGAGACAGCGCGCTCTCGGAGCTCGCCCGGACGTACGAGCTCGTTCGCGACGAGCTGGCCGACCGCCTGGAGGACGTCGCCTCCCGGATCGACGACCTGGATACTCGCGCCCTCGGCAACCGGGCGTACAGCTCGGCTGCCGCGCTCCGCGAGCAGGTCGAGAAGCGGGCGGCGCGGATGCAGGGCTTGCGGCCCGGGCGGCGCCGCCGGTCGGTGCCCTGGGCCTGGCTGCTGCTCGGCGCCGCCACGCTCGGGATCGCCTGGTTCCTGGTCGACTCCAGGCGGCGGGACATGGTCACCCGGCTCGGCGCTCGGACGTCGTCGGCGGCCCGCGGGGCCGGCGTCACCTCGGCGGTCGACGGCATGATGGGCAGGGTTCGCGGCCAGCAGGGGACGATCCTGGATGAGGCCAGGCTCCGCTCCGACGTCGAGACGGCAATCGCCGCCGGCGGCGGGATGCCGGCCGGTCTCCAGGTTGCGGTCGAGGGCCGGACGGTCTACCTGCGGGGCACCCTGCAGGCCCAGGAGGCCGACGCGGCGGCGACCCGGGCCCAGGGGGTCGAGGGGGTGGCCGCGGTCGTCAACCTGACCACCGCGCCGGCGGCAAGCGCCCCGGCTGCCTCCAACTCGGGTCGCGCCTGATCGCCAGCGGTTCGCTTTAGCCTCGGCCGGTGCCCTCAGAGAAGGCGGCCGAGCGCGGGGAGCCGAGCTACGTCTGGCGCGCCGGCCAGGAGCGCCGCCTCCGCATGATCCAGGAGGCGGCGCCCTCTCTCACCAGTGCGCGCGTCCTCGACAACGGCTGTGGCATCGGCACCTACGTGGCCCATCTGCGGCCGCTGGCGCGTGAGGTCTGGGGCCTTGACTACGAACGTGACCGGGTGGCCGAGGCGGCCCGCCGCCTGGGTCCCGAGCGGCTGGTGGTGGGAGCCGGCGAGGCGCTGCCCTTTGCCGACGCCACCTTCGACCTGGTGATCTCCAACGAGGTCATCGAGCACGTGCGCGACGACCGGGAGTCGGTATCCGAGATGGTGCGGGTGCTGCGGCCCGGAGGCCGGGCCGTGATCTTCTGCCCCAACCGCTGGTACCCGGTCGAGCAGCACGGGGTCTTCTGGCGGCGCCGCTACCGGTTCGGCAACATCCCGCTCGTCAACTACCTTCCCGACCCGCTGCGCGACCGGCTGGCGCCGCACGTGCGCACCTACACCCGGCATTCACTGCTGCGGCTCTTCGACGGCCTGCCCGTCCAGGTCGTCTCGCACGCGCGCATCTTCGGCGGCTACGACAACCTGGTCGCGCGCTTCGGCAGCGCCGGCGCCCTCCTCCGGCGAACCGTGCAGGCGGCGGAGGCGACGCCGCTGAGCGGGCTCGGATTGAGCCACCTGCTGGTCGTCGAACGGGTCCCGTAACTGGCCGGCGGGCCCGGCCGTTGTCGCACCATCTACAATCGGCGCCGCATTTCCAAGCATGAAGCCACCCGCACGCCTTAAGACCAGGGCGGGCCACAATCCCCGGGCCAGGCTGCACGCGAAGTGGTCCCCGATCGGGCAGCGAGATCGCCGGACCGCGGTCATCAGGCTCCTGGGCATCCTGCTCGGCGTCCTGATGGTGGTCGGCCTCGCCGCCGACGCCTACGCCCAGTCGTTCATCGGCTCCCTGCCGCCCGTCACCGGCCTCGACGCCGCTAGCCTGGGCGGCGACGTCTTCGTCAGCGACCGCAACGGCGTTCTGCTGGCGGACATAGCCGACCAGGGCGACCGCCGGATCTACACGCCGCTGCGCAACATGTCGCCCAAGCTGGCCCAGGCCACGGTCGCGATCGAGGACAAGAACTTCTACAAGAACCAGGGCTTCGACGTCCAGGGCATCGCCCGGGCGGCCATGGGCAACCTCCACGCGCAGGCCATCACGGGCGGCGGCTCGACGATCACGCAGCAGCTGGCCAAGCAGCTCTTCCTCACCCCCGAGCAGTCCTACGAGAGGAAGGCCAAGGAGCTGGTCCTCGCCTACCAGCTGACCCAGCACTACTCGAAGGACCAGATCCTCGAACTCTACCTCAACCGCGCCTACTACGGCGCCCAGGCCTACGGGGCGCAGGCCGCCTCCCAGACCTACTTCCACAGGGACGCCAGGAGCCTGGACCTGGCCCAGGCGTCGATGCTCGCCGGCCTGCCCCAGGCCCCCGCCCGCTGGAGCCCGATCGTCAACCCGCAGGACGCCAAGATCCGCCAGAAGCAGGTGCTCGACGCCATGGTCCGCCTCGGCAACATCACGCCGGACGAGTCGGCCCAGGCCTACGGCGAGCAGCTCTCGGTCTTCGGCCCCGTCAACACCTTCCTGGCGCCTCACTTCGTCGAGTACGTGCAGCGGGAGCTCGAGCAGCTCGGCTTCAAGACCGGCACGCAGCAGCTGAACGTCACGACCACCCTGGACTACGCCAAGCAGCAGGTGGGCCAGAAGATCGTCACCGACAACCTCAACGCCAACCGCTGGCGCGACCCCGGCGGCCTCCTCGATTCCTCACTGGTCTCGGTCGATCCCAAGACCGGCCAGATCCTGGTCATGGTCGGATCCGGGCTGGACTACAACTCGACCGGCGGCCAGATCAACGAGACGACTCGGTACGTGAACCCGGGCTCCTCCCTCAAGCCCTTCACCTACGGCGCCGTGATCAGCGCCCGCAAGGCGACCATGGTCACTCCGATCGCCGACAGCCCGAGCCCGCTCGAGCTCAGCCAGGGGCCCGGGCAGCCGGCCTGGAAGGTTTTCAACTACGACAAGGCCTCCCATGGCGTCTGCCCGCTCAAGGTCTGCCTGGCCAATTCGCTCAACATCCCGGCGGTCAAGGCCGAGCTCTCGATCGGCGTGCCGGCGGTGGTCGAGTTCTGGCGCTCGGCCGGGCTTCGTCCGCTGGACATAAGCGGCAATGCGAACGGCCCCGTCTTCAACTACGGCCCCTCGCTGACCCTGGGCGGCGCCGGCGTCACCACCCTGCAGGAGGTGGAGGCCTACGCGACCTATGCCAACCTCGGCATCTACCACGGGCCGGAGGCGATCCTCAAGGTCACCGACGCGCGCGGCCGCGTGCTCTATCAGGCCAACCCCGACGCCACCGCCAAGCAGGCGATCGACCCCGGGGTCGCGTACATCATGGGCGCGATCATGAGCGACGACAACAACCGCGCGATGATCTTCGGCCGCAACGG
>CAYLIP010000092.1:0-6536 GCA_964383855.1 uncultured Actinomycetes bacterium | reverse complement strand
GCGGGCGTCGACCCAGCTCTTCCAGCCCATCACGTTGTGGATCCAGTAGTCGAAGACGGTGACGGCGTACTGGAGCGCGGCCGGCGACGTCCAGATGCCGGCCGGCCAGGTCCGGCGGCCGGCCCGGACCTTGTTGTAGAGGGCGATCACCTGCTCGTCGTCGAGGTACTCGGTGTCCACGGCCGAATTGTAGGTAGGGCATCGGAATAGGCCCTGAGGGGGGTGGGTATATTCGCTTGGAGATGGTTCAGAGCTTCACCCCCGATCAGGTATCGCGCTACGCCCGCCACCTGATCCTTCCCGAGGTTGGCGGCGCGGGGCAGCGCAAGCTGCTCAACTCGAGCGTGCTCTTGCTGGGAGCCGGCGGACTGGGCTCGCCGGCCGCCCTCTACCTGGCCGCGGCCGGGGTGGGCAGGATCGGCATCCTCGACTTCGACGTGGTCGACGCGAGCAACCTGCAGCGCCAGATCCTCCACGGTGTGGACGACCTCGGCAAGCCCAAGGTCGACTCCGCCGCCGAGGCGATCGCCGCCATCAACCGGGACGTGGAGGTGGTCAAGCACCCCGTCCACATCAACTCCGAGAACGCGCTCGAGATCTTCAAGGACTACGACGTCATCCTCGACGGCACCGACAACTTCCCGACCCGCTACCTCGCCAACGACGCCGCCTACTTCCTCGGCAAGCCGCTGGCCCACGGCGCGATCTACCGGTTCGAGGGTCAGATGACCATGTTCGACGCCGCCAGGGGCACCGGCTGCTACCGCTGCCTGTTCGCCACCCCGCCGCCGCCGGGCGCCGTGCCCAGCTGCGCGGAGGCCGGCGTCTTCGGCGTCCTGCCCGGAATCATCGGCAGCATGATGGCCTTCGAGACGATCAAGCAGATCCTGGGTATCGGCGACACGCTGATCGGGAAGCTGCTGATCTTCGAGGGTATGGACATGTCGTTCCGGAGGGTCAACCTGCGGCGCAACCCGGCCTGCCCGCTCTGCGGCGACAACCCCACGGTGACCGGCCTGATCGACTACGAGGCCTTCTGCGGGGCGCCCGCGCTCGAGCCGTCGGAGGCGACCGTCACCGTCGGATAAAGTCGGGCTGTGCTGCAGCTCGATCGCGTTGACGGCGCCGCGCTGGAGCGAGCCCGTTCGATCGTGCGGGAGCTGGGCTCAGTGCTCGTGGCCTACTCGGGCGGTGTCGATTCGACGCTCCTGCTGAGGCTGGCGCTCGAGGAGCTCGGCTCCGATTCAACGGTGGCCGTGCTCGCCTCCTCGCCGGCATACCCCGAGGCCGAGCAGGCGGAGGCGCGGGACCTGGCCCGGGCGCTGGGCGCGCGGCTGGTCGAGGTGGAGACGGCGGAGGTCGAGCTGGAGGCGTACCGCCGCAACCAGCCCGACCGCTGCTACCACTGCAAGGAGGAGCTCTTCTCGACCCTGGAGCCAATCCGGGCGCGGGAGGGGCTGCGCTGGCTGGCCTACGGGGCGACCGCCGACGACGCCGGCGACCACCGGCCCGGGCACGGCTCGGCGGTGCGGCGCGGCGTGCGCTTCCCGCTGCTCGAGGCGGGGATGGGCAAGCCGGAGATAAGGGCGGCGGCCCGCTCGCTGGGCCTGCGCAACTGGAACAAGGCGTCCTTCGCATGCCTCTCCTCGCGGATCCCGCACGGGACACCGGTGAGCGTGGAGGCGCTGCGCCAGGTGGAGAGGGCAGAGGCGGCGGTTCGCGGGCTCGGGTTCGACCAGGTCCGGGTCCGGCACCACGGAGACGTGGCGCGGATCGAGGTCGACCCCGCTGCGCTGGAGCGGCTG
The DNA here is from genome assembly GCA_964383855.1 of uncultured Actinomycetes bacterium. GTDB lineage: Bacteria > Chloroflexota > Dormibacteria > Dormibacterales > Dormibacteraceae > CAZHAC01. The sequence continues at coordinate 4,731 of CAYLIP010000092.1, read as the reverse complement.
CTCGCGCTGCGCGCCGACGTGGTGCGGGGCGTGCGCGCGGCCGGGTACGCCTTCGTCGCGCTCGACCTCGAGGGCTACTCCACGGGCCACCTCAACCGGACGTGGCGGCCTGTGGTAGAAGACCCGCCCAACCAATAACCCGCCCACCCCAGAGGGGGTGGCCCGAGATTAGGGGGCGGTGTCAACGGTGGTTGTTAACGAGCCGCCCCGCCGCCCCGCGCCCCCGGGCTGAAGCCGGGCGCCGAGAATGGCGCTGATGGCGACCGTCGAGTGGGATCCCCGCGCTGGCGCCCTGCGGCTGCTCGACCAGACCTGCCTGCCCGGCGCCGAGGTCTACGTCAGCTGCCGGAGCGCGGCCGAGGTGGCGAGCGCGATCCGCCGGATGGCCGTCCGGGGCGCGCCCGCGATCGGAGCCGCCGCCGCTTACGGCACCGCCATGGCGGCGCGCGACGGTGAGCTGGAGGCCGGCGCCGCGGAGCTGAGGGCGGCCCGGCCGACCGCACGCGACCTCTTCGCGGGCGTCGAGCGGGTAGAGCAGGCCCACCGCCGCGGCGGCCCCGGCGCCGCCCTCGCCGAGGCGCATGCCATAACCCTGGAGACGGTCGAGCGGTGCCGGGCGATCGGGCGGCATGGGCTGCAGCTGATCCGGCCGGGGGCGCGCATCCTCACCATCTGCAACACGGGCGCGCTCGCCACGGTCGACTACGGCACCGCCTTCGGGATCATCCGCGCCGCCCACGAGGCGGGGCTCAGCGTCTTCGCGTACGCCATGGAGACCAGGCCCCGCGCGCAGGGCGCGAAGCTGACCGCTCTCGAGCTTCGCCAGAACGGCATCCCCTTCAAGCTGGTCGCCGACTCAGCGATCGGCCTGCTGCTGCGGCGCGGCATGGTCGACGTCGCGCTCGCCGGCGCCGACCGCATCTGCGCCAACGGCGACGTGGTCAACAAGGTCGGCACCTACGTCCTGGCCTCCCTCTGCCGGCTGCACGACGTCCCCTTCTACGTGGCGGCGCCGAGCAGCACGCTCGATCCGGCCACGGCCGAGGGGGACGCGGTCACCATCGAGGAGCGCGACCCGGCCGAGGTCACAATCTTCGCCCCCGCCGGGACCGACGCCTGGAACCCGGCCTTCGACGTCACCCCGGCCGAGCTGGTGACCGCCCTGGTCACCGAGCAGGGCGTGCGATCGGGGGCGCTGGTTTGACGCAGGCCACGGCCGGCGTCTTCGGCGGTTCCGGCTTCTACCGCCTGCTCGACGACGTCGAGCACGTCGAGGTCGACACCCCCTACGGCCCGGCCAGCGACCGCATCGCCATCGGGTCGGTGGCCGGCCGCCGGGTGGCCTTCCTGCCCCGCCACGGCGCTCGCCACTCGGTCCCGCCGGCGGCCATCAACTACCGGGCCAACCTCTGGGCCTTCAAGGAGCTGGGCGTGGAGCGCGTGATCGCCCCCACCGCGGCCGGCAGCCTCCAGCCCGCCATCCACCCGGGAGACTTCGTGGTCTGCGACCAGTTCGTCGACCGCACGTGGGGGAGGGCGGACAGCTTCCACATGGAAGGCCCTCGGGTGGCTCACGTCGCGGGCGCCGATCCCTACTGCCCCGAGCTGCGGGAGCTGGCGGTGGCTGCCGGGCGCGAGCAGGGGGTGACCATGCACGACGGCGGGACGGTGGTCGTGATCCAGGGCCCGCGGTTTGCGACGCGGGCCGAGAGCCGCTGGTACTCGGCGCAGGGCTGGGAGGTGATCAACATGACGCAGTACCCGGAGGCGATCCTGGCCAGGGAGCTCGACATGTGCTACGCCAACGTCGCCCTGATCACCGACTATGACGCGGGGCTGGAGGGCGATCCCAGCATCGCCTCCGTCAGCGTGGCCGCCGTGGAGAAGGTCTTCGCCTCCAACAACGACCGCGTGCGCCGGCTGATCCTGACCATGCTCGAACGGCTGCCCGCGGAGCGCTCGTGCAGCTGTGGCGAGGCGATGCGGGACGCCTTCATCGGTGGCTGAGCCGGTCGTCCTCGCCCTCGACCAGGGCACAACCGGGTCGACCGCGATCGCGGTCGGCCTCGAGGGCCAGGTCCGGGGCCGGGGCTACCGCGAGATAACCCAGCACTATCCCCGGCCGGGCTGGGTCGAGCACGACCCCGAGGAGATCTGGCAGTCGGTCTGCGCCGCCGCCGCCGCCGCCCTGCAGCTGGCCGGGGTGTCCCCACGCGACGTCCGCGCCGTCGGCATCACCAACCAGCGGGAGACGTTGGTTCTCTGGGATCGCCGCTCCCTGCGGCCGCTGGCGAGAGCCATCGTCTGGCAGGACCGGCGCACCGCCGCGGCCTGCGACCGCCTGCGGGAGGCCGGGCACCAGCCGCGTGTCGGGCAGCTCACGGGCCTGGTCATCGATCCCTACTTCACCGGCACCAAGCTGGGCTGGGCGATGAAGCATGTGGAGGGTGCGCGAGGCGCCGCCGCGGGCACCGTGGACAGCTGGCTGGTCGCCCGTCTCTCGGGCGGCCGCGACCACGTCACCGATCCCTCAAACGCCTCGCGCACCATGCTCTGCGACATCGCCACCGGCGGCTGGAGCGAGGAGATGGCAGCCCTGCTCGAGGTCCCGCTCGAGGTCCTGCCCGAGATCCGCGCCTCCAGCGGCGACATCTCGCGAACCGATCCCGAGGCCTTTCTCGGAGTCGAGGCGCCGGTCGCCGGCATCGCGGGCGACCAGCAGGCGGCGCTCTTCGGTCAGGCCTGTCTGCAGCCGGGGATGGCCAAGAACACCTACGGCACGGGCTCCTTCCTGCTGATGCAGACCGGAACCGAGCGCGTCGCCTCGGCGACCGGGATGCTGACCACCATCGCCTGGAGGCGCGACGGTGGCCTGGCCTACGCGCTCGAAGGCGCCATCTTCATCACCGGCGCCGCCCTGCAGTGGCTGCGCGACGGGCTCGGCATCATCTCCAGCGCGGCCGAGGCGGGACCGCTCTGCGAATCGGTCAGGGACACGGGCGGCGTCTACCTGGTGCCCGCCTTCGCCGGCCTTGGCGCCCCTTACTGGGATGCCTACGCGCGCGGCACCATCGTGGGCATCACCCGCGGCACGGGCCGGGCCGAGCTGGTCCGGGCGGCGGTCGAGGCCATGGCCTTCCAGTCGGTCGACGTCGCCGAGGCGATGGCCAGGGACGGCGGTCGCCGGCTGGGCGAGCTCCGCGTCGACGGCGGCGCCTCGGTGATGGACTTCCTCTGCCAGTTCCAGGCCGACCTGCTCGGCACTCCCGTCCGGCGGCCTCGCCAGATCGAGACCACAGCGCTCGGCGCCGCCTTCCTGGCCGGGCTGGGCGCCGGGGCCTGGAACGAGGGCGACCTGGACTCGCTCTGGAAGCTCGACCGTGCCTTTGAGCCGCGGATGTCGCGTGACGAGGCGGAGACCAGGCAGGCGGAGTGGCGGCGCGCGGTCGAGCGGTCCCGGCACTGGGCGGGAACCGGTTAGGCTGAGGCGCCGTGCGCCAACCGATCCTCTACGCCGAGGCGATGTGGCGGCGGCAGTGGTTCTTCGGGGCCCTGCTGATCGCCCTCGGGATCGTCATCGAGGTCATGAACCTCTTCTTCCCGGCTGCCGGCCGCGTCTTCGGCGCCAGCTCCTGGGTCTGGTCGCTGTACCTCCCCGGCGGCTGCCTTCTCCTGGCCGGCCTGCTCTTCTACCGCTGGCGCAACCATGTGCTGGTCGGGGAGCGGCTGCACATCTCCAACCTGCTGAGCGCCGTCGACATCGACTACGAGCTGGTCCGGGGCGTGCGCGTCCAGCCGCTCAAGGTCGCCTTCGAGGCCGCCCACCGCAAGCGGCTGCGGGTGCCCACGATGCGGTCCTACGAGGAGAAGCCGGCGCTCTTCATCCGGCTCCGCAAGGACGACCCGATGACGGCGTACGTGGTCCGCAAGCTGGGCGCCCGGATGGCCTATGAGGACACGCTCGCGCTGCCGGTGCCCGACCCCGACGCGCTGAGCTGGGAGATCACCTCCCGGCTGCCCGAGAAGCAAGGCGGCAATCTCGGCGGCCAGCGGCGCACCAAGCGCAGGCGGTGAGGCTGCTCGCCTACCTGGACCTCGAGCGGCGCGACCTGCTGGCGGCCGGTGCGCTGCTGGTCGTGGCCTTCGGGCTCCGCTTCTTCAGCCCGCTTATGCCCGATCTGCTGGCGCATCCGCTGAGCGGGTCCCCGGTCGGCAACTGCGTGCAGTCGACGCCGGTCGACGCCCGCGGCACCCCGGGCGCGCTCTGCGGGCTTGCCTATCCCTTCCAGCGCGGCTATGCCGCCCGGGAGGGGGTGCCGCCGCAGCCGCCCGAGGGCGAGATCTTCGACGAGATCTACTTCGGCGTGTTCGCGCATGACGACCTGATGGGCATCTCCTACTTCGACCCCGAGCCGCCGCTTTCCAAGGAGTTCATCGCGGCCGGCGAATGGCTCTGGGGATGGTGGAAGGCGACCTTTCTCGGCTACCACGGTGGCTACGCCGATCTCGGGTTCGAACCCTTCGGCTGGCGGATCATGGCCTGCATCTTCGGAAGCCTGACGGTCCCGATGATGTACCTGCTCGCGCTGCGGCTCTGGCCGGACCGGTTCTTCGCGCTGGCGGCCGGCCTGCTGACCTGCTTCGACGGGATGTTCTTCATCCAGTCCCGGATCGGCATGATCGACATCTTCCCGATCTTTCTGATCCTGCTCAGCTACTGGACCTTCCTGC
>CAYLIP010000091.1:0-7326 GCA_964383855.1 uncultured Actinomycetes bacterium | reverse complement strand
GGCGCCGGGCCGACCCACTTCGACGCCGGGCGCAGGATGCGGCCATCCTTGGCCATGTACTCCAGGACGTGCGCGCTCCAGCCCACCATCCGGGAGGCTGCGAAGACACAGGTGAAGTAGTCGGTCGGAAAGCCGGCGGCGGCCAGCACCGCGGCCGCCCAGTAGTCGACGTTGGTCTGGTTCGGCCGCTCCGGGTTCTTCTCCTTGAGGATCTCGAGCGCCACCTCCTCGACCCGGTAGGCGACGGGGTAGTACTCGGGGTTGGCCGTCTTGGCCATCTCGCGCAGGATCTTGGCGCGGGGGTCATAGGTGCGGTAGACGCGGTGTCCGAAGCCCATGAACTTCTCGTGCCGCTCCGACGCCTGGTGCAGCCAGCGGTCGGCGTTCTCCGCCGAGCCGATCTTCTCGACCATGCGCATGGCGGCGGTGGCCGCGCCTCCGTGCGAGGGGCCCTTGAGCGCGCCGATGGCGCCGACCAGTGCCGAGCACAGGTCGGCGCCGGTCGATGCGATCACGCGCGCCGAGAAGGTCGATGCGTTGAGCCCGTGGTCGGCGAGAAGGACAAGGTAGGTCTCCAGCCAGCGAACCCTTTCCTCGTCCGGCTCGCGCCCGTCCATCATGTAGAGGAAGTTGGCCGCCAGGTCCAGCTCGGCGCCCTTCGGCTCGACCGGGTCCTGGCCCTGAGTGTGGCGGTGGAAGCCGGCGATGATGGTGGGCGCGACCGCGGTGTAGGCGATCGCCTGCTCGAGGTCGGGCTTGGGGACACCCGGCCCGGCACCCTGTGCCGAGAGCACCGTCCGCAGCGCATCCATGGGGTCGGCATCCTTGGGCAGACCGGCCAGCGCGGCTCGCGCCGCCGAGTTCATCGGCCGAGCGCGGGCCAGCCGCTCACGTAGATCGCCGAGTTCCTGCTCGTTCGGAAGGTGGCCCATCCAGAGAAGGTGGGCGACCTCCTCGAACGTGCAGTCCTTCACCTGCTCGATGAGGTAGCCGCCGCGGTAGATGAGGCGGCCGTTGCTGCCGTCAACCTCTGAGATCTCGGTCTCCGCCGCAGTGACGCCCTCTAGTCCGGGGACGTACTCAGTGGGCATGCGTTCAAGTGTAGGAGGTCATCAATGGTGGTGCGGTCGGACCGGCCGGCCCTCGGCCTGGCCGCCTGAGGCCCGCGTATCCGGGTGCTCGTGGCGGCCGTGCTGGTGTTCGTCGAGTCCCGGGTCCATGTGCACGTCGAGGCGACCGAGCTCGACCGCGTGGGAGACCTGGTGCTGGACCCGTTCGACCACGTCGTGGGCCTCCTGCAGGCTCGAGTTGGGATCGCAGTCGATGTGCATCACCGCCCACAGCTCGCGGCCGACCCAGCGGGCCGCCACGTCGTGAACGGCGAGCACGCCATCCACCCTTGAGGCAGCCGCGGTCATCTCGCCGACGAGGTCTGGGTCGACGGCGTCCATCATCCGGTAGAAGAGGTCCCGAACGGTGCCGGCCAGCACGTAGACGATGGCGACCGTGATCAGTACACCCGCGATCGGGTCCGCCACCGGCAGTCCGAGGCCGGCCAGGCCGATCCCGACGAAGGCGCCGAGGGAGACCAGGGCGTCGATCCGGGAGTGGACGCCGTCGGCCTCGAGCGCGGTCGACCCGATCCCCCGCCCAACCCGGATCTTGTACTCGGAGACGGCCAGGTTGGCCACGATGCCGACCGCGGCCGCCAGCAGGCTGAAGGGGATGCTTCCGTACTCCTCGTGGACGAAGAACCTGCGCACCGACTCGGTGAAGGCCGCGGCCGCCGTCACCACGATCACGAGGACGATCACGAGCGTCGCCACATCCTCGATCCGCCCGAAGCCGCTGGTGAAGCGGCGCGTGGCTGGACGGCGCGCGATCCAGAAGCTTGCCAGCAGGACGAACGTGGTGAGCACGTCGCCGGCGTTGTGGATGCCATCGGCGAGCACCGAGGCGGAGTGTCCGGCGATCGCAGCAACAAACTCGAACGCCGAGGCGATGCCGAGTGCGACCGCGCTCACGATCACCGCCCGGACCGCATCGCGGTTTCCGTAAACGGCACCATGGTCATGTGAGTGCCCAGCGCTCATAAATAGATTGTGGGGATGTCGCGTCCGGGACTGAGAGTCGCACTCGCGCTGGCGGTCGCCGAGGCGCTGGTCGGCGCCTCCGCGGTCTGGGCGCTCGACGGGGCCGCCGGCAGCCCGATCCGGCCGGCCGCCGCGAGCCCTCTGAGCCTGGTCTCGCCCGCCAGCGCCACGTCCACAGCCTCGGCGCCCACCGCGTCCGCCCCCGCCCAGCCGCCCGCTCCCCGGCATCCGGGCGCCCGGGCCGGCGCGGCCATGAGCTACGACCCCGCCCACGGCCGGGTCGTGCTCTTCGGCGGCGCCCCCGCCGGCCGCCCCAGCGACGACACCTGGACGTGGGACGGGTCGGCCTGGCGGCCCGAGGCGCCGGCCCACCGGCCGAGCGCCAGAACCGGTGCTGCGATGGCCTTCGACTCGCAGTCAGGGACGCTGTTGCTCTTCGGCGGCCGGGACGCCGCCAACCGCACGCTGGGCGACAGCTGGAAATGGGAGGGAACCGACTGGGTGCGCTTGGAGCCGCGCTCCTCACCGCCGGCCCGGTTCGGGGCCGCCCTCGCCTACGACCCGGCGATCGGCCGGGCGGTCCTGTATGGCGGCGCCGGCGGCCTGTCGGACACCTGGACCTGGAGCGGCGACAACTGGTCGCCGGCTGGCGACGCCGGCCAGCCCGGGCTCGCCGTGCCCGGGGCCGTGCTCACCTACGACGCGCGCGCGGGCCGGCTCCTGCTGGCCGGCGATGAGACCTGGGCCTTGCTCGCCGGCCGCTGGTCGAAGCTTGGCCCCGGCCCCCCGGCCCCCTGCGCGCCGGCGGCCGGCGTCTATGACTCGGCTCTCGCCTCGCCGGTTGTCGTCGGCGCATCCGAGCCCGGCGCGCTGGCCGTCTGCGCGTGGTCCGGAAAGGAGTGGCAGGTGAAGCCGGCCGAGGGCGCGCCGCCATACCGCACGCTCACCCAGGTCGCCTTCGACGACAGGACCTCCGAGCTGGTCCTCTTCGGGGGCGAAGGCGGCTCGGGCTCGCTGCTCGACGACACCTGGACCTGGACCCCGGGGCGCGGCTGGTCGCAGGGCGCCTGAGGGTCACGAGGGCTCGCCGGCTTCTAGATCATCCCCAGCTCCCACCGCGCGTCCTCGCTCATCCGTTCGGGGGACCACGGTGGGTCGTATGTCAGCTCGACGCCTGCGTCCTTGACCCCTGGCAGCTCGAGCAGCTTGTCGCGCACGTCGCCCATCACCTCGCCCGCCATCGGGCAGCCGAGCGCGGTCAGGGTCATGCGCACGTCGATCCGCTCGGGCTGGATTCGCATTCCGTAGACCAGGCCGAGGTCGATGATGTTGACCGGGATCTCGGGGTCATAGCACTCGCGCAACGCCTCGATCACCTGGTCCTCCCGCAGCGAGGAACCGTCGGCGACCTCGACGTCGATCTCGGCAGCGATGCTCATGGCTTCTCCATCGGCAGTCCGGCGTCGCGCCAGGCCTTGGTGCCGCCTCGGAAGTTGACGACGTCCTGGGCGCCCTGGGAGACCGCCATCTCGGAGGCGACGGCGCTCCGCTCGCCCACCTCGCAGACCAGGATCGAGCGGTCGTTGACCATCCGACGCTGCGGGTTGGCCAGGATCGAGGCGAGGACGACGTGCCGGGCGCCGGGAATGTGGCCGCGCTCGTACTCCCAGTTCTCGCGCACGTCGACGACCTCGTAGCCGTCGTCGATCAACCTCCGGATCTCGTCGATGGTCAGGTCGCGATAGCCAACCTGGGGCTCAGTCATAGATCCTCCTCGTCGGCCAGGCCATACGCTCCGACCTTCAAAACCTTCAGTGAGAGCAGCGCGCACTTGAGCCGGGCCGGGGAGATCTCGATCCCCAGCTCCTCGAGCACGTCCTCCTTGTCGATCCTGCGCGCCTCGTCGAGCGACATGCCCTTCAGCCGCTCGGTGAGCAGCGAGGCCGACGCCTGCGAGATGGCGCAGCCGCGGCCGTGGAAGCGAACGTCCTCGATCACTCCGCCGGCCACCTTGAAATCCATCCCGACGACGTCCCCGCAGAGCGGGTTGTTCTCCTCGTGCGTGATGTCGGCACTCTCCAGCCGCCCGAAGTTCCTCGGGTTCTTGTAGTGGTCGAGGATGTACTCGCGGTACATCTGCTCGTCAGCCATTGGCGAGCTCCCTCAGCAATTTCGCCGGTTCCCGGTCGTGCTGCATGGTCCTTCTGTCTATACCCCGAAGATCCGCTTCGCCTCTCTCAACTGCGTGACCAGGCGGTCGATTTCCGCCCGTTCGCTGTAGAGGTAGAAGGAGGCCCGGGCGGTGGCGGCCACGTCGTAGCGCTCCATAAGCGGCATCGTGCAGTGGTGGCCGGCCCGCAGGCAGACTCCACCGCGGTCGGCGATCGTGGCCAGGTCGTGGGGATGGACGCCGGCCAGGTCGAAGGAGAGCACTCCGGCGTGGTCGGGGCCGGGCGGCGGGCCGAAGATCCGGATTCCCTCGACCTCGCTCAGCGCCTCGTAGGCGTAGTCGAGCAGGTCGTGCTCGTGCGCCTGGATGCTGTCCAGGCCGATCCCGGTCAGGTAGTCCACGGCTGCCCCGAGCCCGATCACCTCGGCGATCGCCTGCGTGCCTGCCTCGAACTTCCACGGCAGGTCGTTGTAGGTCGTGTCGCGGAGCCGGACGGCCTTGATCATGTCCCCGCCGGACATGAAGGGCGGCATCTCCTCGAGCAGCTCGCGCCGGCCCCAGAGGACGCCGATGCCGGTCGGGCCGCACATCTTGTGGCCGGAGAAGGCGTAGAAGTCGACGCCCGCCGTGCGCACGTCGAAGCCGAGGTGGGGTGCGCCCTGGGCGCCGTCGAGGAGCACGGTGGCGCCTGCCGCCTTGGCCTGCCGGGTCATCTCCAGGTAGGGGTTGATGGTGCCCAGCGAGTTGCTGACCTGGTTGAAGGTCACGAGCTTGGGCTCCTCGCGGAGCAGCGCCTGGAACTGGTCCTGGCGCAGCCGGCCCTCCTCGTCGACGTCGACGAACTCCAGGCGGGCGCCCCGCTCCTGGGCCAGGATCTGCCAGGGCACCAGGTTGGAGTGGTGCTCCATGACCGTGGTCACGACCAGGTCGCCCTCGCCGAGGTGGCGGCGGGCCCAGGAGTAGGCGACCAGGTTGATGGCCTCGGTCGTGCCCCGCGTCCAGATGATCTCGCGGGTCGATCCGGCGTTGACGTAGGCCCTCACCTTCTCGCGCGCGCCCTCGTAGGCCTCGGTCGCCTCCTCGGCGATCTTGTAGGCGGCCCGGTGGATGTTGGAGTTGAACCTGGTGAAGTAGGCCTCCATCGCCGCCACCACCTGGCGCGGGCGCTGCGAGGTGTTGGCGCTGTCCAGGTAGGCGATCCCGGTATCGAAGATCGGGAAATCCTCGCGGACCGCGGTCACGTCATACAGAGACGTAGACATCTTCCCCCTCGACCTGGACCTCGTAGACGGGCACCGGCTCCACCGCCGGCAGCGCGTTGGGCCGGCCCGTCCGAAGGTCGAAGCGCGACCCGTGGATCGGGCATTCCACAGAGGTGTCCCAGAGCTCGCCCGCCGAGAGCGAGTACTCCTCGTGCGAGCAGATGTCGTTGATCGCGTAGACGTCGCCGTCCTCGGTGCGGGCGACGCAGACCGGCGTTCCCTCCAGCTCGACCAGGGTCAGGGACTCCGGCTTCAGCTCGCTCAACGACGCCACCCGGTGCCTACCCAATCCGGTCCTCCAGCTCCTGCTCGACCAGGTCGCGCGCCTGCTGAACGGGGATCCGGTCCAGCACCTGGCCGAAGAAGCCGTGCACGATCATCCGCTCGGCGGTCGGCCGGGGAATGCCCCGCGACTCGAGGTAGAAGACGTGGTTGGGATCCACAGGGGCCACGGTGGCGCCGTGGGTGCAGCGCACGTCGTTGTTGAGGATCTCGAGCATGGGGATCGAGTAGGCATTGGCGGTCTTCGAGAGCAGCAGGTTGCGGTTGGCCTGGTAGGCGTCGGAGCGCTGCGCGCCCTTCTCGATCCGGATCAGGCCGGCGTAGACGCTGCGGGCGGTGTCACGCAGCGCGCCCTTGAAGAGCAGGTCCGACATCGTGTTCCCGACCTCGTGCCGCTGCAGCGTGTGGTAGTCGAAGAACTGGTCGCCGGAGCCGAAGAAGAGTCCCTTCAGCTCGGCCGTCGAGCCGGGGCCGCGCATGTCGGCCTCGACCCGCGCCTTGGCAAAGCGGCCGCCCAGCCCGACGTTGACGACGCGCACGGTGGCGTCCTTCTCGGCCACCACCCGCTGGTCGGCGAACTGCCAGGCGTGGCGGCCCCAGCGCTGGATCGCGACGTAGCCGACGTTGGCGCCCTCGCCGGCGAAGATCTCGGCCGACCCGCTGGTCAGCGCCGGCTTCTCCAGGGAGGGGGAGAGGAACTCGTCGATGTGGTTGAACTGGGAGCCCCGCCCGGCCACGATCAGGGTGTGCGGCAGCACCGCGGCGCCGCCGACGCTGGACCAGAACTGGCTCACGAAGGGCCGCTCCACGGCCACGCCGTCCGGGACGTAGAGGAAGGTGCCGCCGGAAAAGAGCGCCCCGTGGAGGGCGGCCAGCTTGTCGCGGTCGGTGCTGACGGCGTTGAAGAGCTTCTCCCGGACCAGGTCGGGATGCTCGCGGGCGGCCTGCGAGAGGGGCATGAAGAGGACGCCCCGGCGGGACAGCTCCTCGTCGATCTCGACCTTGCCCGGTTCCGACCCGCGCTGCCGGAGCACCGCGACCGCATCTTCGACAGGGGGGGCGGCGGGGGAAGGGCTTTGCCCGGCCGCCGCTCGGGGGGACGTCCCCCCGACGCTCGCCAGCAGCTCCGTTGGCGCCGGGCCGTCGGCCCGCTCGAAGGGCTCGAAGTCGTCGAGCTTGAGCCCCTTCAGGTCGGTGCGCCGCCACTCCTCGTCGGAGCGCGAGGGCATGGGCAGGCGCTCGTACGCCTCGAAGGCGGCACGCCGGCGGGCGCGCAGCCAGTCGGGTTCGCCATGGAGCGAGACCAGCTCGTCCACGGCGTGTGAGGTGAAGGCCATTACCCGATCGATCCCTCCATCTCGAGCTGGATCAGCCGGTTGAGCTCCACCGCGTACTCCAGCGGAAGCTCCTTGGTGAAGGGCTCGATGAAGCCGTTGACGATCATGGTCTCGGCCTCGTTCTGCGGAATCCCGCGCGCCATCAGGTAGAAGAGCTGCTCGTCGGAGACCTTGGAGACGGT
>CAYLIP010000090.1:0-7647 GCA_964383855.1 uncultured Actinomycetes bacterium | reverse complement strand
ACGAGACCATCCACGACGTCTCCTTCATCCCCTACTTCGAGGAGATCGAGGTCGAGTACGAGCCGGGCGAGACCAAGGACGTCGAGCTGCACGACGGCTCGCACCTGCTGCTCAAGAAGGTGGGCGAGAACTACGACCCGACCGATCCGATCCGGGCCATGCACCTGATCCAGGAGTCCCGCGATCGCGGACACCTGCTGACCGGCCTTCTCTACATCAACGAGGAGATGCCGGACTTCGCCAGCCGCGAGGGCCTGACCGCGCGGCCCCTGCGCGACCTCGGCGAGGCCGAGCTGCGGCTGTCGCGCGAGCAGTTCGAATCGTTCATCGGCGAGTTCGCATAGGCCACGCGCAACCGCCGCCCGCCTGGCGGGGTTAGCTTCCCGATGGCCTCGGGATTGCAAGCCGCGCCTGGCCGCCAATTCTCAGGCGGCGTAGCCGGCGGAGCCAGCGTGCCTTGACGACGACCTTACCGGGCGGCGAGTCTCCCGCCGGCCCCCCGCCCCCGGTCCTGGAGCCGCACTTCATGGCCGCCGCCGAGGAGCTGGCTCGCCGCGACGCTGGCCTGGCGCGCTGGATCAAGGCCGTGGGGCCGCCCCAGATCCGGCCGCCCAATGACACCTACTTCGCGGCGCTCACCCGCTCGATCGTCTTCCAGCAGCTGGCCGGCAAGGCGGCCGCCGCCATCCACGGCCGCTTCGTCGCCGCGATCGGAGGCGAGGTCACACCGGAGGCCGTCCTGGCGACCGACGACGACCTGCTGCGCGGCGCCGGGCTCTCGGGATCGAAGCTGGCCTCGCTCCGCGACCTCTCCCTGAGGGTCGAGTCCGGCGAGGTGCCGCTGGACGGCCTGGAGGCGCTCTCCGACGACGAGATCGTGGCGCGGCTGTCGGCGGTCCGGGGCATCGGCCGCTGGACGGCGGAGATGTTCCTGATCTTCCAGCTGCGGCGACCCGACGTCTGGCCGGTCGACGACCTTGCCGTCCGCCGGGGCTACGCGGTCATACACGGGCTGGCCGAGTGGCCCAAGCCGAAGCAGCTGGTGGCGCTCGGGGACGCCTACAGGCCGTTCCGGACGGTGGCCGCCTGGTACTGCTGGCGGACCGCCGACACCATCCTGCCCGAGTGAGAGGCCGCCGGCTCGACGTCTTCATCTCCGCGCTGGTCACGGCGTCGTTCTTCCTGCTCACGCTGCTGCTCGGGTACGAGACCTGGGCTCTCCTGACCGGCCACACGCCCCTCACGTCCTACATCCGGCCGGCGGTCCACGCGTTTCCCGGCTGGGCCTTCCTGGTCGCGGTCGTGATCGGGCTTCTGCTCGGCCACCTGCTGTGGGGCCAGTCCGGCGGCGCGACCGCCGTCATCCGGCTCAGCCGGCGCGGCGACCGCCGACGGTGACGGGGCTGATCGCGCTCGTGGCCACGCTCCTCAGCCTTGGAGTCACGCTCCTGATGGGTGCCGAGACGGTCGCCATCGCCCGGGGCCGCGACCCCCTGAGCAACGGCGTCCGGCATCTGGCCGAGCGCTTCCCGCTGGTGGTCTTCGCACTGGCCGTGGTGGTGGGGATGGTCCTCGGCCACCTGCTCTGGCCCTGAACCGGCGCTCAAACCGGCGTCGTATCTTGGGGCGATGCGCTCCACTCCGCCGCTTCTGGCCGCCCTCCTCTCACTGCTGCTGGTCGCCTGCGGCAACGGTCCGCAGAAGACCGCCGCGCCGCCTCCACCCACCCCCACCCCGGGCCGTCCCGCCCCCGCGCTCCTGCAGGTCGAGAACGCGCCCGAATCCCGGCCCCACTCGGGGCTCCAGAACGCCGACGTCGTCTACGAATACCTCACCGAGGGCGGCATCACGCGCTTCACGGCCGTCTACCTGAAGCCCGGCGGCGGGACCAAGATCGGGCCCGACCGGAGCGCGCGGCTGGTCACGCTGAGGCTGCTGCACTCCTACCAGGGAGTCCTCTTCTATTCGGGCGCCTCCGACCACGTGCTGGGCATGATCTGGGATCAGCACATCCCCAACTTCGACGACCGCAGCGACGGGGGCAAGTACTTCAGCCGCGACTCTTCGCGGCAGGCGCCGCACAACCTGTACACGACCGGGGACCAGATGGCGGCCGGCGTCCAGAAGGCCCAGGCCAAGGTGACCTACCAGCTGCCGGCCCGTGGCGAGCCGGCCGCCCAGCCCGACGGCCAGGTTGCCCACCTGAGCTTCGCGCAGACGTTCGCGCACACGGTCGACTACACGTACGACCCGGGTTCCAAGACCTACACCTACAAGAACGAGACCGGGGTGGAGACCGACGCCGGCAACGGCAACCAGCCACTCAAGATCGCCAGCGTCGTCCTGCTTCGCGTGCCGCATCACAACGCCGGCTACACCGAGGACGTGAGGGGCGAGGAGGGCATCGATTTCGACCTGCAGGGGCAGGGCCAGGCCGACATCTACACCAGGGGCGGCCACTTCGCGGCGACCTGGAGCCTCCCCGATCCCAGCCAGCCGATCCAGCTGGCGGGGGCCGACGGGAAGCCCTTCAAGCTGCCCGAAGGCCTCACCTGGGTGAACCTGGTCGACCCCGGGATGGCGGTGAACGCCTCCTAGCCATTGCCAGGGGTTTGCCCCCGTAAGCCTAGCGCCTGCTAGGGTTGGGCGGTGGCCACCTATCGCATCGGCCAGGTCGCGGAGCTCACCGGCGTCAGCGTCGACACCGCGCGCCGGTGGGTGGACAGCGGGCGCCTGCCGATCCGGCGGACGGCGACCGGCCATCGCGTCGTCGAGGGCGCCGACCTGGCGCGCTTCCTGGCCCAGCTGGCGCCGGCCGCGCCGGCCGAGGGCGCGTCCACGCAGTCGGCGCGCAACCACTTTCCGGGGGTCGTCACCCGCGTGCTCAAGGACGGCGTGATGGCCCAGGTGGAGATCGTGGCCGGGCCTCATCGCGTCGTCTCGCTGATCTCCCGGGAGGCGGCTGAGGAGCTGGGCCTGGAGCCCGGCGTCCGCGCCATCGCCACGGTCAAGGCGACCAACGTGACCGTGGAGGTGCCGCGCGCATGAGGCGGGCGCTACTGCTGGCGGCGGTCCTGCTGGCCGGCTGCGGCGGCGCGCCCAGCGCCGCGAGCTCGCCTCCCGCGGTCGGCGGGCAGCTGACCGTGCTCGCGGCCGCCTCCCTCACCGACGCCTTCCACGAGGTCGGCGCCGCCTTCCAGAAGCGCTACCCGGGGACCCAGGTCCAGTTCAGCTTCGGCGGCAGCTCGACGCTGGCCGCCCAGATCCTCCAGGGCGCGCCGGCCGATGTCTTCGCCTCGGCCGATCAGCCGAACATGGACAGGGTCGCGGGCCAGCTCGCCGGGACGCCGGCGGTGATCGCGAGCAACCGCCTGCAGATCGCCGTCGGGCCGGGGAACCCCAAGCACGTCGCCTCGCTGGCCGACCTCACCCGCCCCGACCTGGTGGTGGTCCTCTGCGCGCCCCAGGTGCCGTGCGGCACCTACTCCCAGCAGGCGCTTCGCAGGGCGGGGGTCGGCGTCAGCGCGCGCAGCCAGGAGGTCGACGTCCGGGCGGTGCTGACCAAGGTGGCGACCGGAGAGGCGGACGCCGGCATCGTCTACGCCACCGACGTGCGATCGAGCGGCGGCAAGGTGGCCGGCGTCGACATCCCGGACGGCCAGAACGTGCCCGCCGCCTATCCGGCAGCCGTCCTCAAGACGGCTTCCAACCCGCGGACCGCCGCCGCCTTCCTCGACTTCCTGCGCGCACCCGATGGCCAGGCGATCCTCCAGGGCTACGGCTTCGGCAAGCCGTAGGCGGCTCGAGCGGCCGCCGCTGCTGCTGGCGGCGGCGGCCGCGGCCGGGCTGCTGCTCTTCCTGCTGCCGCTGGCCGGGCTGGTGGTTCGGACGCCCTGGAGCTCGGCGCTGTCCGAGCTGGGTTCGCAGGAGTCGCTGCAGGCCCTTCAGCTCTCCATCTTCTGCTCGGTGAGCGCGACCGCGATCGCGCTGCTCCTCGGTGTGCCGCTGGCCTGGGTGCAGGCGCGGGTTGACTTTCCCGGACGCGACCTCGTGCGAGCGCTGACCACACTGCCCATGGTGCTGCCGCCGGTGGTGGCCGGTGTCGCCCTGCTCTTTGCCTTCGGCCGCCGCGGGCTGGTGGGCGGCTTCCTGTTCGACGCCTTCGGCGTGCGGCTGCCCTTCACGACCGCGGGCGCCATCCTGGCCGAGACCTTCGTCTCGATGCCCTTCCTGGTCGTCACCGTGGAGGCGGCGCTCCGGTCGATGGACCGTCGGCTGGAGGAGGCCGCGCGCACCCTGGGCGCCGGCCGCTGGACGGTGCTGAGGCGGGTGACGCTGCCCGTGATCGCCCCCGCCCTGGGTGCGGGCGCCGTCCTCTGCTGGTCGCGCGCGCTGGGCGAGTTCGGGGCCACGATCACCTTCGCGGGCAACTTTCCCGGGCGCACGCAGACCATGCCGCTGGCGGTCTATCTGCTGCTCGAGACCCGGCCCGACGCGGCCGTGGTGCTGAGCCTGCTCCTCGTCGCCATCTCGCTGGCGGTGCTGGTCGGGCTGCGCGACCGGTACCTGGCCCGCTGATGCTCGAGGCCGACGTCCGGGTTCGCCTGGGCAGCCTCGAGCTGGACCTGCAGGTGGAGGCGGGCGACGGCGAGGTGGTGGCGGTGCTGGGGCCCAACGGGGCCGGGAAGACGACGCTGCTGCGGGCGCTGGCCGGCCTCCAGCCGATCGACTCCGGCCGCATCGCGCTCGACGGCCAGGTCCTCGACGAACCCGGCGCCGGGCCGTGGGTTCCGGCCGAGCGGCGATCGGTGGGCGTCGTCTTCCAGGACTACGTGCTCTTCCCTCACCTGACCGCCCTTGAGAACGTCGCCTTCGGGCCCAGGGCGCGCGGGCGGCCGGGTGCGCCAGCGCTCGCCATGGACTGGCTGGAGCGGGTCGGACTGGCCGGGCAGGCCGGGCTCCGGCCGGCGCAGCTCTCGGGCGGGCAGGCGCAGCGGGTGGCGCTCGCCCGCGCCCTCGCGGTCGAGCCCCGGCTGCTTTTGCTGGACGAGCCGCTGGCGGCGCTCGACGCGACCACGCGGGCCGAGGTGAGGCGCGAATTGCGCCGGCACCTGGCCGAGATGCGCGCCGTCCGGTTGCTGGTCACCCACGACCCGGTGGACGCCCTTGCCCTGGCCGGGCGACTGGTCATCATGGAGGCGGGCAGGGTGGTCCAGGCGGGAACGCCGGCCGAGGTTGCGGCGCGCCCGCGCACGCGCTATGTCGCCGACCTGGTCGGCGTCAACCTCTGGCGCGGCCGGGCCGAGGGGCGCGCGGTGCGCGTCGGCGGCGCCGTGATCAGCGTCGCCGAAGAGGCCACCGGCGAGGTGCTGGCGACCGTCCACCCCCGCGCGGTGGCCCTCTTCCGGCAGCGCCCGGACGGGACCCCCCGCAACGTCTGGCGCGCGCGCGCGGTGGACATCGACCTCGAGGGGGACCGCGCCCGCGTCCGCCTGGACGGCGACCTGCCGGTGGTCGCCGAGGTCACGCCCGCCGCCGTGCGAGAGCTCGACCTGGCCGGCGGGGCCGAAGTCTGGGTGGCGGTCAAGGCGACCGAGATCCAGGTCTACGGGGCGTAGGCCGAAACCGCTCTGGCGCCTAGCGCCAGCCGCGCGCAGCGGTGCTCACCCAGCGCCGGCCGGAGGGCCCAAAGAAGAGCACCTCGGGGTGCAGGTTGACCGCCGTACAGACGTGGGCGGGGATGATGAGCAGCCGGTCGCCCACCGCGGCGCCGCCACCGGCCAGGAAGCCGTGCTCCTCGTTGAGCCGGCCGATGGTGAGCTCGGGACGTTCGAGCACCAGCCCGAACCCCTCCAGGCCGCGCACCCGGAGGTCGGAGGAGAGCGCCTTGGAGCCGGCGTCGACGATCAGCCGGTCCGCGTGGCTGGAGATCACGGTCGTCACCACGCCGAAGGCGACATCGCCGAGGGCCATGCTGCCGAGCGCCACCTGGTTGGCGTCGCCGTAGACGTAGGTTCCGGGCCGCATCTCCGTGATGCCGGCGCGACCCGCCTCCCGCGCGTAGGTGGAGGTCGGGGTCGAGCCGACGCTCAGCTCGGGGACCCCGATACCAGCCGCGCGCAGGGCCTGGGCGCTCTCAGCCAGGCCCTCCCACTCCTCCCTTGCGGCCGCCTCAAGGTCGCCCCCATAGGCGTGCCCCGCGTGGGTCAGCAGGCCGCGAACGCGCTCGCCCGGAAAGCCCCGGGCGACCAGGCTCCTGACCGCTTCGGCCGTCTCCCGGCCAGGTGCCGTCCCCATGCGATGCAGGCCGGTGTCCACCTCCCACATGACCTCGACTCCTTCCGGCAGGGCCAGCGCCACCTCGGCGCTGTCGGTCGCCACGGCAAGCCTTTCGACCCTCGCCGCGAGCCCGGCCAGCCGGCGCAGCTTGGGCTCGCCGACCGGCGGGTGGGCGAGCAGGAGGTCGCGCACGCCTGCGCCGGCCAGCATCTCGGCCTCGGTAAGGGTCGCCACCGTCAGGCCCGCCGCACCGTGCTCCAGCTGGCGTACGGCCACGACCGCGCTCTTGTGGGTCTTGGCGTGGGGACGCAGGGCGAGGCCGGCGGCAGCGGCGAGAGCCGCCATCGCCCGCAGGTTGGCCTCCATCGCCGCCTCGTCGACGACCGCCACCGGGGTCACCTCGCCCTCGGCGGCGGCAAGCGCGGCGGCGAGGTCCACGTCGCGATTGTCGCCAATGGGGCCCGGCCGGGTCCGTAGTCTCAGGGGACGGTGCGCGCCTTCGTCCTCACCGGTGGCGGCAGCCTGGGCGCGGTCCAGGTCGGCATGCTGCAGGCCCTCCAGGCCCATGGGATCGCGCCCGATCTCCTGGTCGGGGCATCGGCGGGGGCCCTCAACGCGGCCTGGGTGGCGGAGCGTCCGGACGACCTCTCGGGCCTGGAGGCGCTGTGGGAAAGCCTGCACAGGGGCGACGTCTTCCCGATCGGGCTGCAGACGGTCCTCGGGGCTCTCGGCCTCTCCGACCACCTGGTCAACCCCTCCCGGCTGTCCGGCCTGATCGGACGGAATCTGGTCAACCAGCGGATCGAGCAGGCGGCGATTCCCCTGCATGTGGTGGCGACCGATCTCCTGACCGGGATGGAGGCCGTGCTCTCCTCGGGCGACCTTCGCACCGCCCTCCTGGCCAGCGCGGCGATCCCGGCCGTCTTCCCCCCGGTCGCACTGGAGGGAATGGTGCTGGTCGACGGAGGGGTGGCCGACAACACGCCGCTGGGCGTGGCCGTCCGGCTGGGGGCGGACGAGGTCTGGGTCCTGCCCGCCGGCTACGCGTGTGCCCTGAAGACTCCGCCGCGCTCGGCGCTGGGCGTCGCCCTGCACGCGCTCACCCTCCTCATCAACGGCCGGCTGCGCGACGACGTCCTGCACCACGAGGCAGAGGCCGACATCCGGGTCCTGCCGCCGCTCTGCCCCCTCGCGGTCGGCCCCTGGGAGTTCGGACGGGCGGCGGAGCTGATCGCGCGGGCGCGCGAGCTGGCCGCCGCCTACCTCGACTCCCCGCCGCCGCCACGCGGCGAGCGTCACCGCGCGCTGGACCTCCATCCCGCGCACCCGTGACCGTTGCTCGAGCTGAGGCTAGGCGGCTCGAACCGG
>CAYLIP010000089.1:2159-7976 GCA_964383855.1 uncultured Actinomycetes bacterium | reverse complement strand
CCACCACCCTCGACGAGTACCGCAAGCACATCGAGAAGGACGCCGCCCTGGAGCGGCGCTTTCAGCCTGTCCTGGTCGACCAGCCCTCGGTCGAGGACACGATCTCGATCCTCCGCGGGCTGCGCGAGCGCTACGAGGTCCATCACGGCGTCCGGATCAAGGACTCGGCGCTGGTGGCGGCGGCCATGCTCTCGCATCGCTACATCACCGACCGCTTTCTGCCCGACAAGGCGATCGACCTGGTCGACGAGGCGGCGGCGCGGCTGCGGACGGAGATCGACTCCATGCCTGCCGAGCTCGACGAGCTGGAGCGCCAGATCCGCCAGTTCGAGATCGAGCGTGCGGCGCTTCAGAAGGAGAGCGATGCGGCCTCCAAGGCGCGCCTGGCCGCGCTCGAAAAGCAGCTGGCGGGCCTGAGCGAGCAGCGCAATGCGCTCCGCTCGCGCTGGGAGAGCGAGAAGCAGGTGATCGCGCGCATCCGCGAGCTGCGCTCGCGAATCGAGGAGGTCCGCCACGACGCCGAGCGGGCCGAGCGCGCCGCCGATTTCGAGAAGGCCGCCCGCCTGCGCTATGGCGAGGTCGTGCAGCTGGAAAAGGACCTGGCGGAGGCCAACCAGAGGCTGGAACAGCTGCAGGGCTCGGGCGGCGCCCTGCTCAAGGAGGAGGTCGGCGAGGAGGACATCGCCGAGATCGTCAGCCGCTGGACCGGGATACCGGTCAGCCGCATGATGGAGGGCGAGATCCAGAAGCTGCTGCAGATGGAGGCGCGCCTGCACGAGCGAGTGGTCGGGCAGGACGAGGCGGTGGAGGCCGTCGCCAACGCCGTTCGCCGGTCGCGGAGCGGCCTTTCCGATCCCAACCGCCCGGTCGGCTCCTTCATCTTCCTCGGCCCGACCGGCGTCGGGAAGACCGAGCTTGCGCGTGCGCTGGCTCAGTACCTCTTCGACGACGAGCAGGCGCTGGTCCGGATCGACATGTCGGAGTACGGGGAGAAGCACTCGGTTGCCCGGCTGATCGGCGCACCGCCCGGCTACGTGGGCTATGACGAAGGCGGCCAGCTGACCGAGGCGGTCCGGCGCCGCCCCTACTCGGTCGTGCTCTTCGACGAGATCGAGAAGGCCCACCAGGACGTGTTCAACGTCTTTCTCCAGATCCTCGACGACGGGCGGCTGACCGATGGCCAGGGGCGCACGGTCGACTTCCGGAACTGCGTGCTGATCATGACCTCCAACCTCGGCAGCCAGCTGATCATGGACATGACGAACCGGCCCTTCGAAGACCTGAGGGCGGCGGTGACCGGCGTGCTCCAGGAGAGCTTCCGGCCCGAGTTCCTGAACCGGGTCGACGAGGTCATCGTCTTCCGGCAGCTGAGCCGCAACGAGCTGCGCGCCATCGTGGACATCCAGCTTGCCCGCCTCAAGGCTCGGCTCGCCGAGCGGCGCATCGGGCTCAGGGTGAGCGAGGCTGCCTTGAACCTGATCGGCGAGCGGGGCTGGGACCCGGTCTACGGAGCGCGCCCGCTGAAGCGGACGATCCAGAGGCTGGTGCAGGACCAGCTGGCAATGCGGATCCTGCAGGGTGACTTCGGCGAGGGAGACACCGTCGAGGTCGATGCCGGCGAAGGGGAGTTGACCTTTGTCAGCGCTCAGGAGCCGGTCGCGGCGACGCCCTGAGAGAGCTCGTAAAGCCGGTCAGCGCTTGCGGTGGAGCGCGAGGTCGATCCGGTCGTCGAACCGCCATTCGGCCTCGCAATCCCAGACCTGGCTCAGCAGCTCCTCGAGCTGCGAGTGGAGGTCGGGCACCTCGCGCGGCCGGAGGCGGGGCCTCGACCTCCGGTTGACGACCTGCTTGGGATTGGGAAGCACTCCGTATCTCCTCGAGACCTAGAACGCCCCCGCTCGGCCTTTCGTGCGCTATCAAATGTTGGGAATTTCCTAGGTCGGCGTCGCTTCCCCGGTCCAGCGAAATGGGTGTCCGCTCGACCGCGGCCGGAAGCGGCGTGCCAGCGTGACCGATGCCAGCGGCCGGCGCAGCGCAACCTCGAAGAGGACGGCGGCCGAGCTGTCTCCGTTCTCACTCACCAGTCCCTCGTAGGCCAGCGCCCAGCCGGCTGCTGCGCGGGTGAAGGCGTCGAGCCGCTCGCGGGCGAGCTGCAAGGCGTGGCCCGGGCGCCGGTCCTCGGTTTCCGGCTCGAAGACGACGACCGCTCCCGGGCGGGCCAGGTCGTCGTCCTCGTGCCAGACCATCAGGGTGGGGAAGAAGGTGCCGCCGGTGTCCAGCACCTTCTCGCAGTCGCCGGAGAGCGCGGCCGCCATCTGTTGGAGTGCCCGCCCCGCGTCCAGCCGTTTGCGCGCCATTCACATTCGAGTACCGGACCCAGGGAAGCCCTGTCAACGCGACAATACGAGTACGTACGCGGATCTAAGGCTTCGGTGCATCCTGGCGCAGGGCGGCCTCGGTCCAGGCCGCGGCCCCGAGCAGGAGGTCGTCGCGGGCAGGCGCTCCGACCACCTGGAGTCCAAGCGGGAGACCGTGCCGGCCGCGGCCGGCGGGCAGGCAGACGGCGGGTGCGCCAACCAGCGTCCAGCGGGTGCAGAGCCGCGGGTCGCCGGTCGTCGCGACCCCGGGCGCCTCGCCCAGCGCGGGCAGGGTGAGGAATGCGTCATAGGGCTCGGCCCAGCGCGTCACCGACTCGACCAGGCGGTCGCGCTCGGCGATCGTCTGCCGGTAGCGGCCGGGGTCGATCGTCGCGGCCTCCTCCAGCAGGTCGAGCAGGCGGCGGCTGACCAGCTCGGGACGGCGGGACACCTCGGTCCAGAGGTTGCGGTGCGCCTCGACGGCCATGATCACGTGGTGCACCTCGAGGCAGTCGGCAAGGCCCTCCGGCAGCGCCGTCCGCTCGATCCGGGCGCCCCGCCCTTCGAGGTCGGAAACCCAGCTCTCGAAGGCGGTGGCGACGCCCGGCTCCAGCTCCGACCATTCAGGGGTTTCGACCACAGCCAGGCGGGGCCGGGCCACCGGCCGGGGCCGGAGGTCGCGGTTCGCCATCACGCCGACCAGGAGCGCGGCGTCGGCCACCGTCGGCCCGAAGCCGCCGATCGTGTCCAGCGACTGGCTGAAGGTCATCACCCCGGAGCGGGGGACGATCCCGAT
The DNA here is from genome assembly GCA_964383855.1 of uncultured Actinomycetes bacterium. Classification (GTDB taxonomy): domain Bacteria; phylum Chloroflexota; class Dormibacteria; order Dormibacterales; family Dormibacteraceae; genus CAZHAC01. Next base: position 4,823 of record CAYLIP010000089.1, on the reverse strand, counting down.
CGTGGGCTTGTAGCCCGTGGTGCCGCAGAAGGCGGCCGGCCGGATGATGGAGCCGTTGGTCTGGGTCCCGACGGCGAGATCGATCATGCCCGCCGCGACCGCGGCTGCCGATCCCATCGACGATCCGCCGGGGGTCCGGGTGGGATCGGCGGGGTGGATGGTGGGGCCCGGCGTGAAGTAGGCCATCTCGGCCGTGACCGTCTTCCCGGCCACGATCCCGCCCGCCGCCTCGATCCGCTCCACCACGGCCGCCGAGCGATCCGGCACGCGGCCCGCGAAGAGAGCGGAGCCGTTTTCGGTCGGGATGCCGGCGGTGTCGATGATGTCCTTGATGCCGACCAGGCGGCCGGCGAGCGGACCCGGGCGCGCCTCGGCGGCCTGCGCTCGGATCCGGTCCAGGTCGAGCCAGGCGAAGGCGTGGATGCGCGGCTCCAGCTCTTCGATGCGGCGCAGGCGCTCCTCGACCATATTCGAAGCCTAGCCTGCACGCGGGCTAGACTCCGCGCCCGGTGACCTTTGAGCAGTCGGTGCTGGCCGCGATCCAGGCGCTCGAGCCGGGCGAGGTGGTCACCTACGGGGAGGTGGCCGCGCGCGCCGGCCGGCCCGGCGCCGCCCGGGCGGTGGGCAACATCCTGAGCCGCGCCGAGGGCCTGCCGTGGTGGCGAGTGGTGCGGGCCGGCGGCCATCTCGCCAAGGGCGACCGCCAGGCCGACCTGCTCCGGCGGGAGGGGGTTGCCGCGGGCGGGGGGCGGATCACCGACCCCGAGCTCCGCCGGCGCCTGGTCGCCGGCCTCCAGCCGGAGGAGGGCGCTCCGGCCGGGCTCCTGGCCCGCGACAGCGAGGGGACGGTTGCTCGTCGATCAACGCGATCGGCGTCTTCGGACCGGCCGGTCGCGATCTGGCGGAAGGGCCGGGATTCGAACCCGGGAGGCAGGTATCCCCACCTACCCGCTTAGCAGGCGGGCGCTTTCGACCACTCAGCCACCCTTCCGTCTCGGCCGCGTCTCGACGCGCGTCGAGGCCGGCCGCTGGCGATTCTACCCGTGCCGCCACCGCATACTTTCCGTGCGTGAAGCAGGCTCCAGGCATTCCTGGCGCCGGGCCCTCGTGGGGACCCGGGCGCAAGCAGGGGTTTGGCGCCTCGCCGAGCCGCCAGACGCGCGTCTGGCTCACAGTGGCCCTGGGCAACCTGAGCGAGGTCTTCTTTCCACAGCTCGACCAGCCCTGCCTGCACGAGCTCCGCTTCCTGGTCGCGGCTCCCGGCTCGCCGCCGATCGACGACGCGCTCGAGGCCGAGCACGACGTGAGCTGGATCGAGCCCGGCGTGCCGGCCTTCCGAGCGGTCAGCCGGCACGGCGAGTACCGGCTGGTCAAGGAGTTCGCGTGCGATCCCGATCTGGACGCGATCCTGGTCTCGGGGGAGTTCCTGCCCGAGATGCCGGACGTCGCGCTCTACATCCAGGCCTCGGCCCACCTGGAGGAGGGATCGTCCGGTAACGACGGCCTCGTCCTCGACCGCGATCCGCCCGTCCTCTGCCTTCGCCGGCCGGGGCCGCCCGAGCGGTGGATCGCCATCGTCGGCCCGTTCGAGTCCGGACAGGCGGGATATCTCCAGGCCTCCGACGTGCAGGTCGACCTCGACGACAACGACGGCCGGCTCGCCGGCGGGTGGGACGCGGCGCCGGGGGGCAACGCCACGGTCGGAGCCCGGTTGGGCATCGACGCCGGGCCCTTCCAGATCGGAGTCGGGTTTGCGGGCACCCGGATCGACGCCGAGGAGGTGGCCCGGCAGAGCCTCCGGCGCGGGGCCGCCCGGGCCCGGGAGGGCCTGGCACGGGCCTGCCGGGAGCTGCCCGACCTGCCTCCCAACCTGCTCAAGGTGGCGGGCGACGGCGGCCTTCTGGCCAGGGCCTCGGTGAGCGTCCTGCGCAGCCTCGAGGACAAGGCGCACCCGGGGGCCTTCGTCGCCGCTCCCGGCGCGCCCTGGGGCGAGCAGGTGCGCGACGGCAACCAGGTCTATCACCTGGTCTGGACGCGAGACCTCTTCCACGTGGCGACGGCGCTCCTCGAGGCGGGCGATCACGTGCCGGCGCTGCGCGCGCTGCGCTACCTCGAGCGGATCCAGCGGCCGGACGGCTCCTGGCCCCAGAACTGCCGGCTCGACGGCACGCCGCATTGGAAGGGCGCCGAGCTGGATGAGACCGCCTACCCGGTGCTGCTGGCCTGGCGGCTCCGGGTGGAGGGCGTCCTCGAGTCAAACCCCTATCCGGGATTCGTTCGCTCCGCGCTGCGCAGCCTTCTGATCAGCGGCCCGGTCACGGCGCTCGACCGCTGGGAGGACGCGGGCGGCCTCTCGCCCTCGACGCTGGCCGCGGCGGTGGCCGCGCTTCTGGCCGGCGCCGAGTTCGCGGGCGAGGCCGGAGAGCAGGCCGCCGCCCGCCACCTGCGGAAGGTCGCGGACTACTGGCAGGACCGAGTTGAAGACTGGTGCTACAGGCGCGCCTTCCGCCACTACGTGAGGCTCAACCCCGACCCCGACCACCCGCCGGGCGACCAGGCCGAGCTCGCGGTCGACTTCCTCGAGCTGGTGCGGCGGGGTCTGCGCAGGGCGGACGACCCGAGGGTGCACCACAGCCTCACCACCGCCGACGCTCTCCTGCGCTC
>CAYLIP010000089.1:0-2059 GCA_964383855.1 uncultured Actinomycetes bacterium | reverse complement strand
GGGCACCCAGACGGGCACCCAGCGGGGTATCGGGCGGCCGTGGCCGCTGCTCACCGCCGAGCGCGCGCAGTGGGCCCTGGCCGCGGGCGAGTCAGCCGCACCCTATGTGAAGGCGCTGGAGGCCTTTGCCGGGCCCGAGCTCATGCTCCCGGAACAGGTCTGGGACGGTCCGCCGCTGCCCGGCCGCGGGCTCGAACCGGGCCGGCCGACCGGTTCCTGCGCGCCCCTCGGTTGGGCCCATGCCGAGTACCTGAAGCTGCTCGCGGCGCTGGCGACCGGCAGCCGGCCGGATGCTGTCGCCCCCGCGCTCGAGCGCTACGCGGAGGCGCCGCCCCAGGCCCCGGCGCTGGTCTGGCACCCGGCGCACGCGTTTGGGCGCTTTCCGGCCGGCAGGCGGGTGCTCGTGCAGCTGGAGGCGCCGGGCGTCCTGCGCTGGAGCGGCGACGGGTGGGCGTCTTACGCCGAGGTCGGCCTCATCGACGCCGGCCTCGAGCTCTGGGTCGCGGAGCTGCCGACCGCGATCATGCGGCCAGGGGCGAGCATCGAGTGGACGGCCCGTCATCCCGACGGCTGGGAGGGCGCCAACCACCGGCTCGAGTGTGCCGAGCCGGGGGCCTGGGAGCACTGAGCGCGGGCCGGGCCAGGCTTCCGGCCGGCGCCCGCCGGTTCAGGACTCGCGCACCACGGGCGCCTGTGGCGCCTCGTTGACGTGGAGCCGGAAGACGTCGGGCCGCGCGTAGTGGCCGGTGACGTCGAAGTCGTACTTGGCCCGCGCGATGTCGTCGATGTCGAGGTCGGCGGTCAGGATCACCTCACCCTCGTAATCGGGGCCGGCCACCACCTCGCCAGAGGGGCTGACGATGCATGAGCCGCCGCGTGAGAGCACCTCGTCGGGCTGGCCGGCCAGCGCGTTGGGAATGTCGCTCGGGTAGTCGGCGAGCCGGCTGAACTGGTTGCTGCTGAGCACGAAGCAGCGCCCCTCGAGCGCGATGTGGCGGACGGTCGGGATCCAGCTGTCGCGGGCGTCCGCGGTGGGCGCGCAGTAGAGCTGGATGCCCTTCGAGTACATGGCCAGCCGCATCGCCGGCATGTAGTTCTCCCAGCAGATGACCGCGCCCAGCCGGCCCAGCGGCGTGTCGAAGACCGGCATCGTCGAACCGTCGCCGAAGCCCCAGACCAGGCGCTCGGCCGCGGTCGGCATCAGCTTCCTGTGCTTGCCCAGAAGCGACCCGTCGGGCGCGAAGAAGAGAACCGTGCAGTAGAGCGTGCCGCCGTCGCGCTCGATGACGCCCATGACCAGGTGGAGCGCGTGCTCGCGCGCCATCTCGCCGAGGCGTTCGGTGGCCGGCCCGGGCACGTCGACGGCCGACTCCCAGTAGCGCCGGAAGTGCTCTCGGCCCTCCGCGCTGCGGCTGCCGACGACCGTCCCGAACGTGAGGCCGCGCGGATAGCCGCTCACGAAGGCCTCGGGAAAGACGACCAGCTGGGCGCCCCGGCCCGCCGCTTCGGCGACCAGCCCGGCCGCCTTTTCGAGCGTGCGCTCGCGGTCGAAGGCCACCGAGGCTGCCTGCACCACGGCCGCTTTCACCAGCTCAGTGCTCGTCGTCGTCGTCCTCGATCAGGCTCCCGAGGCCGCCGGCGTCGTCCTCGAACTGGCTGTGCAGCTCGCCGCAGTCGGCGCAGCGGTAGAACTCGCCGATGAAGCCCTTCTGCCAGACCGAGTACGTCACCACGCCGGGCTCCTCGACCAGGATCTCCTCCTCGAGCCGGAAGATGACCTGCTCCCACGCGCCCGGGGCGCTCACCGCCGGGCTTGCGCCCGCCTCCTTCTCGGGGGCGCCCAGCTGCTGATCGAGCACGATCAGGCAGTAGGGATGGGGGTCGCCCCAGAGGATCGTCACCTCGCCGACGCGCTCCTCCTCGGCATTGACGATCGACCAGCCCTCGGCCGTCCGGCCGCGCGTCGCGCGGACCAGGCGCAGCCCCTGCCAGAAGCGCTCGGCGGCCTCGCGCTCGGCCTTGTCGTGCTCGGCCTGCGCCTCCTGGTAGGCGCCCCACA
>CAYLIP010000088.1:6063-8442 GCA_964383855.1 uncultured Actinomycetes bacterium | reverse complement strand
GCCACCACTACCTCTGCCACGAGGGCGGCTGGAAGCTGGTTCGGGACGGGCCCCGGGTGCGGGCCATCCCGCCGGTTCGAGCCGCCTAGCCTCGGACAACCCTCTCCCAGCTTGGCGGGGGGAGACCTACCGGGCGGCCCGGGTTAGCCCGGCTGGCCCCAGCCCCAGTCGAACAGGCGCGCGGCGTCGGAGAACATGACGTCGTCGCCTAGCACGATAGTGATCAGGCTGCGGCCGTCCCGCGTGGCGGTGCCCGACACGCAGCCGCCGGCGGCCCGTGTGTACCCCGTCTTGAGGCCGGTGGCACCCGGGTACGGCCACAGGACCAGCTTGTTGAGGTTGACGAGGTCGTACTCGGGGTGGCCGGGCGTCGCGTAGAGCTCTACGTCCGTCAGGCCGGAGATGGCCAGCAGATCCGAGTAGCGCGAGGCGAACTCGCGCGTGATGACGGCCAGGTCGTAGGCGCTCGAGTAGTGGTCGGGCGCATCGAGACCGGTCGGGTTCCCGAAGTGGGTGTCCCGAAGGCCCATCGCGGCCACCTTCGCATTCATCTCAGCCATGAACTGGCCGCGCGGGATCAGCGTCTCCGCCAGCGTTTCGGCAGCGTCGTTGCCGGACACCAGGAAGATGCCGTAGAGCAGCTCGCGCACGGTGACCACGTCGCCGGCGCTGAGGCCCATCAGAGTGTTTTCGCTTCCGAACCCGGCCGCGCCCTCCGGCACGGTCACCTCGCTTGTGAGAGAGGCATGATCGAGCGCGACCATGACCGTGACCAGCTTGGTCAGGCTGGCCGGCGCCCGCCGCTGATGGCCGCCCATCTGCCAGATGACCCGGCCCGACCCCTGGTCCATGAGCACCGCTGCCGCCGCCTGCAGTCCCAGATCGGGCGAGTCCGGGAGCGGCACCGCGGTGGGGACGGGGGCGGGCGCCGGCGGCGCCGCGGCGGGTGCCGGGACCTGTGTGGGCGCATGCGGGGCCGGCGCGCGATGGGTCGCCGCCTGGGAGGAGACCCCGGGACGGCCGGAGGCGGAGGCATGGATCACGCCGGCTGTGAGTGGGATGGCGGCGAGGACGAAAACCAGCGGCAGCAGAAGAGCCCGTGACACGCCCGGCAACGTATCCGGGCGTTCCCGCTGCTCCATGCTCGCCGGGCCAAGGGATGTGAAGGTCCTGCGAGGTTTTGCGGCCGCGAGCGCGGGAGCGGCCCGGGCACAATCAAAATCGTGATCAACCGTATTCACGCGACCGTTCGGGGCCGGGTCCAGGGCGTCGGGTTTCGCGACTTTGTGAGCCGGGAGGCGCGGTCACTGGGCCTTGCGGGCTGGGTTCGCAACTGTCCGGACGGGTCGGTGGAGGTGGTCGCCGAAGGCGCGGCCGCGCCGCTGGAACGGCTGGCGGAAAGGCTCAGGACCGGTCCCCCGATGGCGGCCGTGGCCTCGGTCGACGTGAGGCCGGAGCGCGCCACCGGCGACCTGGATGGGTTCTCAGTCGAGCTTCCGTATTGACGGAGCGCCGGTGCCGGCTGCTAAGGTCTTGAGCGGTAAAGCCAGTCCAAAGCCGGGCGGTCCTCTCTCAACGTCTCCGCTCCAAGCCCGGCACTTGAAGGCGCGTGGGGGTAGCGCGCCGGCAAGGGGGAGCATTGGTTGCAGACCTGTGTAGGGGCACGCGTGCGCTCACTTCCTGAGCCGCGTAGCCGGCCGCCCATGGCGGCTCACCTCCTCCTGTCGGGCCCGCCCTGTGGGTTTCCGCTGCCCGCGGCGCCGGAGGAGTGTCCATGTTCAGGTTCGTCCATGTGATCGTGGCGGTCACCGTCGGCGCGCTCGCCGCGGTCGCCCCCGGCGCCGGGTCCCACACCGGCGCGACGCCGCACGCGCTGCCCGCGGGCGCGGTCCGGCCCGCCGAGTTCAACGCCGGCGAGCGCTACGACATCAGCGCCGGCTTCCAGGCCGACCAGCAGGCCGCCGAGGCAGCGGCGACTGCCAAGAAGCAGCAGGAGGAGGCCGCTGCGCAGGCCGCCCAGGCGGCCCAGGCCGCTGCCCTGGCTGCGCAGGCGGCGGCCCAGAAGGCGTCCGCGCCCATGGTTGCGGCACCCGCCCCCGCGCCGGCCTCATACGCGTCAGGCTCGATCCAGCAGATCATCCACGACGCCTTCGCGCCCTACGGGCAGGCCGCGATCGACTGGGGCGAGCGGGTGGCCAAGTGTGAATCCGGCTACAACCCGCGGGCTTACAACCCGGCCGGTCCCTACTACGGCCTCTTCCAGTTCCTGATGTCGACGTTCAAGAGCACGCCGTACGGCAACCAGGACATCTACGACCCGACCGCCAACGCCAAGGCGGCGGCCTGGAAGTACAGCCAGGGCGGCGCCTCCGCCTGGGG
>CAYLIP010000088.1:0-5963 GCA_964383855.1 uncultured Actinomycetes bacterium | reverse complement strand
GCCGCCTCAAGCCAGGGCCGTTTCAAGCCAGGGCCGTTTCAAGCCAGGGCATAGATCGGCACCTGCTTGGTCGCGCCCTTGAGGACGATGGGTTCTCGGGGCGCGACCTCCGCTTCTCCGTTGAGCGCCCGGAACGTGTTCTGCGACATGAGGACGGCCGCCGGGCGCTGCTTGGAAAGGAAGCTGGCATTGTTGACCGGGACCCCGATCAGCGTGTAATCCAGCCGGCGCTCGGAGCCGACGTTGCCCGCCACCACGTACCCGGTGTCGAGGCCGAAGCCGACTTCGATGTGCAGGTCGCCCATCCGCCGGCGCTCATGGTTCATGGCCGCGATCTCCTCGACCATGGCCCGGGCCGTCTCCACTGCCCGCAGGGCCGAGTCCTGCATCGGCTCGGGGGCGCCGAAGGCCACCAGCATCCCGTCACCCTGGAACTTGTCGACGTTGCCGCCGTGCTCGATCGCGATGTCGACCATCCGGCTGAAGTAGTGGTTCAGGAAGTCCACCACCTCCTCCGCCTCGAGCTCGCGGGAGAGGGTGGAGAACCCGGCGATGTCAGAGGCCAGCATGGTCACGCGCAGGCGCTGGCCGGGCAGGAAGACGCGGTCCCGATTGGGATCGGCGAGCACCCAGTCGGTGACCGATTTGTTCACGTAGCGCTCGAAGGTGCGCCGCATATGCTCGGCGTGCTGGTAGGTGATGGCGTTGTCGATGGCGATCGCGGCCAGGTCGGCGATCGCCTGCAGGAATTCCTTGTCCTCCTCCTCGAAGAGGCCGGCCCGGAAGGGGTTGTCGACGTAGACGGCGCCGATCGTCTTGCCACGGACGTTGAGGGGCACGGCCAGGATCGAGCGGAGATTGTGGAGGATGACCGAGTGCTGCTTCTTGAAGCGCGAGTCGAGGCTGGCGTCGGTGGTCAGCACCGGGCGGCCCTCGGCCATCACCTGCTCGATCACGGTTCGGGATCCCGGGAATTCCCTGGTCGAGTCGGAGCCGTGGTCGGATTCGCCGCCCGAGACCCGGACGGTCAGCCGCCCTCGCCCGTCGACCAGCACCGCGAAGCCGCGCGACGCGTGCATCAGCTCGATCACCCGGTCCATCACCCGCGCCAGCACCTCGTCCAGGTCGAGCGATGAGGTGAGCTCGGCGGCCACCTGGTAGAGCAGGCGGTCGCGGCTGACCACGGGCAGCGCGGACATGACGGCAGACAGATTAGTGGCGCCCTGTGGAATCCGAGCCCTCTTAGACCCCCGCAAACACGGGGATAAACTTCAGTGCCGTCCATGCCCAGCCCCGAGCTTCGTCGCGCCGGCCTGGACCGGCTGCTCGAGAGCCTGAACCGCCAGCAGCGGGAGGCCGCCGAGCACGCCGAGGGGCCCCTCCTGATCTTCGCCGGGGCGGGTTCCGGCAAGACCCGCGTCCTGACCACCCGGATGGCGCTGCTGGTCGACCGCAAGAAGGCCTGGCCCGATCGGATCCTGGCCGTCACCTTCACCAACAAGGCCGCGCGCGAGATGCGAGCCCGCGTGGGGACGCTGGTCGGGGAGGAGTCGGAGCGGATGTGGGTGGGCACCTTCCACCACACCGCGGTCCGCATGCTCCGGCGCGACGCCGAGAAGCTCGGATTCGGGCGCTCCTTCGTGATCTTCGACGAGGACGACACCCGGGCCGCGCTGAAGCGGGTGCTCGACGAGCTCGGCCTCGACCAGAAGCGCTATCCGCCGAGCATGATCTCGAGCCATATCTCCCAGGCCAAGAACGAGCTGCTCGGGCCCGAGCAGTACCCGAGCCGCAGCTACTTCGACGAGGTTGTGCGGCGCTGCTTCATCCGCTACGAGGAACTGCTCCGCCGCTCCAACGGGCTCGACTTCGACGACCTGATAGGGAAGACGGTCCAGCTGCTCCAGTCCGACAGCGACGCGCTCGCCCACTGGCGCGACCGCTTCCGCTACCTCCTGGTCGACGAGTACCAGGACACCAACCGGGCCCAGTACGTGCTCACGCGGCTGATCGCCGAGGAGCACCGGAACATCGCCGTGGTGGGCGACGACGACCAGTCGATCTACGGCTGGCGGGGCGCCGACGTCCGCAACATCCTGGACTTCAAGAAGGACTACCCGGAGGCGACCGTCGTCCACCTCGAGCAGAACTACCGCTCGAGCCAGCCAATCCTGGACGCCGCCTACAACGTGATCCGCCACAACCCGGAGCGAGCGCCCAAGCGGCTTTGGACCGACCGCGTGGGGGGCGAGAAGGTGACCGCCATCCAGGCCTACAACGAGGTCGAGGAGGCGGAGTTCGTGGCTGACGAGATCGAACGGCTGCGCCGCCGCACCGATCGCCGCTATTCCGACTTCGCGGTCCTTTACCGCATCAACGCCCAGTCGCGCGCCTTCGAGGATGTCTTCGGCCGCCGCCGCATTCCCTACCGCCTGGTGGGCGGCGTCCGCTTCTGGGAGCGGCGCGAGGTGAAGGATCTGCTCGCCTACCTGCGCTTCCTCTTCAACCCCGGGGACAGCGTCAGCTTCGCCAGGATCGTGAACGTGCCCAAGCGCAAGATCGGGCCGGTCACGGTCGACCGGGTGGTGGCCTGGGCGCGCGACCATGAGCAGACGCCCCTGGAGGCGCTCGAGCGAGTCGAGGAGGTCGAGGGCCTCCAGAAGGCGGCGATCGGCCCCCTCCAGCGCTTCCGCGACCAGCTGCTGTCGGTGCGCGCGACCATGGGCGTCCTCAAGCCCAGCGAGCTGGCCGAGCACGTCGTCGAGGTGATGGGGCTGGAGTCCGCCTACGAGGACGGCACGCCGCAGGGCGAGGCCCGAATCGAGAACCTGAAGGAGCTCCGGGGCCTGGCCCAGGAGTTCGACACTTCCGAGGACCCCACCGCAGGGCTCGAGGCATTCCTGACCGAGGTCGCCCTGGTCTCCGACGTCGACGCGTACGCCGAGGACGACGAGGGGGTGACGCTGATCACTCTTCACATGGTCAAGGGCCTCGAGTTTCCGGTCGTCTTCGTGGCCGGGATGGAGGAGGGCCTGCTCCCGCACCAGCGGGCGCTTGACGATCCCAGCCAGAAGGAGATGGAGGAGGAGAGGCGGCTGGCGTACGTGGGTATCACGCGGGCGCAGGACCGCCTCTATCTCAGCTGCGCCTTCCGGCGCCACCTGTTCGGTCAGGCCCGCGCCTCCTTTCCCAGCCGGTTCCTGGACGACATCCCGCAATCGCTGCTGGCGGCGCCGACCAAGGGCGCGGCCCCGGCGCCGCCCCGCCGCCCGCCGGGCGGCTACCAGCCCGGGGCCTATCGCGAGCGGATGCTGGAGCGGGCGGCCGCCGCCCCCGCGGCGCCCGCGGCGCCGCCGGTTCAGCGCTTCGGCCAGGGCGAGCGGGTGCAGCACCCGAGCTTTGGCTCGGGCACCGTCATGAAGAGCACTCTCACCCGCTCCGATGAGGAGCTGGTGGTGCGGTTCGACCGGGCAGGCGTGAAGATCCTCAGCGGAACGCTTGCTCCGCTGATGAAAATCTCCGGGTGAGCGTCTCGGCGGAAACGCGCAGGAGGCTCGAGGAGCTGCGGGCCGAGGTCCGCCGCCACGAGCGGCTCTATCACGTGCTCGACCAGCCGGAGATCACGGACGCCCAGTACGACGCCCTTTTCCGGGAGCTGGTGAGCCTGGAGTCGGAGCACCCCGAGCTGGTGACCCCGGACTCGCCCACCCAGAGGGTCGGCGGCGCCCCCTCCGAGCAGTTCGCCAAGGTCCGCCACCGCTCTCCCATGCTGAGCCTGCAGAACGCCTTCGAGGAGGAGGAGATCCGGGCCTGGGACCGCCGCGTGAAGGCCGTCGCGGGTCCCGCGGTCACCTACACCTGCGAGCTCAAGATCGACGGCCTGGCGATGTCGCTCACCTATTCCGAGGGCCGGCTGGTGAGGGCGGCCACTCGAGGTGACGGTCTGACCGGCGAGGACGTGACGGCCAACGTCAAGACGATCAAATCGGTCCCGCTGAGCATCCGGCCGCTGCCTGGTCTGCCCGCCGAGTTCGAGGTTCGCGGCGAGGTCTACATGCCGATGGCCAGCTTCGAGCACCTGAACGCGGAGATGGAGGCGCAGGGACGGCAGCCATACATGAACCCGCGCAACTCGGCCGCCGGGTCGGTGCGGCAGCTCGACCCCCGGATCACCGCCAGCCGCAACCTCCAGACGTTCATGTACACGCTCGACCCGGCGGGGCCGGCGCGCAGCCAGTGGGAGGTCCTTGAGGGCCTGGCGGAGATGGGCTTCCGGGTCAATCCCAACCGCAGGCGATTCGACTCGCTGGACGACGTGATCGCCTACCACCACCAGTGGCAGGAGGGCCGCGAGGAGCTCGACCACGAGATCGACGGGCTGGTGGTCAAGGTCGACCGCCATGACCAGCAGCTGGAGCTCGGTTTCGTGGCCCGGAGTCCCCGGTGGGCGATCGCCTACAAGTACGCGGCCCAGCAGGCGGAGACGGTGATCGAGGACATCGTCTGCTATGTGGGCCGGACCGGCGTGCTGACCCCGGTCGCCCACGTGCGGCCGGTGATCGTGGGCGGGGTCACGGTCCGCAACGCCTCCATGCACAACGAGCAGCAGGTGCATGAGAAAGGGGCCTACGTGGGCGCATCGGCGGTGATCCAGCGAGCGGGAGACGTGATCCCGGAGGTCGTCTCGGTCAAGGACCCAAGGCCCGACGGCTGGTCGATGCCCACGCGCTGCCCGGTCTGCGGCGGCGAGGTGGTCCGCGAGGAACCCTACGTTGCGCACCGCTGCATCAACCCCTTCTGCCCGGCCCAGCGGCTCGAGCGCCTGCGCCACTTCGCCGCCCGCGGCGCGATGAACATCGACGGCCTCGGCTACTCGACGCTCCAGCAGCTGATCGACCGGGGCCTGGTGGAGCAGCCCGCCGACATCTACCGGCTCACGCTGGAGCAGGCCGAGTCGCTGGAGCGCTTCGCCCGCAAGTCGGCCGAGAACCTGATCGGCGCGATCGAGGCATCGCGCACGCCCCCGCTTGGCCGCTTTCTCTTCGCCCTCGGGATTCCCCAGGTCGGCGACGCCACCGCCGACCTGCTCGCCGCCGAGTTCGGCACCCTCCAGGCCATCCGGGTCGCCAGCGAGGATCAGCTGGTCGCGGTGGAGGGCGTGGGGCCGAACATGGCGGCCGAGATCGCGGCCTTCTTCCGGGGCCCCGGCTCGGAGCTTGTCGACCGCCTGCTCAGCGCCGGCGTCCAGCCCCAGGAGTCCGAGCGGCCGGCGGGCGAGGGCCCCTTTTCCGGCAAGACGGTGGTCTTCACGGGCACGCTCGAGCAGATGAGCCGGCCCGACGCCGAGGCCCTGGTTCGCCGGCTCGGCGGCAAGGCCTCGGGCAGCGTCAGCGCCAGGACCGATCTCGTGGTGGCCGGCCCCGGCGCCGGCTCCAAGCTGGAAAAGGCGGAGCGCCTCAAGGTCGAGGTGGTCGACGAGGCCGGATTCCTCGAGATGGTCCGCGACCACGTCTGAGGCAGCGCTGGTCGCCTGTCCCGCCTGCGGGCTGGAGCTCCCGGCCTACGCGCGCTTCTGCGCCCGCTGCGGCACGCCCCAGCCGAGTCCGGCCGGCGCCCCACCGGCTCCCCCGGCGGCGTCCGGCAGCGCGAGCACCCCGGGCTGGGTGATCGCCCTCTTCTGGGGCGGCGCCGCCCTCTCCCTGGCGCTGGCCGCCATCTACGCCTCGATCGCGGCCTCACCCCACGTGCCGGAGCTGCGCGCAGATCCCGCCCAGGTCAGGAACAGCGCGCTGCTGATCGCGGCCTGGTCGGCGGCTCTCTTCGGCGCGCAGCTGGTGGCGGCGGTCGGACTTACCCGGCGGCGCGCCTGGGCGATGGTCCCGGCCACCCTGGCCTGCGTGGGCTGGGCCTTGAGCTGCATCGGGCTGCCGGTGGCGGTGCTCGTGCTGGCGGGCCTCTGGCGG
>CAYLIP010000087.1:0-8565 GCA_964383855.1 uncultured Actinomycetes bacterium | reverse complement strand
ATGATCGACATCTTCCCGATCTTTCTGATCCTGCTCAGCTACTGGACCTTCCTGCTCCACTGGCGCAGCCGGACGCCCCGGGAGTCGGCGGTCACGCTGCTGGCGACCGGGATCTGCATCGGGCTCGCGGTGGCCGCCAAGTGGATCTCCCTGGCGGCGCTGGCGACCATGCTCTTCTTCCTCTTCGTGCGCTTTGTCAGGCGCCACCTGGACATCCGGCTGGGCGCCGGCGAGGGCGTCTGGACGTGGGGCCGGGGCGAGGGCCCGGCCGTGCCGGGCGGCATGGCGCTGAGCGCCTACCTGCCGGCGGCCCTGGCCGCGCTGCTGGCCCTGCCGGCCGCGATCTACGTGGCCAGCTGGTTCCCCTTCTTCATGCGCGGTCAGTTCCATTCGCTGGGCGATCTCTGGAAGTACCAGGTCGACGCGTACACCTATCACGCCCACCTCACCGCCACCCATCCCTATGGGTCGAAGTGGTTCAGCTGGCCATTCCTCGTGCGCCCGGTCGCCTACTACTTCGAGAACAGCGGCCTCGGTGTGGACCACTGGACGGGCCACGGCCTGGTCGCCTGGATGGTTAACCTCGGCAATCCCTGGATCTGGTGGACGAGCCTGCCCTGCCTGCTGCTGCTGCTTTGGTTTGCCGTCCGTGAGCGCAGCTTCCCGGCCTCTCTGATCCTGGTCGGATTCCTGACGCAGTTCCTGCCCTGGTCGCGGATCACACGGGTCGTCTTCCTCTACCACATGTTCGGCGGCCTGATTTTCATGGTCCTCGCGCTCGCCTTCACCCTGGCCCGGTTGGGCCGGTTGGGCGGGGTCGAGCTCCAGCTCGGCCAGAGGGCGACGCTGAGGGTGAGCGGCCGGACCCTGGCCTACGCCCACCTCGCGGTCGCGATCGCCTTCTTCGTCTACTTCTACCCGCTCTGGACCGGCCTGCCGATGAGTGACAAGGCGCTTCTGAGCGGGTTCCCAAGCGGGAAGGCCTGGTTCCCGACCTGGGTCTAGGTGTTGGCCGGGCCGGCCTTCTTGCTGCTGGCGGCGGTTGCCGGGGCCGGCATCACGTACCTGACCCGTCTCGAGCTCGGCCTCGAGGAGCGGCTGGCCTACGGTGCTGTGATCGGGCTGATGGCGGCCGCCGTGGCCGGTTTCGCGCTCGCGCTGGCGTTCGGCGTGGGCCTGCCGGCCGTGCTGAGCGGCCTCGGGCTGGCCCTCGCCGCAGGCGCGTGGGGCTGGGCCGTGGCGCGTCCGCGCCTGGGAGCCGAACTGGCCGGGCTGCGCGGCCGGTGGCGCGAGGTCTGGCCGGTGGGGCTGCTGCTTCTCGCCTGCTGGCCGTACACGGTTTACCTGATGGCCGGCGCCTACGCGCGGTCCGCCGCCGGCCTGGAGGTGTGGGGGATCGGCGTCTACAGTGACTGGGCGGCGCACCTGACCTACGCCGGCTCCTTTGCCTACGCGCACAACCTCCCGCCCGAGTACCCGATCGCGCCCGGCCACCGGATGGGTTATCCGTTCATGGTCGACTTCATCGCCGCCGAGCTGGTCGCCACCGGCAGCTCGCTCACCAGCGCCCTGGTGCAGACCAGCGGCTACCTCCTGCTGGCTTTCCCAGCGGTGATGGCACTGGCCGGCCGCAGGCTCACCGGCAGCCCGGCTGCCGGGGCCGCCGGGACCGCCGTCTTCCTGGCGGCGGGCGGCCTCGGGTTCGCCACGCTGCACGGGCCGCGCCTCTACACCCAGGACTCCGGCCAGAACTACCAGCTGCTGAACCCGGTGCTCGCCTATCTGCTCCCCCAGCGCTCGATCCTCTTCGGACTCTCGGTGGCGCTGATCGCAGCCGCCCTGCTGTTCGCGGCTCGAAAGACGGAGAGCTGGTGGCCCTTCTTGTTCACCGGCGTGCTGGTCGGCCTGGCGCCCGCCTTTCATGTCCACGGCTACGGCACCGCCGTCGCGCTGGCCGCCTTCTGGGCGCTGGGCGACCGGCGTCGCGTCTGGCTGGGCAATTTCGTCCCGGCGCTCGCCCTCGGTCTGCCGGCCGTCTTCTGGCTGGTGCAGCCGGGAGCGGCGGGCCTGCGGCTCCAGCTCGGCTGGCTGGCCGGGCCCGACTCCTGGCTCTGGTTCTGGCTCAAGAACGCCGGCCTCTTCATTCCTCTGCTCCTGGCCGCGCAGCTCTGGCCCGGCGTCGCGGGCGCTTTCCGGCTCCATTTCGCGCCGCTCTGGCTGTGGTTTGCAGTCCCCAACGTCTGGGTGTTCCAGCCCTGGGACTGGGACAACACCAAGTTCTTCGTCTTCTGGATGGCCTTCGGGGCCATCCTGGTCGGCGCGCTGCTGACGGTCATGGCCAGGCAGGGCGCCGGTCCCGCCCTGCTTGCGGCGCTGGCCGCGTTCGTGCTCTGCGCCTCGGGCGCGCTCGACCTCTGGCACCTGGTCCAGCCGGGCGACCGCACCCTCTTCACGAATGCCGGCGGCCTGGCCGCGGCCGGCTGGGTCCGCACCCACACCGAGCCGGAAGCCGTCTTCCTGGTCGCGCCCGAGCACAACGAGCCGATCCCCACGCTGGGGGGGCGGCGGGTGGTGGCCGGATACCCGGGCTGGATGTGGACCTACGGGATCGCCGACTGGGCGCAGCGCACCCAGGACGCGCAGGCCATGCTGCAGGGGCGGCGGGACCTCAGCGGGTATCCGGTCGACTACGTCGTCGTCGGCCCACAGGAGATGGCGCTCGGCGCCACCGACGCCTACTGGGCAGCCCATGCGACGCGCGTCTACTCGAGCGCCGGCTACACCATCTACCGCCTGGCCGGCCATGCCTGAGCGCCGCTGGCGGGAGTGGGAGCCCGCCGCCATCCTGGCGGTGACCGCCCTCGGCGCGCTGCTCCGCTTCCTCGGCTACGGCGATGCGCCGGCCTTCACCGACAACGCCGACGAGGTCCAGTTCTCGTGGGCCGGGCTGGGCCTGCTGGGGCACGGCGACGCCTATACCTGGTCGTACTTCAGGTCCTACCCGCACCCGGTCACGCTCCATGCCTACGGCACCTCCTATCCGATGGTCCACCACTGGATGGACCACCCGCCCGGCTTCAGCCTTCTCATCGGCGCCTGGCTGTGGATCACCGGCTCGCAGGACCCGCTGGCGCTGACTCCGGAACGGGTGCGCTTCCTGCCGGTGGTGTTCGCCGTCTGCACGATCCCGCTTGGCTACCTGGCGGTGAGGCGGGCGCTCGGCGCCTGGCCGGCGCTCTTCGGCGCCGTCCTGCTCGCCACCGCGCCGGGTGCCGTCCTGCTCTCGCGGCAGGCCGAGCCGGAGAGCGTCCTCGGGCCGCTGCTGCTGGGTTCGGCGGTGCTCGCCGACTCCCTGGGACGGTGCACCGGCCGCCGCTTTCCGCGCTGGCAGGTGGCGCTGCTGCTCCTGGCGGTCGCGCTGGCGCCGACCTTCAAGGTCACCGGGCTGGCCGTCGGCGGCGCCGCCTGGGCCGTCCTGATGGCGCACAGCCGCCGGCGACTGGCGTGGGCGGTCCTGGGGGCGGCGATCGCCGGCGGCCTCCTCTATCCGCTCTACGGCTGGCTGGTCGACTGGCGGCTCTTTCTGTCGGTGGTCCAGGAGCAGTCGAACAACCGGACGGGGCTGCTGGCCGGCTACGAGATGGTGGCCGCGCCGGCCGGCGTCAACCGGAGCCTTCGCGACGGCTGGTGGATCCTGGGCTGGATCGCGCTGGGCTGGATCGCGCTGCAGGGACGCCGGTCCCGGGCTGAGCTGGTGCTGGCCTGGCCGGCGTTCGGCTACCTGGCCGTGGTCACGCTCCTGGCCGGCGAGGACCTGGCCACGCGGTACGGCTGGTACCGGCTGATCCTCGTCCCTCAGGTGATGCTGGCGGCCGGCATCCTTGCCTGGCGGGGGTTCGCCTCGCCGGCGCTCGCGCGGCTGGCGGCGCTGATGGTGCTGGGGGGCACGGCGGCGACCAACTGGTGGCTGGCCGGGTCGCGGCCCGAGTGGGTGATCCACCCGGCGCTGGGGGTCGTGCTGCTGGCCCTGGTGCTGGTGCCGGCGGCGGTGACGGCGGCGCCCCGGTACGCCCACCACCGCGCCCTCGCGCGGGGGCTGGCGGCCGCGGCGATGGTGGTCATGGTCGGCGGCAACATCGGCGAGTCGCTGCAGCTCTCGAGCCTGCTCGACCACCTCTGAGCGAGCCCCCTTCTCCCACAGTGAGCAGCTGCGGACCCCCCACCAAACCACCCGCCCGGGGGGGACGAGACGGTCTTCGCCGGCGAGCATAGGGTCCGTGTCAAGGGCGGCTGTTAAGCCGGGGCGTCAGGCACTGCTCTCTTCGCCGATCCCCATCCGGCGGGCCATCCGCCGCAGCTCGCGGTCGCTTCGGTCGAGCCGGTGCAGGATCTGCAGGAGCACCTCGTCCTGCACCTCCATGTGGTGCATTAGCACCCTCATCTCCTCCTCCTGCTTCACGTCCAGCTCGAACTGGTGCTGAGCGCGCACCCGGTCGCGCTCCATGAGCCGGACCACGGCCATGAGCACGATCGCCGCCGCCAGCACCGCCTCGATGCTCATAACCAGGTTCAGCAGCTGGAAGGGGTAGGGGTCCCAGTGGTTCAGGCGCCCGATCACGTTCAGCGCCAGCCAGACCACGGTCAGCCCGAGCTGCAGCAGGACGAAGGTCCAGGAGCCCAGCAGCCGGCTGAAGTCCTCGGCGATTCGCTGCGCCGCGCTGGTGCGGCGGTCGGCCTCGCGGTTCAGGTCGCGCACCGGCGGGTGGTCGTGCTGGTGGCGCACCAGCTGGCGCTGGATGTCCTCGATCTCGCGCGCTGAGCCCATGGCGGTGCATAGCTTGCGCCATCGAACCGAGCCCTGGCTACGAAAAGTAAGCCGGCTGCGTCAGCGCGAGGCCCGAGCTCGCTCCTCGACCCAGAGCAGCACCCGGTCGAGGTCGGGGTCGTAGGTGTCGCTGGTGTCCACCCGAAGCACCGGCACATTCAGGTCGGGCGGCTCGAAGACGCCCTGCTGAAGCTCTCGCGGAAGGTCGGCTGCACGCTGGCGATCCATGTGCCCGGGATCGCGCCCGCCCTCGTGGGCCCGGCTCACGTAGCGCTCGACGATGACCGCCTCCGGCGCCTGGCAGTGGATGATGACGGTGGCGCAGCGCTCGACCAGGGGCCGGAGGTCGTGCGTCGCCCGATCGACGTGGAAGGCGCTCTCGAGGATGGCGCCCGGTCCGGCGTCGAGGAGGGAGGCGCCGATGCTCACCAGCACTCGCTCGGCCGCCTGGCCCAGGCGCTCGGTGTCATCGACCGTGCGGGGAGGCAGCACCTCCATGACCGCCTCCTTGATCGCGTCGAGCGAGAGCAGGGGCAGCTGGAGGCGATCCCTGAGCGCCTTCGTGAGACTGGTCTTGCCGGCCGCCGGCGGCCCGCTGACGATGACCAGGACCGGGTCGCGGCTCATGCCGCCCACCTTACGTTCAGGCGGCGGGCGGAGCCTCGGGCGCGGCCAGCAGCCGGCTGCGTGGCTCCGGGGTCAGGATGGCCAGGACCGTTCCCAGCACGCACCAGCCGGCCAGTGCGAGCCAGGCCAGGGCAAACCCGCCGGCATGGTCGGCGATCGATCCGAAAACCGGCGTCACCACCAGCATCCCGGAGA
Organism: uncultured Actinomycetes bacterium; assembly: GCA_964383855.1. Lineage (GTDB taxonomy): Bacteria > Chloroflexota > Dormibacteria > Dormibacterales > Dormibacteraceae > CAZHAC01. Next base: position 2,918 of record CAYLIP010000087.1, on the reverse strand, counting down.
AGGTGAGCATGGTCCCGGCCCCGACCACGGTCGCCGCGCGGGCCGGTTCGATCTCGGAGGCCAGCGTTATGTAGAGCGCGTTCCAGCCCATCATCGAAAGCCCGAGCAGGAAGGCCAGGCCGGCGAGCGCGACCGCCGGCGTGCCCGGCCGGATCAGCGCGGCGCCACCGAGAGCGGAGGTCGCCGCCAGCGCGCCGCTGGCGGTCATCACCCGGGAGCGGCTGCCCAGGCGATCGGAGAGGACGCCCCAGCCGACCCGGCCGGCGATACCGCCGACCTGGAGGATGGCGAGGAGGACGCCGGCCGCCACCACGGGCACTCGAGCGTCGTCGTGCATGGCCACCGCGGTGTAGGTGACCGCCGAACCCAGTGCGCCCATCAAGACGAACCCGAATGCGCTGGCGAGCAGGAAGGTCCGGTTGGCGGCCAGGTCGCGCAGCCGGAAGGGGGACATGGCGACGCCCCTGGCCGTGGCCGGCTCCCTGTAGAAGAGGGCGAAGGCGGCGACCAGCACGACCACTCCGGCCGCCACCAGCCGGAACGCGCCCTCCCAGCCGAAGCGGAGCGCGACCGGCGGCAGGGTGACGGCGACCAGGACGCCGGCCACGGTCACCCCGGTCTGCCGAACCCCCATGGCCAGCCCGCGCTCGGCCGGCGGGAACCAGACGGCCAGCGCGCGCGTGCCGCCCGGCGAGCCGGTGGAGGCTGCGACCGCGGCCGGGATCAGCACCAGGAAAAGGGGCAGGAAGGACGAGGTGTAGGAGGCGGCCACCATCAGCAGGCCGAGCAGGAGGCCGCCGGCGGCGATCGTCCAGCGCTCGCCGAAGCGGTCGGAGAGCAAACCCGAGGGAAGCATGCCCAGGAGCATTCCGCCCCAGATCGCGTCCGTCAGGAGGCCGAGCTCGGTGCCGGTCAGGTGGAGGGCGGGCACGAGGATGGGCCCCAGCGCCGCCGGCGTCTGCTGGGGCAGCGAGGTGCCCAGCTGCATGAGAGTGGCCAGCCCCAGGACGACCCACCGGAAGCGGCTCACGGCGAGCATGATGCCTGCATGTACCCGTTCGAGCGCTTCACCGACCTGGCCAAGAAGACGCTCATGCTGGCCCAGGAGGAGGCTGAGCGTTCGCGGCACACCTACATCGGCACCGAGCACCTGCTGCTGGGGCTGATGCGGGTCGACGGCGGGACGGCGTACCGGATCCTGGCCGAAGCCGGCATCGACATCGCCAGGGTCCGGTCGGCGATCGAGGTCGTGCTCGGCCGGAGCGAGCAGACGGGGGGCCGGCAGATCCTCCCGACCTCCCGCGTCAAGCGCGTGATCGAGCTGGCGTTCGAGCAGTCGAGGCAGCTCAACCGCTCACACGTCGGCACCGGGGAGGTACTGCTGGCGCTCCTGGTCGAGGGGGAGGGGGTGGGAGCGAACGTCCTGAAGGACCTCGGTCTGACGGTCGACGACGTGCGCGAGCGCGTGGCCGGAGCTCCCGAGGAGGCGGGCGAACCCAGGGTGGGAATCGCCAACCCGGGACCCGGAGCCAGGGTCCTGGTCCACGATCCCGAGCCTCCGCACCGTCTCTGGGAGGGCCGGGTGGTCGCCATCGAAGCCCAGCGGGGAGACTTCGTGATCGAAGTCGCCGACCGGCCGGCCGGAGGCGTCGTCCACGCGACCCTGAGGATGATCCACCCGGTCCCGACCGGCCCCACCTTCGCCTGCCGCTACTGCCAGGCTCACTTGTAATCGTGGGAGCGGCTGTGCTCCCTGGTGGCGCCGGGCACCGGCTCGATGTGCTGTGCGAGCACCGACCAGACGCCGTCCTGGCGCTGGACGACGCCGTCCACCACCAGCATGGGCGCCGCCGCTTCCCGCCGGTAGCGCTGATAGACGTCGGGGTAGATGGTCAGGTTCACATGCCCGAGCTCGTCCTCGAGCGTGAAGAAGCGGATGCGCCTGGCCGTGCCTGGCGCCTGGCGGGTGATGACCAGCCCCGCGACGCGGACGCGGGCGCCGTTGCGCAGCCTCATGGCCGCGGTGCTGGGGACGACGCCGAGAGCGTCCAGGTCCTTTCGCCAGAAGGCGACCATGTGCTTGCCGGTGGAGACCTCGGAGACGCGGTACTGCAGTCGCGTGCGCTCCAGCTCGGTCAGCGAGGGCAGCTCGGGGGATCCCGCCGGCAGCGAGAGCTCGGACTGCGCTGACAGCCGGCGGCGCAGGCCCCGACCGCGCTCGCGCTCCTGCCAGGCCCACAGCAGCTCCCGGCGTGGCTTGCCCAGGCCGTCGAAGGCGCCCACCATGACCAGGTTGCGGACCGCCCGCGCCCCCACCGGCGCGCCTCGCAGCCGCTCCAGGAAATCGTCGAAGGAGCGGTAGGCGCCCCGGTCTTCGCGCTCGGCCACGATCGCCTGGCGGCCTTCCTCGCCGAGGTCGCGGACGTAGTTGAGGCCAAGCCGGAAGGTGCCCGGCTGCTTCGGTTCGGGCAGGCAGCGGACGCCGGAGCGGTTGGCATGCACCGGCAGCGCCCGCACGCCGTGGCGCTTGGCGTCCTCGACCAGCACCGAGGGGTGGTAGAAGCCCATCGGCTGGTTGTTGAGCAGCCCGCAGTAGAAGGCCGCGGGATGCCGCAGCTTGAGCCAGGCCGTCTCATAGGCGGTGCGGGCGAAGGCGGCGGCGTGCGAGCGGCAGAAGCCGTACTGGGCGAAGCCCTGCACGGCGGCGAAGAGCATGTCGGCCACCTCGCGCGGCACCTCGTTGGCGAGGCAGCCGCCGATGAAGTCTTCCTCCAGCGAAGCCATCTCGACCCGGTTCAGGTGCCGTGTCATGGCTCGGCGGAAGCGGTCCGCGTCATTGGCCGACATGCCCGCGACCCGCATCGCGATCTCGATTATCTGCTCCTGGTAGAGTATGACCCCCAGGGTGTCGCGGAGGA
>CAYLIP010000086.1:0-8632 GCA_964383855.1 uncultured Actinomycetes bacterium | reverse complement strand
ATCCGGCCGCTTCGGGACCGTGAGGCCCCGGGTTCGAATCCCGGGCCCCCGACCATTTTCTGAATACGAAGTTGGACGCCGCGCGGGCCAGCACGGCGGTGCCGTGCAGCAACCGGCGCAGCAACCCGACGCTTGGTACGGAACCGTGAGGTCGCTGCTCGATCCTATCCAGCTGATCGAGGACCTCACGGTTCCTCGGAGCGGCGGGCATCACTTGGCTTGGCGTCCTTATGTTCACCGGCCTCCTCGTGTGTGCTCGAGACCGGCCTTCCCCAGGTGTCGTTCCGCGCGCCTCTTCTCTCGCAAGCCGGCGCTCTTTGCCTGATTGCCGCAATCGTCCATCGAGCACCAGCGACGCTTGCCGGGCCGCGACGAGTCGAGGAACAACAGCGTGCACTCAGGGCCTGCGCACTCTCTTATCCGCGCCATCAACTGGGGATTCGACATCAGGTCGGCAGCATCGCGAGCGATCGTCGATAGCGCCTTCGGCAAGGACGCGCCCTCGGCCCAGGTCACCGCCCGAGCCCCCGCATCGAGGACCGGGGTGAGGGGCGTCTCCTCAGCCCACCGGTTGATCGCGCTCACCGCCGCCGGAGTCGGCGGGTTCGACATGACTGCCTCGTAGATCGCCTCTCGCAGCGCCGTCACGGAGCGAAGGTCCTGCTCCGTACACCCGGCCGGCTCCCTCGTCAATCCGGCCTGGACAAACCAGCGGTCCACATCTTCCGGGCGTCGCAAACGCTCGATGTTCAGGCGGCGTCGGGATCCAAGGGTGGCGACCAGGTCGAGGCACAGCCGTCCACTGCGGAACACGAAGTCGGAGCGGTCGGGGTGGATCCGAGAAGCGGCTTGACCCGTCATCGGCTGCTCGTTAACATGCGCGTACCAGTTTAACCGGTACATAGGACGGGAGGCAACGTCGGTGCAACATTCCGAAACCCAGGAGGAGACATTGGCGGTCGCGATCGACCGAGTCGACGACGCCCTCAGGGCGATGTGGCGGGGCGATCCCGAGCCGTATATGGCGCTCTGGGCGCACCGCGATGACGTCACCTTGATGGGGGCTCTGGGACCGGTCGAGAGAGGCTGGAGGGATGTGGGCGAAACCTTCCGGTGGGTCGGCGCCAAGTTCAAAGACGGCTCCGAGTCGACGATCGAACGGATCGCCGTCGGGGAGAGTGGCGACCTCGCGTACTCAATCGGCTATGAGCGGCGGACGGCACGTCTCGACGACGGTGCACTCGAGGAGAGGACCCTCCGCGTCACGCACCTCTATCGCCGGATCGAGGGGCTCTGGTGTCTGATCCATCGCCATGCGGATGTCCCACCCGTCGACCCTCGGAAGGCCGGCAAGTCATGACGGCGCGGCGGATCGAGGGCGACTGGCCCGACCTGATGCAGCGGCTGGAGCATTCCGAGGGGCGGTTCGTTCAGGGCGATGCCGCGGCCTACAAGGAGCTTTGGGCCCGAACCGACGACGTCGTCGTGATGGGGGCTTTCGGAGGCGTTGAGCGAGGCTGGCACGAGGTCTCGGACCGCCTTGACTGGGCCGCCTCAAGGGGCGCATCCCAGGGTTATGAGTTCGAGGTGCTCGCGGAGTACGTGTCGGAGCACATGGGCTGCCGCGTCGGACTGCAGCACTACGCGAATGGACGCACGCTCCGCGTCACGGAGGTGTTCACCAAGCAGCCTGAGTGGCGGCTCGTGCACCGCCACGCCGATTGGCTGGTGCCGCGCGGGGACCGGACCGTGATGCGGTAGGGCTCGGCTCGCCGGTCGACTCCGGACAATGCCAGCTCTCGACCGTGAAGGATGGTTATCGACGCCCGCGCATGCGTATGCGCGCCGTCATGGAAGCCAATAGATCTGATTCTCGAGCGAGTCCTTGTCGTGGCCGCGGATGAACTTGTCCAGCCCGTCCACCCATATCCGGATGGTTCCCTTGGCGCGCGGGTATCGCCTGGGGGAGACGAGCAGAATCCCGTTGTGCGATTCGCCGGACCTCACGACCTGCTGGTGCAGCCGCGCGAAGTCCTGCACGTTGTCCGTAACCAAGACGCGCCGCCGCTCAGCGGCCGCTCGCATTAGGTCGGGATCCGTCTTCCCCTCGAGTTCGGGGTTGCCCTGGACGGCTTCCACGTCGTGACCTCGTTCGCTGAGTTGCTCGGCAATTGCGGCGTCGAGCATCTCGTCGAGCAGCAGCCTCACCTGCGGAGAGCGGCCTGCTCTCTCTTCCAGCGCTCCTCGAGGCGCTCCGCCTCCTCATGGTTGCGGCGGATCCACGAGTCGACCTCATCCTGAAAGTCGGTGTAGTAGCCGACCGCGGCCTGCACCTGCTCGGGTCGAAGTCCGAGATAGCGCGCGGCTGCCGCGACATCGCCCTTGGATTCCCAGACCGTTTCCATGACCTGCCAGACATCGAGGCGCCGGCCTTCGATCGACGCCCGCCGTCCGGCCGGAGCGTCTCGGAAGACGATGCCCGGATGCCGCTCGCGACGGAGCCCCTCGTCGAGCAGCGTCCGCGCGAAGGTGAGCGGGTTCACGCCTCGATCCTTGGCGATGCTCTCCAAGGCCTCGCGGACGCGGTGGGGGACACGGGTGTTGATGCCATCGTCGAGGGGCTCTTCCATCGCAAAGACCAGTGTAGGGCGCCGTTTCACGCCGTGTTACAGAATGCAGCGACGGATGCAGCAACCGGCCTGACACGGGCATCGATTCCCTGTGATCCCTGGATGGCCGACCCGGCCGTCCTCAACTCGCTGAATCCCCCTGAACGACCGTCGAACGGGCGTTCGGCCGCTTCGGGACCGTGAGGCCCCGGGTTCGAATCCCGGGCCCCCGACCACCTTTTCGAATACGAACTAACCCGCCTGATCCAATAACGCCGGGTAGGGGAGAGGGGCGACTACCGCCAAAGCTGCAGCCAATCGCTCCCGGCGGACTACAGCCAACGTGCCTTCGGGTCTCGTTGTCCAATTCACCGCACCGCAGCTCGTCGCTTTCGGAAGCCAGCGCGCACTACGTGGAACCGTGCGGTGTCGCGGATTCGGATGGGGGCGTGACTGAACGGGAGGCGATCGCCATTGCGCACGGCTCGCCGCCGTGCGAAACGGAACTCCTGGGCGTCATTGACGGTTCGTGACGGAGGGCTATACTACGAGGCATGGCAAGGACTGCTGTCACGATTAGCGTTTCCATGCCGCCGGAGGTCCGGGATCTCCTAGATTCGCTTCGGCAGGACTTGACTCCGTCGGAGTACGTTCGGCAGCTCGTCGAGTCTGATGCTGCCCGTCGGGCGCTGGAGTCTCCACAGCTTGCCCTCGCGGAGATTGCCCGGGCGCAGGCTGAACTTCCATTGGCTTGGCTCCGGGAAGACCTTCCCGACCCGCTCGAGGACATGCGCCAGGTGCCACCGGCTGACAGCCTGGTGGATGCTGACGTCGATGCGAGCGGCTTCAACTTCGCAGACCTGAAGCCGGCGACCAGTTGATTGCGGCGTCCGTCGACGCGCCGCGCGGCCACCCGCATCAGGGCGCGATCTACTCTGGCGTCCCGGTCCTGGGGTATCCCAGCATCGCGCTGGCCCTTCGACCGCGCCGCGAACCGGACTGGACGCAGCTACGAGTGGAGCGGGTTACGGAGGACCAGGCTGCCTTCGCGGGCGACGACTGGATGGTCGCGTACGCCAAGCGGAGACCGGTTGTCGTCCTCTCCCCGAAACGCGAGCTGCGGCAACGCGTGGTTCGTGTGCTACCCATGTATAGCTACCGGCCTGACGACTTCCTCGGTCGGAATCGCGACCGGATCGAAAGCGGCGACTTCCCGCAGTTGATCCACGTCGATGGGAATCCCGTCATCAAATGGCAGGCTGGCGTGATCTCACTCACACAGGTGATCGAGGTGCCAACGGCGATCTTTCAAGACGACTACATCACGGGAGTGACGGAGGCATGCAGCTTGACTGATGCCAGCCTGGCCCTTGTTATCGCAAGGATGCGCGCCTATTTGTCAATCATGGATCGCGGGCGGGTGCGCTAGTCCGAGCGGGTCGCCGAGGACACCGAGATCGGATATGAGTGAATCGGATCGCCACGAGCTCGAGGATCGGCTAATGTCAGCACTCGCTGAGATCGAGACTCTCCGAGACGAGAACGAGCAACTCCGGGCCTTGGTCTTCGATCGATCCGCCTCGGAACCACGGCCGGAGCAGCCAGCTGCGGCTCTTGATGGCCCACGTCTGGATGCCCAGTCACCCGAGGATGCCAAGATCCGCCTCTTCCGAGATCTATTCCGGGGGCGGGTGGACGTGTACGCCTACCGCTGGGAAGGTCGAGACGGGCGATCGGGCTACTCGCCCGCTATGCGACCTGGCGCCCGTCGGCAGAAGGGCGAGCGCCCAGATCCTGAGTTGCTGCTGCCGCTTGACGATGATGTGATTCGCGGCCACCTCCTCGGCCATCGTGTTGTCGGCGTCTATCCCTTGCTTGAAGACGAAACCTGTTGGTTCCTCGCCATGGATTTCGACAAGGCGTCGTGGCAGATCGACGCGGCCGAGGTGATGCGCTCGTGCCGTGAGCTCGCAGTGCCGGCATCCTTGGAGCGGTCTCGGTCAGGGCGCGGAGCGCATCTCTGGATCTTCTTCGAGAGCCCGGTCCCGGCGCACACCGCCCGGAATCTCGGCTGCGCGATCCTCACGGACGCGCTTGAACGTCGCCATCAGATCGGCTTCGAGTCTTACGATCGGCTGTTTCCGAGCCAGGACACGATGCCCAAGGGCGGCTTCGGCAACTTGATTGCGCTGCCACTTCAGCGGATTGCTCGTTCGGCCGCCAACACCGTCTTTCTCGACGACAACTTCCAGCCTCATGAGGACCAATGGCGGCACCTGTCATCGGTACGGCGGCTGCCTCTCGCCGACTGCGAGCAGATTGTTCGTGAGGCGGCTCGAGCAGGCAAAATCCTCGGCGTCGACGCGCGCTGGTTCGAAACTGAGGTAGATGCCCACGAACCATGGCGTCTCCCTCCGTCGCGACGCCGGCCCGATCCACCAATTCAGGGACCGCTGCCAACCTCCGTCGAAATCGTGCTGGCCCACCGGGTCTTCATCCAGAAGGCCGGCCTGCCCGCTGTGCTGCTCGGACGCCTGCGGCGCCTGGCTGCCTTCCAGAATCCCGAGTTCTACCGGGCTCAAGCGATGCGGCTATGGACCGGCGGCAAGCCGCGTGTAATCGACTGCTCGGAGGAGTTTCCCGACCATCTGGCGCTGCCGCGCGGCTCTCTTGAGGAGGTCATCAAGCTTCTGGAGAGCCTCAAGATTTGGGTAACGGTTCGTGATGAACGGCAAAACGGCACCCATTCGGACCTCTCGTTCACGGGCGAGCTGAGCGAGGAGCAGCGAGTTGCTGCGGAGGCGCTGGCCGCCCATGACGTGGGCGTCCTGGCGGCTTCGACAGGATTTGGAAAGACAGTGATCGGCGCTTGGCTGATCGCGCGGCGCGGCGTGAACACGCTCGTTCTGGTTCATCGCCAGCAGCTAGCCGATCAATGGCGAGAACGGTTGGCCGCCTTCCTCGACATACCTCCCCGAGCGATCGGACAGTTCGGTGCCGGCAGGAACAAGGGGAAGGGAAGAGTCGACATTGCGATGCTGCAGAGTCTGCAGAGCAAGGGGACGGTCAGAGATTTGGTCGCTGACTACGGTCACGTATTGGTCGACGAGTGCCACCACATTCCCGCCTTCAGCTTCGAGGCCGTGATGAAGGAGGTCAAGGCGCGCTTCGTCACCGGCCTGACGGCGACGCCCGTCCGCAAGGATGGCCACCACCCGATTGTGATCATGCAGTGCGGACCAATCCGGCATCGTGTCGACGCCAAGCAACAGGCAGAGTCGCGTCCGTTCCGTCACATCGTCGTGCCCAGGTACACGGCTTTCGTCGCGCCCGAGGAACTCGGCGATCTTGGTATCCAGGAGATCTACTCGCGACTCGTGGCTGACGACTCGCGGACCGCACAGATCATTGGTGATGTGCTTGATGCTGTGCGGGACGCTCGATCGCCGCTGGTGTTGACAGAGCGGACCGAGCATCTCGAAGCCATGCAACGACGGCTCCAGGCGGACGTCCCGTACCTCGTAGTTCTGCGAGGTGGAATGGGCGCCGGAGAGCGGCGGGCCGTCCTGGAAAGGCTCCGAGCCATTCCGGACGACGCCCCGCGAGTTCTGCTCGCGACTGGGCGGTATATCGGAGAGGGCTTCGACGATGCGCGGCTGGACACCCTCTTCCTTGGGCTGCCGATCTCTTGGCGAGGCACTGTCCAGCAATATGCTGGCCGGCTCCATCGGCTGCACGAGCGAAAGCGCGAAGTGAGGATCTACGACTACGTGGACGTGGCGGTACCGATGCTGACGAAGATGCACGAGCGCCGTCTGCGTGGCTACGCAGCGATCGGATATGTGGTGGCGAATGGAGCGGACTCACCCGGATGAGCTGCTACAGCCAGAGCTACAGCCACTGTGGTGAACCTCGGCGTCCGGAGGCGACCGACGGCGGACCGAATCCGCCGAAAACCGAATTCAGGCGGCCACTCGCGAACGCCCGCGAACGATCAACGCCCGCTTCGGGACCGTGAGGCCCCGGGTTCGAATCCCGGGCCCCCGACCATCCTTCGAATACGAAACTGCCCGTCGGCGCCGGGCCCCGAGTCAGAGCGGCCCGCCTCCATGCAGCAACGCATGCAGCGATTGGTTCGCTATCCGGAACCGTGAGGTCGGCGGCGAACCGTGGCGGTAGTCTCACAGGCCTCACGGTTGTTGCGGGACGCTTAGGCAAAGGGTTGGCCCGTCAAGGCGTTCGTTTGTGCAGTTGACGATCGACCGCGAAAATCACCGCCGACATGGGCGACTACCGACTGAGCGAAATCGAGGCCCGAATCGATGTGCCACCTTGCGGACCGCCGCCGACCTCGAACCGCCCGTCGAGCGCCTCGACGCGGTCGCGCATGTTCTGGAGGCCGCGCCCCCCGCCGATGGAGGGCCGAAGCCCGACGCCGTCGTCGGTCACCTCCAAGCAGACCGCTCCCTCCACCTCCACCACCGAGACGGTGGCGTGCTCCGCACGCGCGTGCTTGACCACGTTCTGGAGCGCTTCCGAACAGCAGAAGTAGATGGCGATCTCCACCTCCCTTGGCAGCCGGCCAGCGTGCGCCGCGACCCGGACCGGGATCGGCAGCCGCCTCGCCAGCGCGCTCAGCGCCGGCTTCAGTCCAGCGGTCTCGAGCAGCTTCGGGTAGAGACCGCGCGCGACGTCGCGGAGGCTGTCGATCGCCGCCGCGACCTCGCCGCGCAGTGGTGCCGCGTGCTCGTCAGGCAGCAGGCCGAGTCGGGCAGAAAGCGCGAGGAGATGCTGCTGAGCGCCGTCATGGATGTCCCGCTCGAGCCGGGCCCGCTCGCCATCCTGCGCGGCGACCAGCCGCCGCCGGGAAGCTCGCAACTCGGATTCGAGGCGAGCCTGCTCGAACACCAGGGCCGCCTGCACAGCCAGGTCGGACAGCAAGCGCTCCTCTCGTTCGTTGAGCGGCCGGCCCGCCTCCCGGATCAATCGCAGCGAGCCCAGCCGCTGCCCCTGGTGCATGACATCCACCTCGGTCGCCACGCCTGCTTGCTCCGAACCTTCAGCCGCGAGCAGCCTTCTGCCGCCGGCCTCGTTGACCCACACTTCCGCTCGCGCGCTTCGCGTCCCCTCGGCGAGCAAGCGCGCCATGCGCTCGAGCGCCTGGTCCACCGGTAGCGATGCCGATACCGCCCTCGTGAACGAGGCGAGAACGTCGTAGGGTTCGGTTCGCGGTCCGTAGACGACGCGGTCCGCGAGCCGCTGCGCCCGCTTTCTGACCGGCTCGAAGAGTACGGCCAGCACCGCCGTGAGAAGCGCTGCGGCAGCCAGCGAAAGGCGCCCACCGGCCGCCGCCCCGGCGGCTGCTACCAGCGTCACGTAGAGCACCGTGATGCCGCCGACCAGCGAGGCGTAGGTCAGCGTGCGGCTGATCACGACGTCGAGCTCGATCAGCCCCCCGCCCAGCACGGCGGCACCGATCGCAACCGCGAGCCCCGCCAGCGAAAGCCCGAGGACCGCACTGTCGAGAGCGTCCCAGGTGGGCGAGAGATGCACGAACGATTTGACTCCGTTGCCCACGCCCCAGCACAGAGCCATCACGGCGGCGGCGACTGCCAGCAGCTGCAGCTGGCGGCGGGCGACCGGGCCCGCGTCGCGGTAGCGGGCGGGTAGGGACAGCACCGAGGCGAGCACGATCGCCGCCGCCAGGGCGAGGCCGACCGAGCCGCTCAGCGGCGCGAGGACGGATGCCACCGGCGGCACCGCCAGCGGGTTGGGGGGGCCGTAGCCTTCGTCGACCCGGCCGGGCAGCACCAGGCTGGAGACCTCCGCCGCGAGCGCGAGCGCAGGTCCGCCGATCAGGACTAGCCTCCAGCGGCGCCCTGGCAGCCGGCCGTCGGGGAACAGGAGCAGCGTCAGGATGATGCCGAGGAGGCCGGCTTTGAAGAGCAGCTGGCCTGCCTGCCACAGCGCGCCGGCGGCCATATCGTTGCGTCCGTATCCCCGCCGGGCAGCTTCGATCAACA
>CAYLIP010000085.1:0-8721 GCA_964383855.1 uncultured Actinomycetes bacterium | reverse complement strand
ACGGCCTGCTCGACCTCGATCGTGGAGATGTTCTCGCCGCCCGAGATGATGATGTCCTTCTTGCGGTCCCGAAGCTCGATCGAGCCGTCGGGGTGAAGCACGCCCACGTCGCCGGAGTGGAACCAGCCGCCGTGGAATGCGGTCTCGGTCGCCTCCGGGTTGGCGAAGTAGCCCTTCATGACGACGTTGCCGCGCATGCAGACCTCGCCCATCGTCTGGCCGTCGGCCGGGACCGGGTTCATCTCCTCGTCGAAGACCCCGACCTCGCCGGCGCAGACGTTGGGATGGCCCTGGCGGGCGCGCAGGCTGGCTTCGGCGCCGGGCGGGCTCAGGTTGATGGTGAAGGGGCCGTAGGTCTCGGTCAGGCCGTAGACGTGCTCGAGCTCGAAGTTGAGCTCCTGCATGTTGGCGATGATCGTGGGTGACGGCGGGGCGCCGGCGGTGAAGAGGCGGACCGGCCGCTCGAGCGGGCGCGCCTGGGGCGCGTTGGCGAGCATGGTCAGCACCGTCGGAGCGCCGCAGAAGTGCCAGCGCCCCTCCTGCCCGAAGAGCTGCCAGACCTCGGCCGGGTCGATCTTCGGGATGCACCAGTTGCGCGCCCCGGCCGCGATCGTGGCCCACGTGAAGCACCAGCCGTTGCAGTGGAACATGGGCAGCGTCCAGAGGTAGGTGGCGTCGGGATCGAGGCGGTGGTCGATCAGCATGGCGAGCGCGTTCAGGTAGGCGCCGCGATGGTGGTACATGACGCCCTTGGGCCGTCCGGTGGTGCCCGACGTGTAATCGATCGCGATGGTGTCGTACTCGTCCTCGAGCCACGACTCCACCGGCTCGTCGGACCCGGTCGCCAGGAAGCCCTCGAGGTCACGCGCCACGTTGATCCGCCGGATGCCGTCCGGCGCCTCCGCCAGCAGCGGTTCGAGCTCGGGCGCGAAGAACACGATCTTCGAGCCTGAGTGGTCGAGGATGTAGGCGACCTCGTCGGCGCCCAGCCGGGTGTTGATGGCGACGATGACGCCGCCCGCCAGCGGCACACCGAAGTGGCCGAGCAGCAGCGGCTCCGAGTTGAAGGCGAGGAAGGCCACCCGGTCGTCCTTCTGGAGCCCGGCCGCTCGCAGCGCATGCGCCATCCGGCGGGCGCGTCCCCGCCACTGGGCGTAGGTCCACTCCCGGCCACCGTCGACGACCGCCACCCGCTCCGGGTAGACGGTTCCCGAACGCTCGATGAAGGAGTTGGGCGTCAGCTCCTCGCGGTAGACCAGCCGCTGGGTCCCGGTTGCCGGACGCTCGCGGATCGCCATCAGTTCACCCTCCTATCCCGTCCCGCCCACTCGCGGTCCCGGAGCACGTACTTCTGGATCTTGCCGGTCGAGGTCTTGGGCAGCTCACCGAACTCGACCTGCCGGGGCGCCTTGTAGTGCGCGATCCGGGCGCGGACATGGGCGATCACGTCCTCGGCGCTGGCCGCCTGTCCGGGCTTCAGGGTCACGAAGGCCTTGGGCACCTCGCCCCACCTCTCGTCGGGGATCGGGATCACCGCGGCCTCCATCACCGCCGGGTGCGACATCACCGCCTGCTCGACCTCGATGGTCGAGATGTTCTCGCCGCCCGAGATGATGATGTCCTTCTTCCGGTCGCGGATCTCGAGGTAACCGTCCGGGTGCATGACCGCGACGTCGCCGGTGTGGAACCAGCCGCCCCCGAAGCTCTCCTCGGTCGCCTCCGGCTGCCGGAAGTAGCCCTTCATGACGGCGTTGCCGCGGAGCACGATCTCGCCCAGGGCCTCGCCATCGGCGGGCACGTCTGCCATCTGCTCGTCGACCACGCGCTGATGGCCGGCGGTCAGATGGGCAACCCCCTGCCGGGCCATGAACCGCGCCTTCTCCTCCAGGTTCAGCTCGGTGACGCCTGGCTTGAGGATGTTGAGCGTGAACGGCCCGTAGGACTCGGTCAGCCCGTAGAGGTGCTGCATCTCGATGTTGAGGCTCTCCATCTGAGCGATCAGGGTCGGGCTGGGCGGCGCGCCGCCGGTGGCGACCCGCACCCGCCTCCCGAGACGGTGAGCGGCAGGGTCGTTGGCGAGCATGATCAGCACCGTGGGCGCCGCGTTCAGGTGGGTGATCCCCTCCTGCTCGAGCAGGCGCCAGACCTCGGAGGGATCGATGCGGGGGATGCACACCGAGCGGCTGCCCGCCGCGGCCAGCGCCCAGGTGTGCGACCAGCCGTTGCAGTGAAACATGGGCAGTGTCCAGAGATAGGAGGTGTCGCTGCGCAGCCGGTCCTCGATCACCATCCCGATCCCGTTCAGGTAGGCGCCCCGGTGGTGATAGACGACGCCCTTGGGCCGGCCCGTGGTCCCCGAGGTGTAGTCGATCGCGATCATGTCCGCCTCGGCCTCGAGCCATGACTCGACCGGCTCCGGCGAGCCGCCGTCGAGGAAGGCCTCGAACTCGGCGCCCAGCTCGATCCGGCGGGCGGCGGCCGGCGCCTGCTCGAGGAGCGGTGCCAGCTCGGGAGAGAAGAAGACCCACCGCGCCTCCGAGTGCTCGAGTATGTAGCCGACCTCCTGGGCATTGAGCCGGGTGTTGACGGCGACCAGCACGCCCCCCGCCTGGGGAACCGCGAAGTGCGCCAGGAGCAGCGGCTCCGAGTTGAGCGCCAGGAAGGCCACGCGGTCGTCCTTGCCCAGGCCGGCGGCCCGCAGAGAGGACGCCAGGCGGCGCGAACGGTCGCGCCACTCCGAGTACGTGAACGATCGCTCGCCGTCCTGCACCGCGGGCCGGGCGGCATGCACCGTGCCCGCCCGCTCGAGGAATGACACCGGCGTCAGCAGCTGCTCGAAAGGCCGGCGAAAGGCGCTCATGCGTCAATCATCACGATCCGCCGCGCCTTCAGCTCGGGGCGGGGCAGGGTGTCGGCGCCGACCACGCGGACGCCGATGCGAACGCCGAGCGCGGTCCTCAGCTCGGCCTCGACCCGCTCACCGACGCCACCGCCGTCCGCGCACTCGAGCACCAGGGTGACCTCGTCCATCTGGCGCGCCCGGCGCCGCTCGATCACGAACTCGGTCACCGAGGGGTGCCGGCGCACGATCTCCTCGATCTGCGAGGGGTAGAGGTTGACCCCGCGCACCGTGAACATGTCGTCGACCCGCCCCAGGATGCCGCCCGAAAGCTTCGCGTAGGGGCACCCACAGGGGCACTCCTCCCGGACCAGGCGCACCCGGTCGCCGGTCCGGTAGCGGATCAGCGGCGAGCCCCAGCGCCCGAGGTTGGTCGCCACCAGCTCCCCCTCCCCGGCCGCCGCCACCCGTCCGGTCGCCGGGTCGAGAACCTCGAAGATGAACTCGGACTCGACCAGGTGAAGGCCGTCCTGGAGCTGGCAGCTGAAGCCGGTCGGCCCCAGCTCGGTCATCCCGCTGTGGTCCAGGCAGCGGGCGCCGAAGGCCTGCTCGATGGCCTCCCTGGTGGCCGGGATGGAGGCGCCCGGCTCGCCCGCGTGGATGGTGGTGTGAACGGCCGAGACGCCGAGGTCGAGGCCGGCCGCGCGGGCGGCCTCGGCCAGCCTCAGCGCATAGGTGGGCGTGCAGAGGAGGACGTTCACACCCAGGTCGAGGATCGTGCGCGCCCGCTGCTCGGTCGTCATGGCGCCGCCCGAGATGACCAGCGCGCCCAGGCGCTCGGCGCCCGCGAAGGCCGACCAGAAGCCGATGAAGGGACCGAACGAGAAGGCGAGGAAGACGCGGTCGCGCTCGGTCACGCCGGCCGCCCCGTAGACGTGCTCCGACCAGATCCGGCACCACCACTCCCAGGATTCCGGCGTGTCGAGCCAGCGCAGGGGCCGGGCCCCGCTCGAGCCCGACGTCTGGTGAAGGCGGACGTAGCGGTCGAGCGGGTAGGTGAGGTTGCTGCCGAAGGGCGGAAGGGCGGCCTGGTCGGCGATCAGGTCGCTCTTGGCGGTGAAGGGCAGCCGCTCGAAATCGTCCCACCCCCGCACGTCGTGCAGCCGCTCCCTGTAGAAGGCGTTGTGGCGGAGCACTTCGCGAAGGCCGCCGCGCAGCCGGGTGAGCTGGTCAGCGCGGATCCTGGCTGGGGAAGAGGCGGACGATCTTGGCATAGTCCTCGGGAGTGTCGACGTCGTCGTCGCGACCGCTGGCGACAACAGTATCGACCAACTCCGGACGGGCATCGAGCAGCTGCCGCGCGCCGGCGTCGCCGGTCAGGGTCATCAGTTCCGCGAAGAGGCCGCGGTCGACGAGGACCGGCGGCCGCCAGTCGCGGCTGTTGCCGTAACGGGTGGCGACCGCGGGCCGGGAGCCCTCTCGGCGCCAGCCGCGAAGGATGGCGCGGACGGTGCGGGAGCCAACCAGCGGCTGGTCGCCGAGCAGGATGAGGGCGCCCGCCATGTCCTCGGGCACGGCTGCGAGCCCGACCCGCAGCGATGAGGCCTGCCCGCTGGCGGCGTCGGGATTGAAGACGCTGGTGGTGCCCTCGCCGATCGCCGCCCGCACCTCGTCCTGGGCGTAGACGGCGACGACGTGGTGGCAGCCGCCCTCCGACGCCGCCTCCACCACGTGCTGCACAAGCGGCTGCCCACCCATGTCGAGAAGCAGCTTGTTGCGGCCCATCCGGGTGGCCGAGCCGGCGGCCAGGACCACGCCCACGACGGGCAGGGCCCAGGCGGCGACCCGGTCGAACTCGGGCTGGTCGCTGCGCAGCCACTCGACCTCGGCTCCCGCCGCGATCCCCGCCTCGGCCAGGTCGCGAAGGCGGGCCGGGTCGGAGCAGCAGACGAGGAGCCGGCGCCCGGCGAGGAGCGCCAGGTCGGGCGCCTCCTCGTTGAGGGGTCCGATGACGCCCAGGGCGCGGCAGTCGGGGCGCGCGTCCAGGTGCTCGAGTGCATCGTCGATGGCGCTGCCACGCACGAGCAGGACGTGCGGGCCATCCGGCTCGCGGTAGGTCCGGTCGCGAATCGGAAGGTCGAGGTCGCTCATCAGGAAGACGGCCACGAGGCACCGAACCTTACTCGCGCCGACCCGCCGGCTGCCGGCCGCTACGCTTGCGGGGTGCCCATCCTCGGCGCCCACGTCGATTCCTCCGGCGGCCTCCACCTGGCCTTCGAAAGGGCCGCCGCGATGGGCGCGGACGCCATCCAGGTCCACCCCACTCCGCCCAACTACTGGGGCTCGCCCAAGATCGACGACGAGCGCCTGGCCCGCTTCGGCGAGGCCTACGAGGCGGCGGGCCGGCCGCCCTTCTACTTCCACGCCGTCTACCTGATCAACCTCGCCGGCGACGATCCCTCGATCCGGCAGCGCTCGGAGAGCACGCTCGCCGGCTACCTGGCCGCGGCCGACCGGCTCGGCGTCTCGGGGGTCATCTTTCACACCGGCAGTCACAAGGGCGTGGGCTTCGAGCAGGTCCTGCCCCAGATCCGCGACCACCTGCGGGCGGTCATGGAACGCGCCAACCCGCAGCGGTCACGGCTGCTGATCGAGAACAACGCCGGGCTCGGGGGCTGCGTGGGGGCGCGCTTCGAGGAGGTGCGGGCGCTGCTCGACGCCCTCGACGACGAGCGCGCCGGTGTCTGCTTCGACACCTGCCACGCCTTCGCGTCCGGCTATGACCTCCGCACCGAAGCCGCCGCCCGGGCCACCCTCGACGAGTGGGACCGGGTGGTGGGGATGGCGCGGCTGGAGGCGATCCACTGCAACGACTCCCAGACCGGCCTCGGCAGCAACCGCGACCGGCACGCCAACATCGGACTGGGCGAGATCGGCGAGGAGGGATTCCGGGCGCTGCTGCACGATCCGCGCCTGGCCGCCAAGCCGTTCATCCTCGAGGTCCCGGGCCTGGAAGGGCGAGGGCCCGATCGGGCCAACCTGGACGTCCTGAGGCGCCTGGCCGGGTAGCGGTGCGCGCCCGGCGCGGCGAAAAGCCGGGCCGCGGGGGGCGGGTTACGCCCGGGCGGCGGCCGCCTTCTTCTGCTTCATCGAGGCCCCCGTGCCGCCGAAGCGCTCGGCGGTGACCTCAGCCATGATCCCGAGCGCCGTCTCCTCGGCCCCCTGGCCTCCGAGGTCGAGCCCGATCGGCCCATGGATCTCCTCGATCTGCGCCTCGGTGAAGCCCTCGGCGCGCAGCGCGTCGAACCGGTTCTGGTTGGTCTTCCTCGACCCGATCGCTCCGACGTACCCGGCTCCGCGGCCGGCCACCGCCCTCAGCGCGGGAATGTCGAACTTGGGATCGTGGGTGAGCACGACGACGTGGGTGGAGTGGTCGATGGGGATGCCGGCCAGCGCCTCGTCGGGCCAGGCCACGATCACCTCGTCCGCCTCCGGGAAGCGCTCCCGCGTCGCGAACTTGGCGCGGGCGTCGATGACGGTGACCCGGTAGCCCATGAGCCTGGCCATCCGGTGCAGGGGCATCGCGATGTGGATGGCGCCGACGATCACCATGTGCGCAGGCCGCGGGTAGGGCTCGATGAAGTGGTCGCCGTCGCGCAGCGGCCTCTCGCCCTCGGGCGCACGCAGCAGCAGCGAGGCCTCACCGGTCTCGAGGTCGGTCTCGAGGATGCAGGGCCGCTGCTCCTCGAGCTGCTCGCAGAGGCTGTCGTGCACCTCGCTGGCGCGGTTGATGAAGACGGCGATGTGGCCCCCGCAGGCCAGGCCGACCTCGAACGCGACATCGTCGGCGACGCCGTACTCGACGAGTCTGGCCTGACCGCTGCCGAGCACCTTCTCGGCCTCCTCGAAGACCGCGCCCTCGATGCAGCCGTTGGACACCGAGCCGGCCATCCGGCCATCCGAGCTGACGATCATCTTGGAGCCCATCGGCCGGGGGCTCGAGCCCCACGTCTCGATCACGGTCGCGATGGCGACGTCGAGCCCCGCCCGCCGCCATTCCCGATACTGTTCCAGAACCTCTCTCATCAGCCTTCAGTCTCCGCCAACCCGCGCGCCCTTGCCGAAGCCCGGAAGGGCCGATGTCTATCCAAACCGGCCAGCAGCCTCCCCAATTCATCCAGCGCCTCGATGCTGTGGGCGGCCAGGAAGTCGTCGACGTGGGGCATGGCGGCCAGCATCCCGCGCGTGAGCGGCTGATAACCCTCACTGCCGAGCAGCGGGTTGAGCCAGATCAGCCGGTGGGCCGACCGCCGCAGGCGCTCCAGCTCGGCCTCCAGCTGGGCCGGCTCGCCGCGGTCCCACCCGTCGCTGATGACGATCACGATGGCGCCGTGGCCGAGCACGCGGCGCGCCCACTTGTGGTTGAACTCGGCCAGCGCCTGCCCGATCCGCGTGCCGCCCGAGAAGTCGTGCACGGACCTGGTCACCTCGTCGAGCGCTCGGTCGATGTCCCGCTGGCGGAGCAGGCGCGTGATCCGGGTCAGGCGGGTCGAGAAGACGAATGTCTCCACGTCCTCTCGGCGCGCGATCGCGTGGGCGAAGATCAGGAGCAGCCGGCTGTACTTCTCCATCGAGCCGGAGACGTCGCAGAGCAGCACCAGCGGCCGCCTCCGCACGCGCGGCTGCCGGTGCATGAGGCTGACCATCTCGCCGCTCGTGCGTATCGACTCGCGGGCCGTCCGCCGGAGGTCGACCTGGCCTCCCCGGGACGGCCGCAGGCGGCGGGTGCGCCGCTCCGCGACCCGCCAGGGCGCCATCTGAAGCAGGCGCTTCACCTGCTCGGTCTCCTCCCAGGTCAGGTCCTCGAAATCCTTCTTGCGCAGAAGCTCGTCGGCGCTGTAACCGGAGCTGCTGGGGGGTGTCGAGTCCTTCTCCTCCTCCTCGCGCGGCAGCCGCGACTGGTTCAGGCCGAGCAGGTTCATCCAGGCCCGGGCCCGCTCGGGTGCCAGCGGGAGCGGGCGTGACCGACCGGGGATGGCGCCCGCCAGCACGCGCGGGTCGGGGGGCGCCCAGAAGATGTCGAAGGCGGCCTCGAAGAGCGGCAGGTCCTCGCGACGGGCCACGAACACCGAGCGCAGGGCGGAGCGAAAGTCGTCTGGCTTCTTCAGGTCGACCCAGCGCAGGGCCCGCGCGGCGTCGGTGAGCCGGCCGGGGCCGGCCTCCATCCCGGCGTCGTGCAGGAGCCGGGCGAAGGTGGCGAGCCGGGGCAGGAGGTCGGGGCGGTCAGCCCCGGGCTGGGCCGCCACGCGCGCGATCCACGAGCTCGGGAATGGCCGCCCGAGCCTTCTCCAGGTCCTCCTGGTACTTGAGCGCCGCGCCCAGCGTGGCCTCGACCAGCTGGGGGTCGACGTGCTCTGCCCCCAGGGCCGCCAGCGAGCGCGCCCAGTCCAGCGTCTCGGCCACCCCGGGCACCTTGTAGAGCTCCATCCCGCGCAGGTCCTGGACCAGCGTCGCCACCTCGGCCGCAAGGTTCTCGGCCGCCTCGGGCGCGCGGGCCCGCACGATCTGGATCTCCTTGTCCAGGCTCGGGTAGTCGATCCAGTGGTAGAGGCAGCGCCGCTTGAGCGCGTCGTGCACCTCCCGCGTGCGGTTGGAGGTGATGACCACGAAGGGCTGGCGCCGGGCGGTGATCGTGCCCAGCTCGGGAATCGAGACCTGGAAGTCGGAGAGCAGCTCGAGCAGGAAGGCCTCGAACTCCTCGTCCGAGCGGTCGATCTCGTCTATCAGCAGGACCGGCGGCACCGGGTCGTCGTTGTCGATGGCATCGAGGAGCGGCCGCCGGAGCAGGAACTCGGAGCTGTAGATCTCGCGCTCGGCGGCGT
>CAYLIP010000084.1:0-8832 GCA_964383855.1 uncultured Actinomycetes bacterium | reverse complement strand
AGACCGGCTCGGGCACCTCGACCAACACCAACGCCAACGAGGTGATCGCCAACCGGGCGTCGGAATTCCTGGGCGGCGGGCTCGGCAACCGGCTGGTCCATCCCAACGACCATGTCAACCGCTGCCAGTCGTCGAACGACGTGATCCCGACCGCCATGCAGCTGGCGGCGGCGATGGCCATCCAGGAGGAGCTGATCCCAGGACTGGAGCGGCTGGAGCGCGCGCTTCAGGCCAAGTCGCAAGAGTTCATGCCGGTGGTCAAGACCGGCCGGACGCATCTGCAGGACGCGACGCCGGTGCGGCTGGGGCAGGAGTTCTCGGGCTACGCGGGGCAGGCGCAGGCGTCACTGGTCCGGGCTCGCGCGGCGCTCGACGACCTCTGCGCGATCCCGCTCGGCGGCACCGCCGTGGGCACGGGCATCAACTCGCACCCCGAGTACGCCCGCCGGGCAGCCGCGCGCCTGGCCGAGCTGACCGGGCTGCCCGTGCGCGAGACCTCCAACCACTTCTGGGCGCAGCAAACGCTGGACTCGGTGATCGGCGCCCACGGGCAGCTGAGGGCGATCGGGCTCTCGATGTGGAAGGTCGCCTCGGACATCCGGCTGATGGGGATGGGACCGCGCGCCGGCCTGGCCGAGATCGCCCTGCCCGAGACCCAGCCCGGGTCGAGCATCATGCCCGGCAAGGTCAACCCGGTGATCGTGGAGTCGCTGACCATGGCGGTCGCCCGGGTCTTCGGAAACGACGTCACCATCGGCTTCAGCCAGACCGGCAGCTTTCTCGAGCTGAACGTGATGATGCCGGTGGCGGCGGTCGCCATCCTGGAGTCGATCCAGCTGCTCGGCCGCTCCGCCGCCAACTTCGCCGAGCGGTGCGTCGAGGGCATCACGGTCTCCGAGCGCGCCTCGGAGCTGGTCGAGCAGGGGCTCATGCTGGCGACCGCGTTTGCGCCCGAGATCGGTTACGACGAGGCGGCGAAGATGGCCAAGGAGGCGTTCAGAACCGGCAGGACGATCCGCGAGCTGGCTCGCGAGAAGGGGTTCAGCGAGGCTGACCTCGACCGCATCATGGACCCCGGCAAGCTGACCGAGCCCGGCCTCGAGGGTGGCGGAGCGGCGGGCGGCTGATCACGGTCAGGGTTCGGCTCGCGCGCCTCAGCGGCCCCTCGATGACCGACCTCCTGGTGCTGGCGCCGCCCGAGCTGGAGCGCGCCCAGCGGCTGCCCGACGACCGCGCCCGCGGCCGCTGGGTCGCGTCCCGGGCCTTTCTGCGGCGGACGCTGGCGCCCGAGGTGGGCGCCGACCCGGGCGACCTGGAATTGAAGGTCTCGGAGGCCGGCAAGCCGTTCCTCGACGGCGGCCCCTGGTTCAGCCTCTCCCATTCCGGGGACCACGCCCTGCTCGCGGTCTCGGCCGGCGCGCCGGTCGGCGCCGACCTCGAGCGCGTTCGCGAGGGGTTGGCGGAGGCGCCCTCGGCGGAGCGCTACTTCTCGGAGCCCGAGCGCACCGAGCTTCAGAGCCTGGAGGGTTCGCAGCGCGTGCAGCGCTTCTTCCAGCTGTGGACGCTCAAGGAGGCATACCTGAAGGCGACCGGGGAGGGCGTCGCCGGAACCCGGCTGGGGGCGCTGCCGGCCGGCGGCTGGGTCTCGGAGCGGCCGCCCGCCCCGGAGGGCTACGCGGCGGCGGTGGTGGTCCTGGCCGAGCGGGCGGTCTTCGAGTTCGCCTCGGCGGCAGGCGGCTGAGAGCCTCCTACAGAGAGAGCTCGACCAGCAGCAGCGGCCGGTGGTTGCGCTCCAGGCGCGCCGCCTCCTTGAAGCCGAGCCGGTGCAGGAGGCGGAGCACGGCCTCCTCATCCGCCGGGACCTGCATCCAGGCCTTGGGCGCGCCGGCCCGGCGGGCGCGCGAGACGGCGTGCTCGGCCAGGTACTGCCCGAAGCCGCGGCGGCGGTGGTCGGCGTCGACCACCAGCTGGTCGATCACGCAGGCGCCGGTCGGAAAGGCGCACCGCACCATACCGACCACCTCGCCCTCGAGCGTGGCCTTGTAGACCTCGAAGCCGCCGCGGAGCGACGCCTGCAAGTCCTCAGCGCTCGGCCCCAGCCCGCTCCGGGTCAGAAGCTGAGTCAGCGCCGGAGCGTCGTCCGGGCCGGCGATGGTGACGCGAGGTACCGATCGGAAGAACCGCATGAGCTCTGCGCTACAGTACCGCCGCCATGGATGTTCTCCGGACGGCCAGGGAGCTCTACGCGGCCGGCGAGTTCCACGGCGCGCTGCAGGCGGCACAGGTGGCGGCGGAGCGAGCTCCCCGCAGCCCCGAGGCGTGGCGGCTGCTGGCGCGCGTCAGCCGGCACGCGGGCATGCCCATGGCGTCCGAGGACGCCTTCCGGCGGGCCGCCCAGCTCTCGCGGCGCCACCGGCTTCCGGTCCGCCTGAGCCGGGAGGCGTTCGAGAGCCTGGTCGCCGCGGTGACCGAGGCGCTGTCGCCCGACGCCCGGCACCGGCTGGCCGGCGTCTCGGTGCGGGTGGCGCCGCTGCCTGGAGCCGACGACGTGCGGGCGGGAGTCGACCCTGACGCTCCTGCGCGGCGGGCCCGGCGGCCGCACAACGAGCTGACCCTCTACCAGGTCAATTTGGAGAACCGGGCCGGCTCCGAGGCGGAGCTGCGCGGGCTGCTCGAGCGCACGCTGAGCCGAGCCTGAGCAGCCCCAGGCGGCGGCGGGGGCCGGGAATTCAGCGGCAGGGGGCCGGGAATTCGGCGCATGTGCGGGCGCCTGGGCGTTTCGAGACCAACTTTACGGCGCATGTGCGGGCGCAAGAGCGTTTCCCGCGCTCAAAGCGCGGCCTCGTGAACGAAGCCGCGTTGCGGGGGCGGAACTCGGCGCATGTGCGGGCGCCGGAGCCTTTCAGAACGCACCTTTCGGCCCATGTGCGGGCGCGAGGGCGCTTCGCCGACGCGGCACCGCGGCGCTTCGCCGCGGTCTGGGGAGGCGTCAGGCCACCAGCGTCTGCAGCGCGCCGACCACCGCCCAGAATTCGGCGTCGCTGTAGCCGGCGGCAGTGACGTAGTACTCCACCTCCCCGCCGGGCGCAAAGGCACTCGTCCATCGGCTCTTCGGCTCCCGCCAGTCGAGCATGCGCTGCGTGTCGCTCCACTCGTACAGCGACCGTGGGTCGCCGTGAAAGCTCGGCAGGCGCTGCATCGTCAGGGGCGGCGGGTTGGCGACCATGGTCGCGATCCGGAAGCGGCGGCTCCCATCCGGCGCGCCGTAGTCGGCGGAGAAGGCGCCGGCGTCCGCCGTGACGTCGGCGAGCCAGTCGGGCGGCAGCTGCGGCAAGAACAGGGGATGGACCCCGGTCACCCGGGTGCGGAGATACTCCGGAACCTCGCGAGCCGTCATCGCCACCGCCTGGGGCTTGGCGATCGGCGCCTGCTGCGCCAGAAAAAGGAAAACCTCTGTGAAGCCCGGCGCGTCAACCTGGAGGGCATAGCAGCCCGGCACGGCGACCCGGACCATGAACACCTCCATACCGTTGCCGGTGAATGCCACCTGCGCATCAGCGGCGAGTTCCGTGCCCGGGGCCACAGCGAGCTGACCGTCGGGACCCGCCCCCACGGCACGAACCCGGACCAATGCATCCCCGGCAAAGCCCAACGACCGTATGGCGACCTTCTGGGGAGCGCTCGATGTCATGCCAGTGGGTATCTGCACGTCGAATCGCTTCGACACCGCAGCCGTGCAGGCGGAAACCTCGTTCTGCGACAGCGGCGGTACCGCGCGGGAGCGCAAGACCGCCCAGCTGGCCTCGGCGACGGCCGAGGCACGTGCGGCCGGCAGTGTCTGCTGGGAGCTGCAGCCCGCCGGCAACAGCAGCGTTGCGAGCGCGACCAAGCACCTGAAGCCGCGCGCGGTCACCCTCACCGGCCCTCCGCGCCTGACCCCCCAGCCCGGGGAAGGACCCCGGCCGGATCGATCCCGGCCTCCCGCAGGATCTCCTCCGTGTCCGCCCCCATCACGGGCGCCGGGCCGTCCTTGACCCGCAGCTTGGGCAGGGGGCCGGCCACCCTCCGGTAGGTCCCGTACGGGCCCCGCTCCTCGAGCACCATGCCGCGCGCCTGGGCCTGCGGATCGGCCAGCGCATGAGGCACGTCGTTGACCGGCGCGCAGGGAACGCCGGCCGCCTCCAGGCGCGACACCCAGGCCTCGGTCGTGTCCTCGAGCAGTCGGCGAGCGACCAGGTCGAGCACCTCCTGCTTGTGCGCCGCCCGGCCGGCAACCGTGTCGAAGCGCGGATCGTCCAGCTCGGGCACGGCCAGGACCGACCTGGCCCGCCGCCACATGGAGTCGTTGCCCACGAAGAAGGAGACCCAGCCATCGCTCGACCGGAAGTTCTGGGTCGGCACCAGCACCGGGTGGCCTCCGCCGGGCACCGGCTGCTGGTCGTCGCCGGCGTTGAGCGAGAAGGCGGCCAGGTAGGTGAGCATCGAGAGCTGGACGTCGAGCAGGCTCACGTCGAGGTGGCGCCCGGCGCCTGTCCGCTCCCGCTCGTGGACGGCGGCCACGATGGCCAGGGCGGCCGCCAGCCCGGCCTGGTGATCGGCGTAGGAGATGCCGGCGCGGGTCGGCGGGTCGGCGGTCATGTACTGGACCCCGGCCAGCGCGGTGACGGTGTAGTCGTAGCCGGGGCGCATCGCGTACGGCCCGTCCTCGCCGAACCCGGTCAGTGAGCAGGTGATGAGGCGCGGGTTGCGCGCGGCCAGCCTGGCGTGATCGAACCCGAGCTTGCCCATGACACCCGGCTTGAAGTTGTCCACGACCACGTCGGCACCCTCGACCAGCCGGTAGAACGCCTCGCGGCCGGGGGCGGATGCCAGCGGCAGCATGATCGAGCGCTTACCCGAGTTGAGACTCAGGTAGTAGAGCGATTCCCCGCCCAGCGCGTGCGGCGGCATGCCGCGCGCGTCGTCCGGATGCTGCGGGTCCTCGACGCGGATGACATCCGCCCCCAGCTCCGCGAGCACAAGCGTGCAGTAGGGCCCGGCCAGGAAATGGGTGAGATCGAGAACCCTCAGCCCGCCGAGCATGTTCAGCGGGCCCCCTCAGAACGGCTGGAGCAGAGCTCCTTCATCGACTCGACGAGCTCGGCCAGCTCGGTACCGGTCGGGTACACGGCGGCCGCGCCCATCTCCTTCAGCCGGGCCGCGTCGCCGTGCGGGATGGTGCCGCCGACAACGACCAGCACGTCGCCCGCACCGGCGGTGCGCAGCGCGTCCAGGACCTTTTGCGTGAGCGACAGGTGGGCGCCGGAGAGGATCGAGAGCCCCACCACCTCGGCGTCCTCCTGGACGGCGGCGGCCGCGATCTCCGCCGGCTTCTGCCGGATGCCTGTGTAGATCACCTCGAAGCCGGCGTCGCGCAGCGCCCGGGCCACCACCTTGGCGCCCCGGTCATGGCCGTCGAGTCCCGGTTTGGCGACCAGAACCCTCGCCGTCATCCCCGGCCCAGCCTAGAAGACCACCGGCTGCTGGAATTCGCCCCAGGCCTCGCGGAGCACGTCAGAGATCTCCCCCACCGTGCAGTAGGCCTTCACCGCGTCCACCAGGTGGGGCATCAGGTTCTCCTCGCCAAGCGCCTTTTCGCGCAATGCGGCCAGGCAGCGGGCCGCCTCGCGGCCGTCGCGCTCGCGCTTGACCCGGGCCAGCCGCTCAAGCTGGCGCCGGCGGGCGGCGGCGTCCATCTGGTAGCCCAGCACCTCGGGCGGCGCCTGGCCCGGGTTGGCGAACCGGTTGAGGCCGACCACGACCTTCTCGCCCGACTCGAGGCGCTGCTGGAAGCGGTAGGCCTCCTCCGCGATCAGCCTCTGCACGTGGCCATCCTCGATGGCACGGACCATGCCGCCGTAGCGCTCGAGCTCGTCCATGATCTCCACGATCCGGCTCTCCATCTCGTCGGTCAGCGCCTCGACGTAGTAGGAGCCGCCGAGCGGGTCGGTCACCCGCGCCACCCCGGTCTCGTGGGCCAGCACCTGCTGGGTGCGCAGGGCCAGCGTGGCCGACTCCTCGCTGGGGAGGGCGAAGGGCTCGTCCCAGGCCGCCGTGAACATGGATTGGACCCCGCCCAGCACCGACGCCAGCGCCTCGTAGGCGACGCGGACGACGTTGTTGTGCGGCTGCGGCGCGTAGAGCGACGCGCCGCCGCAGACCACCCCCGCCCGGAACATGCAGGAGCGGTCGTCGCGGGCGCCGTAGCGCTCGCGCACGAGCCTCGCCCAGCGCCGGCGGCCGGCGCGGTACTTGGCGATCTCCTCGAAGAAGTCGCCGTGCGTGTAGAAGAAGAACGAGACCTGCGGCGCGAACTGATCGATCGTCATGCGCCCCCGCGAAACCACCTCGTCGCAGTAGGTGAGGCCGTCCTGGAGCGTGAAGGCCATCTCCTGGGCGGCCGTCGCGCCGGCATCGCGGAAGTGGGCGCCGGCGACCGAGATGGCGTTGAACCTGGGTACCTCGGCGGCGCAGAACTCGATGGTGTCGGCGATCAGGCGCAGCGAGGGCCGCGGCGGCCAGATCCAGGTTCCTCGGGAGGCGTACTCCTTCAGGATGTCGTTCTGGATCGTGCCCCGCAGCGCCGAGCGGGCGACCCCCTGCTTCTCACCGACGGCCACGTAGAAGGCGAGCAGGATGGCGGCGGTGCCGTTGATCGTGAATGAGGTCGAGATCCGGTCCAGCGGAATGCCGTCGAAGAGAATCTCGGCATCGCGGAGGGTGTCGAGGGCGACGCCCACCCGGCCCACCTCCTCGTCCACGTCCGCGTTGTCGGAGTCGTAGCCGCACTGGGTGGGCAGGTCGAGCGCCACCGAGAGCCCGGTCCCGCCGTGATCGAGGAGATAGCGGTAGCGCCGGTTCGACTCCTCGGCGGTGCCGAAGCCGCTGTACTGGCGGATGGTCCAGAGCCGGTCGCGGTAGCCGCCGGCGAAGTTGCCTCGGGTGAAGGGAAAGCAGCCCGGATCGCCGATGTCGCGCTCGTATTCGGGGCTGACGTCGGCCGGCTCGTAGAAGCGCTTGACCGGGATGCCGGCGTCGGTCGCGACCTCCGGCTCGCTGGTTGCCTCCATGCGAGTATTCAACTCCGATGGCAGATATCCGGATCGAGCAGGCGGGACCGGTCGCCGTGCTCACGATCGACCGCCCGCACGCCCGCAACGCGATCGGCCTGCAGACCATGGACGAGCTCGACCAGGCCCTCCAGTCGCTGGCGCGGTCCGACGCCCGCTGTGCCGTCCTGACAGGGGCCGGCGACCGCGCCTTCGTGGCCGGCGGCGACCTGCGGGAGCTGGAGTCGGTGACCAGCAGCGAATTCGCCCGCGACATGGCGCAGCGGATGCGGCGCGCCCTCGACCGCGTCGCCGGATTGCCAATGCCGGTGGTGGCGGCCATCAACGGTGCCGCCATCGGCGGCGGGGCCGAGGTCGCTGTGGGGTGCGACTTCCGCGTCATGGCCGAGGACGCCCGCATCGGCTTCACCCAGACCCTGCTCGGCGTGATGCCCGCCTGGGGCGGGATCGAGCGCCTGTGCAACCTGGTCGGGCGCGGCCGGGCTCTCTACCTGCTCACCACCGGCCGGGTCCTGACCGGGATCGAGGCCGCGGAGATCGGCCTGGTGGAGGAGGCGGTGCCGCGCGAGCACTTCGAGACGCGCTGGCGCGAGCTGGCCGAACAGGTTGCACGCGCGCCCCGGTCGGCGCTCGAGGGCATCAAGCTGGCGGTCGAGGCCGCGCAGCCGGCCACCCGGCCCGATCTGGCCGGCGCCGCCATCGACTCCTTCGCCCGCGCCTGGGTCGACCCCGTCCACTGGGAGATGGCGGCCGACCTGGAAAGGCGCCGACGGGCCGAGCGCAGCTCAGCGGTCGAGCGCCGCGACGGCTGAGCCGGGACGGCCAAGCTCCGACGGGTGGATCCCGGCTAAATTAGCCGTCATGGATGGAGGAAAGCTTCGACTCATCACGGGCTTGACGGCCGCCGCGCTGCTGGCGGCGGCCTGCGGCGGCGCCGGCGGTGGCGGCGCCAAGGCCGGCGAGGACATCATCGTCGGCGCACCCCTCTCGGTGACTGGCGCACAGTCCAAGGAGGGGGCCCTGACCAAGCAGGGATACGACATGTGGCTGAGCTGGATCAACGGCCAGGGCGGCATCAATGTCAAGGGCACCAAGCACAAGGTCCAGATCAAGTACGAGGACGACCAGTCAAAGCCTGACGTTTCGGCCTCGCTCACCCAGAAGCTGATCACCGACGAGAAGGCGCAGTTCCTGCTCGGGCCCTACGGCTCGGCGACGACGGCATCGGACGCCGTGATCGCGGAGAAGAACTCGATCCCGATGGTCGAGGGCAACGGCGCCGCCCAGGCCATCTTCAACAAGGGATACAAGTACACGTTCGGCGTGCTCTCGCCCGCCAACCGCTACCTGCAGGGCGTGATCGACATGGCGGCCACGCTGAGCCCCAAGCCGACCACGATCGCGATGCTTGCCGCCGACGACAACTTCTCGCTCGAGGTCGCGCAGGCGGTCAACGAGTACGCGCCGACCAAGGGATTCCAGGTCGTCTACAACACCAAGTACCCCAACGGCTCCACCGACGTGTCATCGCTGGTGGCCGCCGCCAAGTCGCACAACCCCGACATCCTGCTCAACTCAGGGCACCTGGCGGAGGCGATCGCCATCAACAAGGCCGCCAAGGACCTGAAGCTGGACGCCAAGATCTTCGGCTACTCGGTCGGGCCCTCCACGCCGGACTTCATCCAGGCCCTGGGCAAGGACGCCAACTACGTCTACGACGGCT
>CAYLIP010000083.1:6658-8914 GCA_964383855.1 uncultured Actinomycetes bacterium | reverse complement strand
CGGTTCTGCAGGAAGGTGCCCCGGACGGTGACCGCGCGCTGGTTGTCGAGCGCGGATCCGAAGACCAGGTGCGGCTGCACGTCGGCGGCGGTGAAGCAGTTATCCAGCCAGTATGTGTTGTGCGCGTGCTCGTTGTAGACGACGTTGGAGATCATCACGTCGCCGACGTCGGCGTTGAGCGTGGCCGCCTTGCCCATCACGTAGGCCCCGCGGATCCAGGCCACCTTCTCGGCCACCTGGCGCAGCAGGTGGTAGGCGGTGAGGCCGAGCGGGTAGTCGATGTTGACGATGGCGGCGTCCGACGCCTTCAGGGCGAGCGGGTCGACGCGGCCCACGCGGGGGTCGAAGCAGGAGGGGTCGAGGTCGGCGAGCTTGAAGATCTGGGTCGCCGAGTCGACCCCGTAGACGCTGGCCGCGACATGGCGGATGCCCGCCGCGCGCTCCATCTCGGCCCGGCGCGCGTGGAGGTCGCGGCGTTCCGGGTGCCGGTCGAGGAGAACCCTGGCCGCGTAGTAGAGCCAGTTGTCGCGCGAGGCCGGGCTCACCCCCTGCTCCATGCGCCGCCACTCGTCCCAGGTCTCGGGGTCGGTCCTGGAGATGAACTCCATGACCTCGGGCTCGAACCGGCGGGCGGTTCCGCTCAGCACGTTGACCAGGCTGTGGACGTTGGAGGAAACGAAGTACACCGGCGACTCCGTGAGCCCCATCTCGTCCATCTCGGCCTGGATCGGAAGCCACCAGCGGCCGGCCGCCCGGGCGTAGCCGACATGGGAGCCGCCGATCATGCGCAGCGTCATCCGGCAGGCGCGCGCCTTGACCTCGGCGAGCGTGCTTTGGAAGTTGGGCCCCCAGGCGGCGCGGAGGCGGTCCCAGTCGTCCTCGGTGGCCTGGGCGGCGTCCCGGGCGTCATCCAGCGGTCGGTCGGCCAGCGCGCGGTGGAACTTGTTCCACTCGATCTGGTAGGCGACCAGCGTCGGCACCAGGTCGTCGATGTCGGAAGGAGAGGCGATCAGGACGGCCAGCGTCTCCTCTCCGTCGTAGTACCAGCGGCGCCGCCGGGCGGGCGCCTTGACCGGCTCCCAGCCCACGATGTCCTCGCCCAGGGTGGCCCGGAAGCCGTGCGGGCTCTGGCCGAGAACGATCCGGCGGCAGCGGTTGATCTCCTCCGGCAGGCGCCGGACGGAGTAGATGAGGGCGCCCATGTCGACCCGCGGATCGGAGGCCAGCGGGTGGAGCGCTGAACCCATGCCGATGTGCACCTGGTCGAGGGAGTCGAGCCGGATCTCGCCCGAGCTCTGGAGCATGGTCGAGTAGGTCCTGACGTAGAGCTCGACCGCGTGGCGGCCGCTCCAGCCGGTGACCGCGGGCGCCTGCTCCACGGCAAGAAGTCTATTTGGAGCCGCCCCTTACAAAAGCTTTACCCGGAGTTGTGGAGCCGCTCCCGCCGGGCCGGAAACAATGGGCACATGGGTATCTCACGTCTGACCAAGATCGGCCTGGCCGGCGGCGGCGGGCTGCTGGTCTCGGCCGCGGTCGTGGCCATCACCGCCTATGCGGCGGGTGTCCCGACCGGCGCCAGTGCCGCCACCAGCTCCAATTCCCGGCAGAACGACCCCGCCCAGCAGGCGGCGCAGCAGTACTGCCAGGTCTTCATGAACAACTTCGCCAAGGACCTCGGCCACGGCCTCAAGTCGAGCGACGTCCAGAAGGCCGCCCAGACGGCGCTCGGGCAGACGCTCGACCAGGCCGTCAAGGACGGCAAGATCACCGCCGCGCAGGCCTCGCAGATGAAGCAGCGGGCCGCCACCGGCAACCTCTGCAGTGGGCTCGGCGTCGAGGGCATCGGGCGCCAGGGCGGCCACGGGATGGGTGGCGCCAAGGCGGGCCTCGGCGCGGCGTACCTGGCCGAGTCGGCCAAGGCCCTGGGCATGAGCGAGACCGACCTGATGACGGCGCTGAAAGGCGGGCAGACCATGCAGCAGATCGCGCAGTCCAAGAAGGGCTGGAACGAGCAGCAGTTCCGCGACGCCCTGAGCGCGCAGGTCAAGGCGGACCTCGACGCCAAGGTCCAGGCCAAGACCATCACGCAGGCCCAGGAGGACGAGGCGCTCAACAAGCTGAAGACGGCTCCGCTGCCCTTCTGGAGCCAGTCGATGCCGCAGCGCCCGAACAAGCCGGCGCCGGCGCCGACCTCGGCCACGACCTAGAACTTTCCTCCGTCGTGCCGGCCCGGACCCGCCCTCCGGACGGCGAACC
>CAYLIP010000083.1:0-6558 GCA_964383855.1 uncultured Actinomycetes bacterium | reverse complement strand
CCTTACTCCTCGGGCGGCAGCCCGCCCAGCCGGCGCATGAGCTCCTCCAGCAGCCGGCGCGTGTCGGGGTCCTCCATTACGCGCTGCTGCATCGCCTCTGCGGCCCGGCGCACGTCGGGGTCGTCCATCAGCCGCTGCGCCATCGCCTCGAACTGGGACGACATGTCCTTCATCGCCGCCTCCTGCGCCACCTGCATCAGGACCGGCTGAGAGGCGGCGGCGGCCACCGCCTCGACCTGCGCCCGCACCATCTCGATGCCCTTGCAGCCCAGGCATTCGCCCTGCAGACCGCAGTGGCAGAGCTGCCGCCGGAGGCGGTCCAGCGCGACGTGGACCTCGGAGAGGTCGACCGGGCCGGCCACGCTCGGAGTCTAGTCCGGGCTAGTGCGACCGGGCGCCGGCGGCCCGGCGGTTCGACGCGTAGAGGGCGTCGATCTCGCTCGCGCGCCGCTGGGTGACGACGCGGCGCTTGACCTTGAGGGTGGGGGTCAGCTCGCCCGCCTCCTCGCTGAAGTCGTCAGGGAGCAGTTCGAAGTACTTGATCGACTCCCAGCTCCCGAGCCCGGCGTTGACCGCGTCCAGCCGCTTCTGGACGTAGGACCGCACCCTCTCGTCCCTGACCCAGCCGGTGGGCGACCCGGAGAGCCCCAGCGTGCCCTTGAGGCTCTCCCAGTTGGGCACGATCAGGGCCACGCAGTAGGGCCGCTCATCCCCGACCACGACCGCCCGCTCGATCCCCGGGTCCTCCTGGAGCCGCGCCTCGATGGGCTGGGGCGCCACGTACTTCCCCCCGGCCGTCTTGATCAGGTCCTTCTTGCGGTCGGTGATGGTCAGGAAGCCGTCGGCGTCGAGCTCGCCCACGTCGCCGGTCCGGAGCCAGCCGCCGGCGTCGAGCACCTCCTCGGTGGCGGCGGGATTGCGGAAGTAGCCCTGCATGACACCCGGCCCGCGGACCAGGATCTCGCCGTCCTCGGCGATCCGCAGCTCGACGCCGGGCAGCGCCCGCCCGACCGTCCGGTACTTGTGCGCCGCCTCGGTGTTGGAGGTGGCGCCCGAGGTCGTCTCCGTCATCCCCCAGCCCTGCAGGATCTTGATCCCGATCGCCCAGAAGAACTCCTCGACCTCCCTGGCCAGCGGCGCTCCGCCCGAGACGAAGAAGCGCAGGCGCCCGCCGGTCAGCGCCTCTCGCAGCTTGCCGAGCACGAGCCGGTCGGCCAGGCGGTATCCGGGAGCTCGGCGGCCCTCGGCCCGGCGCCGGCCGACCCCGACCGCCCAGCGGA
Organism: uncultured Actinomycetes bacterium; assembly: GCA_964383855.1. Lineage (GTDB taxonomy): Bacteria > Chloroflexota > Dormibacteria > Dormibacterales > Dormibacteraceae > CAZHAC01. The sequence goes on along the minus strand of CAYLIP010000083.1, from coordinate 5,278 downwards.
AGATCAGCCGGCGGTGCGGCGGCGCCGCCCCCACCTGCTCGTTGACCTTGTCGAACATCTTCTCGTAGACGCGGGGGACCGAGACCATGATCGTCGGCCGGACCTCGCGCAGGTCGTCGACCAGGCTGTCGACGCCGCGAGACATGTAGGCGGAGAGCCCGGCCATCATCCCGACGAACTGGCTCGACACCCTCTCCAGAACATGGGACATGGGCAGGAAGGAGAGCCCGACGTCCTCCTCCGAGATGTCGAAAACCTCCAGGCAGGACCGGCCCATGTCGACCATGTTCCGGTGCAGCAGCACCACTCCCTTGGGGGCCCCGGTGGTGCCCGAGGTGTAGATGATGGTCGCGATGTCGTCTGGCTCGAGGGCGGCCAGGCGCCGCTCGATGTCCTCGATTGCCGGCGGCGTCAGCTCCTCGCCTGACCAGGTCGCGACGTCGTCATCCATGGTCACGATGCAGCGCAGGCTTCCGCCCGTGCTAAGCCTGGCCGCCATCTCGCGGTCGGAGGTGATCGCCACCACCGCCTCGCAGTCGCCGGCGATCTGCTGGGCGGCCTCCGGCGGGCTGCTCGGGTAGATCGGCACCGTGACGGCGCCGGCGGCCTGTATCCCGAGGTCGCAAAAGATCCATTCGACGCGGTTGGGCGACATCAGGATCACGCGGTCGTGCGGCCTGACGCCGAGCGCGGCCAGCCGGGCCGCCACCCGGAGCGCGCGGTCTCGCATCTGGCTCCAGGTGACTGCCACCCATCCTTCGCCGGAGTGGTGCCGGACAAGCGGCCGGTCGCCCAGCCGCTCGACCTGGCGAAGGAAGACGCCCAGGGTCGTGCGCTCGGCGGCTGTGAGGTTCACCCGGTTCGATTATCGCCTGGTTATTTGGGCTGCCAGCAACGTGGTGGTAAATGTGAGGGAATGGCGCTGACGTTTACCCAGGTTTACCAGCCGGTCGCCGGCAGCCTCGTGCTCTCCGCCGCGGTCGCGGTGCTGCCTCTCCTCATCCTCTTCGTGCTGCTGGCCGTGCTCCGGCTCGCCGCCTGGCTCTCGGCGATCATCGCCATGCTGTCGGCCTTCGTGCTGGCCTGGCTGGTGTGGGGAATGCCGTTTAAGCTCACGGTCTCGACCGCGACCCAGGGTATGGCCTTCGGCCTCTGGCCGATCAGCTGGGTCGTCCTCAACGCCGTCTTCTTCCACAACCTGACCGTCGCCAGCGGCGACTTCGACGTCATCCGGCGCTCGCTGGCGCGCCTCACCGACGACCGCCGGCTGCAGGCGCTGCTGGTCGCCTTCTGCTTCGGCGCCCTCATGGAGGGCATCGCCGGGTTCGGCGCGCCGGTCGCCATCTCGGCGTCCATCCTGGCCGGGCTCGGCTTCGAACCGATCACGGCCGCGGTGCTGGCGCTGCTCGCCAACACGGCGCCGGTCGCCTTCGGATCGATCGGCATCCCGGTGGTGACGCTGGGCGGCCTGGTCGCGCCGGTGATCGGCTCCAAGGACGCCGGGGCCGTGACGCTGGCCCTCTCCCAGATGGTCGGCCGCCAGCTCCCTCTCTTCTCGGTCCTGATCCCCGGCTACCTGATCGTCGTGCTTGCCGGCTGGCGGCGGATGCGCCAGGTGCTGCCGGCGGTCGTGGTGTCCGGCGTCAGCTTTGCCGTGGTCCAGTTCCTGGTCTCGAACTTCGTCGGTCCCGAGCTGACCGACATCGTCGCCGCCCTGGTCGCCATGGGCGCCCTGGCCCTCCTGCTCCGCTTCTGGCGACCGCGGGAGGTGTGGTCGTTCGAGGCGGACGGTGGGCGGCGGACGCAGCCGGTGATGGGTGGCCTCGGCGAGGCGGCGCCGCTGGTGCGGGGACCGGTGGACGACACCACCGTCGATCCGCCCGGCCGGATCCTGCGCGCCTACCTGATGTACGTGATCCTTGTCGTGGTCATCCTGGTCGGCCAGATGGGCAACCTGCCCTTCTTCAGCGGCCATCCGCCCAACGACCCGAAGACCGCGCTGCGCACGCCGGCCAACGTGACCGCGGATCTGAAGTGCGGCACGCCCGACTTCAAGCTCTGCCCGCTTCCGTGGATCGGCCCCGATCCGGCGAAGGACCGCCAGGCATTCAAGTTCCCCGACTGGAACTTCTACTGGCCCGGCTCCTACACAGAGAAGAAGGGGAAGCCGGTCAGCCTGATCCAGCAGGCGCCCCCGATCAAGTCCAAGCCGACCGCCTACAACCTCGTCTTCAACTGGGACCTCCTGGCCGCCGCCGGCTCCCTGGTCCTCTACGCCGCGGTCATCGCCTTCCTCTTCATGCTCGCCCGCGGCGTGCCCGTGACCACCTTCTTCGTGACCTACGGGCGGACGCTTCGGCAGCTAGCCCTGCCCATCGTCACGATCGCGTTCATCCTCGCCATCTCCTCGCTCATGAACTACGCGGGAATGACCGCGACGCTCGCCATCGCCCTCTCCAAGACGGGCGCCGTCTTTCCGTTCGTGTCCGCCTTCCTGGGCTGCCTGGGCGTCTTCCTGACCGGGTCGGACACTTCTTCGAACACCCTCTTCGGTCCGCTCCAGGCGCAGACCGCCAAGCTGCAGCATCTGAGCCCGATCCTCACCGCCGGGACCAACTCGTCAGGTGGCGTGATGGGCAAGATGATCAGCCCCCAGAACCTGTCGGTCGGGGCAGCGGGCGTCAACCGGGTCGGGGCCGAGGGCGAGATCTTCCGCCGGGTGATCGGCTACAGCCTGATCCTCACCTCGCTGGTCGGCCTGGTCGCCATGGCCGAGGCATACGTCCTTCCCGGGATCATCCCGCCGACCCCGTGAACGAGGCTTGACCGGGCGGTTCAGACTAGGCTTGCCCGTGTGAAGGTCGGCCTCTTCCTGCACATCACCGATGCCGGCTCGGCGCGCACCTTGAGCCCGTCCGAGCTGGCCGGCCGGGCGGCGCGGGCGGAGGCCCTGGGATTTGACTCGGTGTGGCTGGCCGATCACTTCTTCGGCGCCACCAACCGGGGCCGCCGGGTGTTCGCCCACGACGCCATGCTGCTGCTGTCCGCGGTCGCGGCGAGCACCAGGAAGGTCGAGATCGGACCGCTGGTCCTGTGCGCCGCGTTCCGGCCGCCGGCCCAGGTCGCGCGCGAGGCGATGACGCTGCAGGACCTGAGCGGGGGGCGCCTGGTCTGCGGCGTGGGGGCCGGCTGGTATGAGCCGGAGTTCGAGGCCGCGCGCCTGCCCTTCGACCACGTGGTTTCGCGCTTCGAGGGCTGGCTCGAAGATCTCCGCCGCGCCTTCGACGGCGACGTCGTGGTGCCCGGCCGGGCGCCGCCGGTGTGGGTAGGCGGCGGGGGCCCGCGAATGATGCGGATCACCGCCCGGCTCGCCGACGGCTGGAACGGGGTCTGGGGAGCCGGCGACCCGGCCTGGTTCGAGGAGCGGGTGGGCCGGCTGCGCGAGGCGGTTGCGGCTGAGGGCAGGGAGGCCCCGGTCACCATCAGCGCCGGACTCTCGGTGCTGCCCCTGGCCGGCGAGGAGGCCGAGCGAGCGCTCGAGCGTGGGCGGGAGCACGCGCGGATGCCGCGCGACACGCAGGCGATCACGGGCGCGCCAGAGCAGGTGGCCGCGGCGATCCGGCGCTACGCCGATCTCGGCGCCGAGCACGTCATCCTTTCCCTTTCCACCTCGCCCGCCCTCGACTTCGGCGCCGAGATGCTGGAGCGGGTGGCGCCCGTCCTGGAGCTGCTGCGATGACCGTCGCCGCCTCCGTGCCCGAGCGCCAGGAGTATTCGCCCTACATCGTCTTCGGCCGCGAGGAGTGGGCTCGGCTGCGAGCCTCGACGCCGCTCACGCTCAGCTCCTCGGACCTGCGCACGCTCCAGGGCATCAACGAGCGCATCGATCTCGACGAGGTGGCGGACATCTACCTTCCGCTCTCGCGCCTGCTCAACCTCTACGTGCACGCCACCCAGGGGCTGTACCACGCCACCGACATGTTCCTCGGCAAGCCGGCGGCGGCGGTGCCCTACGTGATCGGCATCGCGGGCAGCGTGGCGGTCGGGAAGAGCACGACGGCGCGCATCCTGCAGGCGCTGTTGAGCCGCTGGCCGAACACGCCGCGCGTCGACCTGGTCACCACCGACGGCTTCCTCTTCCCCAACCGGGTGCTCGAGAAGCGAATGCTCATGCACCGCAAGGGATTCCCCGAGAGCTATGACGTGCGCAAGCTGGTCGAGTTCGTGGCGGCCGTCAAGTCAGGCGAGCGGAAGGTCGTCGCCCCCGTCTACTCGCACCTGGTGTACGACATCGTGCCGGCCGAGCTGAAGATCGTGCGCCGCCCGGACATCCTGATCGTCGAGGGCTTGAACGTTCTCCAGAAGGGTGAGGGCAAGCTCTTCGTCAGCGATTTCTTCGACTTCACGATCTACGTCGACGCTTCCGAAGAGGACGTCCGGCGCTGGTACATCGAGCGCTTCCTGACGCTCCGCGAGACCGCATTCCGCAATCCCGACTCCTACTTCCGGCGCTACGGAGAGCTCACCGTCGAGCAGGCGAGGGCGACCGCCGAGCACATCTGGGACTCCATCAACGGCGTCAACCTGCGGGAGAACATCCTCCCCACGCGGGGCCGGGCCCGGCTGGTCCTGGAGAAAGGGGGTGACCACCAGGTGCGATCGGTCAGCCTGCGCAAGCTGTGACGCGCGCCGAGCTCCTGCAGCGCTACCGGGAGGGCCCCGACGAGCTGGAGGCCGCGGTCGCCGGGATGACCGAGGCCCAGCTCGACCGCCGGCCCGGCCCTGGCGAGTGGACGCCGCGCGAGGTGGTGAACCACTGCGCCGACAGCGAGACCATGGCCTGCATCCGGCTGCGCAAGCTGCTCGCCGAGGAGGGGCCGCTGATCCAGGGCTACGACCAGGCCGAGTGGGCGCGCCGCCTGCACTACTCGCGGCGGCCGATCGCTCCCGCCCTGGCCGCCGTGCGCGCGGCCAGGGCGACCTCGCTCTCCATACTCGAGCTGCTGGACGAACCGGACTGGAAACGGGCGGGAACCCATTCCGAGAGCGGGCCCTACAGCGTGGAGAAGTGGCTCGAGATCTACGCCGCGCACTGCCACGACCACGCTCAGCAGATCCGGCGCGCCGGCGCCTGAGGCTCGCGCCTCAGGCCGCGGGGTCGGCCGCCGGCACCTCGGTCGATCCCCCGCTCGACGCGCCGCTCGGCCCGCCGCTCGACCTGGGTTCCAGGGCGGCCCGGGCCGGGGCCGGCCGGCCGAGCCGGCGGCGGTCGGCGGCG
>CAYLIP010000082.1:0-9055 GCA_964383855.1 uncultured Actinomycetes bacterium | reverse complement strand
GAGGGCGGCTGGAAGCTGGTCCGGGACGGGCCCCGGATCCGGGCCATCCCGCCGGCTCGAGCCGCCTAGCCTCGGAGGGGTGTTGAACGACGCCCCTCCGTCGCCGCTGTGCGGCGCCAGCTCCCCACCAAGTGGGGAGGCGGCATGCTCGAGGCTCCGGGACCGGCTCAGCGCAGCAGCAGTACCGCCTCGCGCCCGGCGAGCGCCAGCCGGCCGCTGACGCGCTCGCCCTCGCGTCCCCGCCGGGTGCCGACCGCGATCACGCCTTCGAGGCCCTCGACCTCGACCGGGCCGGTGCCGAGGTTGAGCGCCGCGAAGCCGGAGCTGCCCCGAGCGTAGACCCAGGCGCCGGCGGGCGCGGCCAGCGGGCGGTAGGGACCGCTCAGGCGGCGCCTGGCGGCGATCAGGTCGCGGCAGAGCCAGAGCATCGACTCCCGATCCTCCCGCTGCGAGGCCACGTTGACCGCGCCGGCATCGCCTACCGGCAGCCACGGCTGGCGGCCGCGCTCTGTGAATCCGCCCTCGGGGCCCGGTTCCCACTGCATCGGCGTGCGCGCCGGGTCGCGCCGGCCGGGCCCGGCGCGGTCCCGGAACCTATCGGGCGGCACCGGGACATCGGTCATCCCGATCTCGTCGCCGTAGTAGAGGACGGGCGTCCCGCGCAGGGTGAGCAGCATGAGCAGGGCGCAGCGGGCCAGCTCGGGATCACCGCCCGCCCAGCGCGTGGGGAACCGGGGCGCATCGTGGCTGGAGCCGCACCAGGCCGGCCAGCCGCCGGCCGCCGCCAGCGCCGCCTCGCTGGCTGCGACCACCGCCGGCATGGCGGTGGAGTCGAAGGGCGTGAAGAAGAACGGGAAGTTGAGCGAGAGCTGCAGCTCGTCGCCACGACCGTAGAAGGCGGCCATGTCGGCCACGTCGAGGACGAAGGTCTCGCCCATCAGGAGCCGCTCGGGCTGGTACTCGGCAGCCAGCGCGCGCCAGCGGCGGAGGATCTCGTGCACCTCCGGGCGGTTCTCGTTGTAGACGTACCGCTGCCCGCGGCGCTGAACCACCGGGTGGTCGCCGGCGTCTGCGGCGGGGTTGTCGCGGAGCAGGCGGTCCTTGATCAGGCCGTGGCAGACATCAATCCGGAACCCGGCCACGCCCCGGTCGAACCAGAAGCGAAGGATCGATTCGAACTCCCGGCGCACCTCGGGATTCCACCAGTTGAGGTCGGGCTGCTCGGGAAGGAAGTTGTGCAGGTAGTACAGGCCGCGGCCGGCATCGAACGTCCAGGCCGAGCCGCCGAAGTGGCCGACCCAGTTGTTGGGCCGCTCCGCCCAGACGTACCAGTCGCGCCGGGAGCGGTCATGGAACCATGGATGCTGGCCCGAGGTGTGATTGGGCACCAGGTCGAGGAGCACCCGGATGCCCCGCCGGCCGGCCTCGGCGACCAGGCGGTCGAGGTCGGCGAGCGTGCCGAACGCGGGCTGGATGTCGCGATAGTCGGAGACGTCGTAGCCCATGTCGGCGTCCGGGGAGACGGTGACCGGCGACGACCAGATGGCATCCACGCCCAGCCACTGCAGGTGATCGAGCCGGGAGATGATCCCGGGAATGTCTCCGACGCCGTCGCCGTCGCTGTCCTGGAAGGAGCGCGGATAGACCTGGTAGATGACGGCGTCCTGCCACCACACGGCTTCGATTACACCCGAGCGGCGGCGCTCGACGCCCCCCGGACGTCCTGCTAGCCTTCCGGTCGCATGGACGAGACCTGGCTGACCTCACCCCTTGCCAGCGACGCCGCGGGCGGGGACGGCGTCCTGCCGGAGTGGATCCGGCCGCTGCGGCCCGGGGCCCGCATCGTCGGCACCGCCACCACCTGCTCGGTCGCCAGGGGCGACAGCAAGGGGGTCCGCGAAGCCATCACCGCCGGCGCCGCCAGCGGCCCAGTCCTCGTGGTGGGCGGGTCGGCGGACTCCCCCACCGCCATCCTGGGCGGCCTGGTTGCCGAGGCGCTGAGCATGAACGGGTTTCGCGCGGTGGTGACCGACGGTCTGATCCGCGATGGCGACGAGGTGGCCGAGCACATCAAGGTCTGGTGCCGTGGGCTCACGCCGCGGGCGGGCGCCAAGGAGGGGCCGTCGACGGTGGGCAAGGATGTCCAGATCGGCGGCGTCACCGTGCATCCGGGCGACCTCGTCGTCTGCGACGACGACGGCGTCGTGGTCTGGCCGGCGGCGGCGATCTCCACGCTCAAGAACCGGGCTCGCGAGCGCGACGCCAAGGACACCGCCCGGGCGGCCACGCTGCGGAGGACCGGCCTCCTCTCCTGAGGCCCGCGAAACGCGCAGGCGCCCGCACATGGGCCTTTCCGGGGCCTGCGAAGCGCGCAGGCGCCCGCACATGCGCGTTTTTTTGGGGGGGTCTAGCGGCGGTGCCGCCGGGGTGGTTCGCTGGACCAGCTCTCGGGCCGGGCCCGGGGGTTGGCACGAACCCGAAGCACGAGCGAGGACGCCTTCTCCCAGGTGTGCGCAGGCTCGGTCCAGCGGCTGAACACACCGGCCCGGGCGGCCTGCCGGAGCTCACACTTGATGCGCCCCCGACCGAACTCGACGGGCTCCTCGACGTCGGCCGCCCCGTGGATCAGCTCGACCGACTCATAGCCGTTGCCATAGGCCTCTGCCACGCGGCGCACGGCGAAATCGACGGCGGTCACGACGTCGTGGCCGTGGAGGTCGACGGTCAGGCTGCGGGGCTTGCGTGGCACCGATCCAATGATCGCGCCAGTGAGCCCGCAGGGTGTCCTAGTCCGCGAACTCCAGCTGGCGCTGCACGGACAGCGCGGCACGCCGAATCCGCAGGCGCAGGCGGCGGTTGCCGGCTGCTCGCTGCGCCTGGCGCAGCCCCTCCAGCATCACCCGGTAGAACATGCTCACGCCCCCTGTAACGGGGAGCCGTCCCCGCTGGTTACGCGCCGTCCCGACTAGCCGCGCTCCATGGTGACGTTGCCGTTGAGGGTGGCGCCGTCCTCGATCGAGAGCCGCTGCACCTTGACGTTGCCGTTCAGCGTCCCGGTCCCGGCCAGAGTCAGCCTTTCGCGCGCGGTGGTGTCGCCGTGGACCTCGCCCCGGATGCTGACGTTGCGGCCCTGGACGCTGGCGCGCACGGTGGACCGGGCTTCGACGTCGACGTCGCCGCTGGCCTCCAGCTCGCCCTCGACCGTGCCCTGGATGCGCAGGTCGCCCTCGATCACGAGCTTGCCGATCAGCTGGTCCCGCGGGCCGAGGACGACGGTGTTGTTGGAGGGCCCGTTGTGCTCGCCCCCGCGGCGGCGGCGCTCACTCGGGGTCTGGCCCTGGGCCTGCTCGGCAGATTCGGGTGCGATCTCCTCAGTGTGCTCCTGAACTTCCATGTTTGTTTAAACCCCCTGACAGCCGTGGATACCCAGGCATGGACATGACTGGACCGGCCGCCATCCTACCCAACGACGCTAACCTCCGGGTTATGGGTAACGGCTTTTTCCGCTACCTGCGGGCGCGCACCTGGGCCCGCCCGTTCGCGACCGCCCTGGCCGCCGTGACCGCGGCCGGGATGTTCGCCGTCCTGCTGATGGGCGAGGTGGTGACGGCGACCGGTTCCGCCCAGGGCTGCGGCCGCGACTGGCCGCTCTGCCGCGGCCAGCTGGTCCCCAACTTCGCCCTCTCGACGTGGATCGAGTTCTCCCACCGCTTCGTGACCGGGATCGAGGGACTCCTGATCGTTGTTCTCTGTCTCTTCGTGGCCGCCCTCTGGTGGGAGCGCCGCCCGGTCAGAATCCTCACCCCGCTGCTCATCGCCGCGCTGCTCCTCCAGGCCGGTATGGGCGCCTGGGCGGTCAAGTACCCGCAGTCGGCCCCCGTGCTCGCCCTTCACTTCGGGTTTTCGCTGATCGCGCTGGCCTCGGCGGCGCTGGTCGCCGTCTACGTCTGGCGGATCGACCGCCCGCTGCCGCCGCCGGTTCCCCGCGGCGTGGGCGCCGCCACCTGGGCCTTCGCCGCGTACGTCTATGCGCTCGTCTATTCGGGGGCCTTCATCCGGCACTCGGAAGCCGCCGCCGCCTGCCCGACCTGGCCGCTCTGCACCGCCGGCAGCCACTACGGCGGGGCCGTCGAGCTGGCCGTGGACGTGCTTCACCGCGGGCTGGCCGCCCTCGCGGTGGTGCTCGCCCTGGGCCTGCTCCTCCTCTATCAAGCGCGCGTTCGTGAGCGGACCGACCTCCGCGCGGGCGCGGTCCTGACCATCGCAGCACTCCTGCTCCAGGCCGCGGCGGGCGCCTACCTGGTGCTCTCCGGGTTCTCCCTCCTGAGCGAGCTGGCACATGCCGGGATCACCGGTCTGGTCTTCGTCGCCTGCGCCTACCTCGGTCTCCAGGCCACGCTCGACCGCCGGGCGGAACGGACGCGCGCCGCGCCCGCCGTCCTCCCCGGCCCCGCCTGATCAGCCGCCGAAGGCGCCGGCGGGCAGCACGAAGAAGATGACGGCCGCCATCGCATAGAGCGCGATCAGCTGCGCGCCCTCGAGCCAGTGCGACTCGCCGTCGTGCGCGATGTTGTTGAAGACGAGCACCAGAAGCGCCAGGATGGTGAGCTCGATCGGGCTGAAGACCAGGTTCATGGGATGCTGCGTGAGCCCGTAGAGAACGATCAGGGGCGCCACCATGGTGGCGATCTGGATCGACGACGCCGAGGCGATGCCCAAAGCCAGGTCGAGCCCCGAATCCTGGTCGGGCGGGGCGCCGCCCACGCCACCGGTCGAACCCGGTGCGCTGAACGCGAACTTGACGGCGGCGTAGCCCTCGGCGACGTTGCCGGCGTTGGCGATGACGATGATGCCGACGAAGACGTCCGTCCAGCCGATGGCGCGGGTCGCCATCTGGACGGAGCCGGTCAGGATGTCGGTCACCGGCAGCAGCAGCAGCGTGGCCGCCGCCAGCAGGCCGATCGAGAGCCAGAGCGGCCAGTCGCGTTCCCCGCGGACCTGCCGCGTCTCGGCTGGACGCTGGTCGCTGGTCCCGCGCAGGGACTCCAGCCCGAAGATGCCGAACGCCATGTAGGCCGCGTAGGCGAGCAGGAGCACGGCGGCGATGCCGACGCTGGCATGGAGGACGGCGGCGCGGTCGGCGGCGCCGGCGCAGCCCCGGCTCCCGCAGAGCACGAACGAGGCTGCGCTCGGGAACGCGATCCCGGCCAGCGCCAGCAGCATCAGGACGCTGTGGTGACCGGCCTCGGCGCGCCGGAAGGTGGGACGGCGGTGCAGCAGCCCGGCGACCAGGCAGCAGATGCCCATGATCAGCGCCGAGTTGCTGATCAGAGCGCCGATAAGCGTGGCCTTGACAACCGGGATCAGCCCCTTCTGGAGGCCGAAGACGCCCACCAGCAGGTCGGGCGCGTTGCCGAAGGTGGCGTTGAGCAGCCCGCCGGCGCGGGCGCCGATCCGGCCCGCCAGCGCGTCGGTGGCGGAGCCGATCAGCCCCGCCAGGGGCACCACCGCGATCACCGAGAGAAAGAACGTGAGGGCGGGGGCGGCATGGAGCCGGTCGGCGGCGACGGTCACGGGCACGAAGGCGGCGAGCCCGAGCAGCACCCTGTCCTCGCCCGTGAGCAGGCGCCACGTCCTGGTCATGCGAGCCTGGTCAGCCGCCAGCCGGTGGGGGCCGGCTCGACGGCGGTGGCCGTCTCCAGCGGCACGCTCACACTCTGGTCGCCGAGCCGGATCTCCAGCTCGCCGGCGGGCGCGCCCGCCCGCGAGGGGACGCGCGCCGGGGGAGCATGCAGCCGGCGCTGCGCACGCAGCCCCGGCCACTCGATCAGGTCCGCCGCCCGAAGGGTCCGGAGACCGGCCGGGCGCTGCCAGGGGACGTCGTAGGCGGCGACCGTCGCTCCGGCCGGAAGCACCTGCTCGTAGACGATGGTCCGCTTCTCGAATTCGATCAGCCGGCGGGCGGCGGCGAAAGCCGAGTCCAGCGTGGGCATTCCCATGACCGCCCCGACCACGGTCAGCGTCCTGCCCGCGACCCGATGGGGGGAGGCGAACATGAAACCCGCCGAGCCGTTCCCGGAGCCGGTCTTGATGCCCGCGATGCCGCCCTGGCCGAGCCCGTAGTCCACGTTGTAGACGGTGCCGGCCACGGGCAGGCTGGCCTGCGGCTGGGCGACGATCTCGGCCAGGACGGGGTCTGCGATCGCGCTCGCCGCCTCCCGCGCCAGGTCGGACGGTGAGGAGCGAGTCGCCTCCTCGACCCCGGCCGGGTCGGCGTAGCTGGTCTGCCTCATGCCGAGCGAGCGCGCCCTCTGGTTCAGCCGCGCCACGAACGCCGGGATCGAACCGGCGTCCCAGTTGGCCAGGATGGCGGCGTAGTTGTTGGCCGAAGGGATCAGCAGGCCCTGGAGCAGCTGGTACTCGGTCAGCTTCTCCCCGGCCTGGACCGCCACCACCGATTCCCCGGCCGACTTCCGCCGGACGTAATCCTCGACATCGGCCTCGGAAACGGTCACGCTCGGGCCCTGCTCGTCCTTCTTGAGCGGATGGTCGGCCAGCACCTGGAGCGCCGTGCCCACCTTGGCGATGCTGAGCATGGGCAGCGGGCGGTCGCCGGGGCTGGTGTCGATGAGACCGATCTCGGTGGCCCCGATCGCGGCCACGCCGTCGGCCGGCCAGGGCACGGCGGGCCGGCCCCCCGCCACCGGCTCCGCCGCCGGCAGGGTCAGCCGGGCGCTGATTCGCGGCAGCGGGCGGGCGACCTGGAACCAGATCAGCCCCGCGCCCACCGCGACCACCAGCAGAGCCGCCAGGAGCCTGTGGCGGGGCGCCGGGGCCATGAAGAGCACCACGTCAGCCCTCCAGGAGGGCGAACGCCCGGCAGGGGCTGCCGTCAGCGCCGGGCAGGCTCAGCGGGAGGGCGAAGAAGAGCACCCTCCCGCCGCCCAGCAGGTGCAGATTGCGCAGGTATTCGACCTGGGTGATGCCGGCCCGAAGGTGCAGGTCGTGGACGGGCATGTCGGCGAGCGTCACACCGCCCCGGCCCAGGTGCCGGATCGGCCGGTCCTGAGGAAAGTCGTAGCCCACCGCTCGCACCCGCCGCTCGACCAGCCAGGCGGCCGCCGACCGGTCCAGCCACGGCGAGCGATCCCAGAACTCCTGGCTGCGCCAGTCCGCGCGCAGCTCGAGCGAGGTCCGGAGCAGCGCCACGTCGCCCTCGCGGAGCCGGGGCAGCGCCCGCTCGAGGTCGGCCGCGGTGACCGCCGTGGCGTCGGGCACGGCGCTCAAGTCGGCGACCTCGGCCTCGCCCCAGAACCGATCCAGCGGCACCTGGTCCAGGGTGGGGGCGCCCTCGATCATGTGGCTCGGGGCATCGACGTGGGTGTAGGTGTGGGTGCCCAGGCAGAGCCGCGACGCGGTGGCCAGGTCGCCCCGCGCGACGTCGCTCGTCCGCTCGAGCGAGGCGCGATAGCGGAAGTGCTCGACCACCGGCTGAGAGAGGTCCACCACCCGCATGCGTCGATCCTGGCTAGCCGGCCGGCGATGCGGCCAGCGTGCGGACGGCATCGACGATGAGCTGGACCGCGATCGCGCTCAGGAGCAGCGCCAGGATCCGGCTCAGGAAATGCACCCCGCCCGGCCGGAGCAGCCGCGCCAGGCGGTTGGCGACCAGGAGCGTCGCCCCCACCAGCACGGCCACCGCCAGGATGCCGGCGATGACTCCGATCCGGCCCCCCAGGCCCGGGCTGCGGTCGGCGAGCACCATCACCGCCGCGATCGCCCCCGGGCCGGCCAGCAAGGGCGTGGCCAGCGGGACGAGCGCCGGGTTGTCGGTCTCCTTGAGGGCGAAGTCGTGGCCCTGGAACATCTGGAGGGCGACCAGCAGGAGCAGCAGGCCGCCGGCGATCGCGAGGCTGGCGACCGACACGTGCATGTAGTCGAGGACGAGCCTTCCGAAGAGGGCGAAGACCACGATCAGGGCGCCCGCGCCGGCCGCCGCCTGGACCGCGATCTGCCGACGCTGCGCGGCCGGCCGGGAGCCGGTCAGGACCACGAAGACGGGCACGTTGCCGATCGGGTCGATGATCACGAAGAGGGTGACGAAGGTGGCGCCAAAGGCCGCCAGGTTCACGGCCGGCCGGGCGCCGGGCCAGCTGCCCGGCGACCCCGGGTCAAGCTTCGACCTCCTCGCCGTCCTGGGCCCAGCGAGTGTGGAACGAGCCCTCGCGGTCGCTGCGCTTGTAGGTGTGGGCGCCGAAATAGTCGCGCAGCCCCTGGAGCAGGTTGGCCGGCCCGCGCTCTCGGCGGTAGCCGTCGAAGAAGGCGAGCGCGCTGGAGAAGGCGGGGGTGGGAACGCCGAGCTCGACGGCGGTGGCCACCACCCTCCGCCAGGCCGCCTGGGTGCGCGTCAGGGCTTCGGTGAAGTAGGGCGCCAGCAGGAGGTTCTCGAGCTCGGGCTCGGCGTCGTAGGCCTCCCGGATGCGGTCCAGGAATCGAGCGCGGATGATGCAGCCGCCGCGCCAGATCGTCGCCAGCCGGCCGAGCCGCAGGTCCCACCCGTATTCCTGGCCGGCGGCGGCCATCTGCGCGAAACCCTGGGCGTAGGCCACGACCTTGCTGGCATAGAGGGCGTCGCGGACGTCCTCGATCAGCCGCTCCTCTCCCCGGCGGTGGCCGGCAGGTCCCGTCAGGCGCCGCGCGGCGCGCTCCCGGGCCGGCTTCATCGCACTCAGGTAGCGGGCGAACACCGCCTCCGCGATCGCGGTCGTCGGGGTCCCCAGGTCGAGCGCCGACTGGCTCGACCACTTGCCGGTCCCCTTCTGCGCCGCCTCGTCAAGGATCACGTCGACCAGGGGCAGGCCGCTGCGCCGGTCGACCTTGGCCAGCACCTCGGCCGTGATCTGGATCAGGTAGGAATCGAGGTCGCCCTCGTTCCAGGTCGAGAAGATCTCGCTCAGGCGGGCGGGCTCGAGCTCGAGCGCCTGGCGCAGGAGATCGTAGGCCTCGGCGATCAGCTGCATGTCGGCGTACTCGATGCCGTTGTGGACCATCTTCA
>CAYLIP010000081.1:0-9056 GCA_964383855.1 uncultured Actinomycetes bacterium | reverse complement strand
GTGCACCTCGCCCATCTTGTGGAGGCGGCCGGAGTAGAAGAGGATCCTCTCCGTCGTCGTCGTCTTGCCCGCGTCGATGTGCGCCATGATCCCGATGTTCCGGACCTTCTCAAGGCGCGTCGCTCGTGCCGGCGCGTTAACAGCCACTGCCAGTTCCCTAACTCCTCTTCGCCCGCCTAGTACCGGAAGTGGCTGTAAGCCTTGTTGGACTCAGCCATCCTGTGGGTCTCTTCCTTGCGGCGCACGGCGCCGCCGGTTCCATTGGCAGCGTCGAGCAGCTCGCCTGCGAGCTTCTCCGACATACTCTTCCCGCCACGCTGGCGCGCGAAACGGACGAGCCACCGGCGGGCCAGCGCGTAGCGGCGCTCGGGCCTGATCTCGATCGGCACCTGGTAGGTGGCGCCGCCGACGCGGCGCGGCTTGACCTCCAGGAGCGGCGTCGCATTGCGCATCGCCTGGTCGAAGATGTCGAGCGGCTCCCGCTTGGAGTTCCGGCTGGCGCGGCGCAGGGCGTCGTACGTGATCCGCTCGGCGACCGAGCGCTTGCCGTCGCGCATGACGATGTTGATGAACTTGGCCAGACCCTCCGACCCGTAAACGGGGTCGGGAATGATCACGCGCTTGGGTGGCTTGTTGCGGCGGGGCATCTGTCTAGGCCTTCGCCTTCTCGCGCTTGGCGCCGTATTTGGAGCGACCCTGCTTGCGGTTCTTGGTCCCGGCGGTGTCCAGCGTGCCGCGGATGATGTGGTAGCGGACGCCCGGCAGGTCCTTCACGCGGCCGCCGCGGATGAGGACGACCGAGTGCTCCTGCAGGTTGTGCCCGATGCCGGGGATGTAGGCTGTGACCTCGATCCCGGTCGTGAGCCGCACGCGGGCGACCTTGCGGAGGGCGGAGTTCGGCTTCTTGGGAGTCGTCGTGTAGACGCGGACGCAGACGCCGCGCCGCTGGGGCGAGCCCTTGAGGGCAGGCGACTTCGACTTCTTGACCGAGGGCTCCCGGCCGATCCGAATCAGCTGCTGAATGGTGGGCAAACTGCTCTCCGCGATTGAGGATTGACGGCGTCGTGTTGGAACCCACGCGAGGACGCCCGCGTGGACAACAAGCGGACAGTATAGCGCGGGTCCCCTCCCGGTGTCCGTCTCCACGCCCCCGGGTGAGGCCAGGACGCATGCGCTAATCGAAGCCGGGCGGAGCCTCGAAGCGGCAGCCCAGCTCGGTCTCCACCAGCTCCGCGAACTGCAGGCAGGTGGCGTCCTGGAACCGGCCTCCGATCGCCTGGATGCCGATCGGCAGTCCGGAGCGGGTCCGGCCCACGGGAATCGCGGTCGCCGGCAGCCCGCTGAGGGCCGCCAGCCCGGGATAGAACTCGAGCCTCTTGTAGGGCACCTCCTCCCCGTTCACCGTGAGCCGCCGCCGCAGGAAGGGCCGGTCGTCGTGCGGGAAGGCGGGGACGATGGTCGCGGGCGTGAGCAGCAGGTCGTGGTCACTGAAAAAGCGCGCCCAGCGCTCCCGCCAGCGCTCGCGCTCCGCGAGCATGCCGGCGTACTCGGACTCTCCGGCCCGCACCCCCCGGAGCATGGCCGGGGCCAGCGGCTCGGGCGCCTGGGCGATGGACTCCGCCACCCGGGCCCGGAGCGCCGGGTCGGGGTCGAAGGTCACGTAAGCGAGGAGCGACGCGTAGAGCTCCTCGTGCGCCCAGGCGTCGAAACCCTCAGGACCGGCGAGGGCGGCGCCGGGGAGCCGCCCGGCAAGCTGTTCGAGCGCGGCCGCCACCTCGCCGTCCACCGGCAGCCAGTCGACCCAGGGCAGCACCGCCACCCGCAGGCCGGCCAGCGAGGTCGCGCGCGGTTCCGGGAGGGCATTCGCGATCACGCTCATGACCAGCCGCAGGTCGGCCGCCGTGCGGGCCAGGGGACCGAGCGCCTGCATCACCTGCTCCAGCGGAAACTGTCCCTGGCCGGGCACCGACCCCTCGCTCGCCCGGTGCCCGAAAACCCCGCAGAAGGCGGCGGGCACCCGGATCGAACCGCCGATGTCGCTTCCGAACTCGAGTGGGGTGAGGCCGGCGGCCAGCGCAGCGGCCCCGCCGCCGGTCGATCCGCCCGGGGTCCGAGCCGGGTCCCACGGGTTCAGCGTCCGCCCGAAGAGCGCGTTGGCGGTCTGCCAATCGCCGGCTCGAGGCGGCACGTTGGTCTTGCCCAGGAGCACCGCGCCGGCGCCGAAAACCCGGGCCGCCAGCTCGGAGTCGCGCTCGGGCACCGCCCCGGCCCGGGCCGGGTCGCCGGCCGTGGTGGGCAGCCCGGCCACGTCGATGGTGTCCTTGACGGTGAGGGGCAGGCCGGCCAGCGCCCCGGAGAGCTTTTCTGTCGCGCGGGCTCGAGCCCGGGCAGCCTCGCCGCTCACGATGGCGTTGAGCCCGGGATTGAACCGCGCGATCCGGCCCAGGTGAAGCTCCAGCAGCTCGGTCGCGGATATGGCACCCGATCGGAGAGCCGCCAGCATCTCGGTGGCACTGGAGTGGTGGTCGAGGAGCGGAACCGCCATCAGTGGCTGGCGATCCAGATCGAGCCCGAGGAGCTGGCCCCCGGCCAGGGATCGACGGGCAGCCTGCGCGCGCCCTTGACGTACGGCCGGACCAGGGAGACGCGCTGGCGCTGGACCAGGAAGATGACCGGCGAGTCCTGCTCCAGCAGCTGCGCAGCCTGGCCGTAGAGCTGGTCGCGGCGGTCGCCGTTGAGCTCGGTGCCGGCCAGCCGGACGAGGGCGTCGTAGCGAGGGCTGCGGTACCGCGACCCGTTGTTCCCGTTGTCCGACTCGAAGATGGCGAAGAAGTCGCCGGGCTCAGGGTAGTCGGCGGTCCAGCCGGTCGGGCCGGCGAGCTCGAAGTCTCCGGCCCGGAGCCGCTTTGTGTAGTCGGCGACCGAGAGCGGCTGCACGTTGATGGTGACGCCGAGGTTGCGCTGGACCTGGGCCGCGACCAGACCCGCAACCGCCCGGTCGAACGGCCGGTCGCGGACGATCATCGGGATCGCTTCCAGCTGGTCGTGCGGCACCTGCGCGGAGTCGAGCAGCTGCCTGGCCGCGGCGGGATTGCCCTCCTGCGGCTTGCCGTATTCGGGGTGGAAGCCGCCCATGCCGTTCGGAATCAGGGTGGTCGCGGGGATGGCGCCGCCGCCCAGCCCCTCACTGGCGATGGCGTCCCGGTCGACCGCCTCCGCAAACGCGGTCCGCACCCGGGCGTCGATGAAGGGAGGCCGCTCCACGTTGAAATCCATCCAGAACACCGTCAGCTCGGGCATCCGGACGACGTCGGAGCGCACCGAGCGGTCGATCGGGCCGGTCAGGTTGCCGGCGATGTCGATTTCCTGCGCGCGATAGCGAGAGGTGGCGGTCGCCGTGTCGGCGCCGTACTCGAGCACCAGCTTGGAGAGGGTGGTGCGGCCCGCCCAGTAGTTGGGGTTGGGGGCCAGAGAGGTCCGGTCGCGCCCCGCCTCGGTGACGTGGAAGGGGCCGTTGCCCACGGTTCCCGGGTGCACCTGCAGGTCGGCCCGCCAGGGACCGCCCTCGGGCAGCGTGGCGATCCACTGCAGCCGCGGCGACCCATCCGGAGTCACCACGACAAAGGTCTGCTCGTCGGGCGCGCTGAGGCCAAGGGCGGCGAGCGCGGCGTCGACCCGCGCCGAGTCGTGGGCGTCGAGCGCGGCGGCGGCCTCGCCGCCCCGGACCACGGAGGCGAAGAGGTCGGCGTGCGGGGCGCCCGTGCGCGGGTCGATCAGGCGCCTCCATTGGTTCACGAACTCCTGCGCCCGGACCGGCTGGCCGTCGGACCAGCGCGCTCCCGGACGGATCCGAAAGGTCCACGTCACCCCGTCGGGCGCCACCGAGAAGGATTCGGCCGCTCCCGGCTGGACGTCGTGAAGGTTGGACTGGAGGCGGAGCAAGGGCTCCGAGAACTGGCTCACCACCGCCTCCTCACGCTCGTCCTGCGCCAGCGCGGGATCGAGACTGCGGGGAGCCTCGGGCAGCAGCACCCGGAGGGTCTGATCTCCGGCAAGGCTCTGGCTCTGGCTCCTCAACGGGGCGGGAACGGAGGTCGAGCAGGCGGCGCCAAGGACCGCCGCCAAGACCCCCGCCAGGAGCAGCGCCAGGAACGACCGCGCCCGATGGCGGGCCACCAACCTACGGTATCAGGTGATCCAGCAGGCTCCAGGCCGTTGCCGGACGCCGCAGGGTTCGGCTCCGGACGACCCTCAGCGTGGCATACGGATTGCCGGCCGGCGCGCCCAGGAGCCCGCCTCGCAGCGGCAGCAGGACCTCGCTCGACGTGCGGACGTTGGCGGCTCGGCCCGGGGCCCGCTGGAGCAGCTCGGAAACGGTCGCGAAACCGAGGCCGCGCTCGCGGATGCCGTCGATGATGGTCCGGAGGGCGGGCGCCGTCATCGGTGCGTTGGGGCCGCCCTGGATGTGAAGAAGCACGATGGATCCGGGCTGGATGCCCCGCAGAACGTTGTTGGATATGGCGGCGGGCGAGCTGTTGAAGGCGTCGCCGCCGCGGACGTCGCCCGAGATCACCGTCATCCCCAGGGAGGCCGCCAGGGCGGCGTCGGAGTGATCCCAGCAATCGCCGGGAAACCGCAGCAGCGACGGCCGCAGGCCGGTCGCCTCCTCGATTTCGCGTCCGGCCATGGTGAGCTCCGCGACGCGATCGCCGGCGGGCACCAGGTTGTAGCACGGAGTCCGGAAGGCGGCGTGGTCGTGGGTGTGGCTGCCGATCTCAAAGAGCGGGTCGCCGGCCAGCGAGCGGGCGATGCCGGGGTAAGTCTGGGCCCAGAGCCCGGTCAGGAAGATGGTCGCCGGCACCCGCTCGGCGTCGAGGATGTCCCGGACCTCCTGGTTGTACCAGCTGTGGACCTGGCCGCTCCGCAGCTGCTGGAGCATGGCCGGCGTCATGTCGGCGTCGAAGGTGAGCGCCACCTTGCCTGAGTTGCGAGGCCCGTTGTCGAAGCTGGTCACACCATCGACCGGTGGATGGTCGACGGTCACCGGAGCGGCCGGCCGCGGGGCTGGCGGGACCCAGCGCGTGATTGCGCTCGCGCCCGCCGGCTGCAGCGCAAGGGTGAGCGCCAGCGCCATGATTGGAACGCTCGTTCGGGTGTACCAGGTTCGGGCGTGCAAGCGCATAAACGCCCCCAACCCTCTCTCCACCTTGCTCGAAACATACCAAACGGTTGTCGCAATGGCGCCGCGCCCACGCTAGAGTTCGGCAATGGCAGAGCCGGAGTTCTCCCCCTCGCAGCAGCTGTTCCGGGAGCTTCAGCGCATCCGCTGCGCGGTCTGGCGCGGAAACGACAGGGAGTGGCTGCACGTCAACCGCGATGTCTTCGTGTCCGCACTGACCCGCATCGAGCTGGTGGCCAAGCAGCTTCAGGCCCAGGGCGAGCCGCTTGCGCTCGACGAGCGATGGCTGCTGGCGGTGGCCGGCCTCGAGCCGGGTGCCGAGGAGCCGATCACCGCGCCGGTTTAGCGGCCGGCCGGCCGGCTAGCGCGTGCCGGTCGGGAGCGTGAAGCGGACCGAGGTTCCGCCGCCCGGGCGCGCGCTCGCCTCGATGGTTCCTCCGTGCGCCTCCACGAGATCGCGGGCGATCGCCAGACCCAGCCCCGAGCCGGTTGAACCATCGCCCTTGACGAAGCGATCGAACACCCGCGGCAGCAGCTCGGGCTCGATGCCCTCGCCGGTGTCCTCGACGCTCGTCTCGACGAGGTTCCCGCGCCGAGCTCCGCTCAACGTCACGGAACCGCCGCCCGGGGTATGCCGGATGGCATTGGTGACCAGGTTGGCGAGGACCGACCGCACCCGGGCGGGGTCGGCGTCGACCGCGGGCAGGCCCTCGGGCAGGGCGTTGCGCAGCTGAACGTCCCCTCGCGCGGCGTCCGGGAGAAAACCCGCCACCACGTCCGCCGCCAGGGATTTCAGGTCGACCGCCTCCCGCCGGAGCTCCAGCGATCCCGCCTCCGACATGGTCAGCGTGCGCAAATCGTCGACCAGCCGTTCCAGGGCGTGCACCGACTCGACGATCGGCGCCACGTGCTCGGCGTCCGCCGGGTAAATGCCATCCGCGAAGGCCTCCGCCTGGCCCCGGATGACGGCCAGCGGCGTGCGGAACTCGTGCGCCACGTCGGCCAGGAACAGGCGCCGGCGCCGGTCGGCGCTGCGCATGCCGGCCACCAGCCGGCGGAGGCTGATGCCCGCCAGGGTGGCCGCGGCCAGGCAGCCGGCGGCCGCGGCCAGGGCCAGGCCGATCAGGCTGCCCCCCTCGGGGTGGTGGGAGAAGGAGCCGACCGAGGCGGCGAGCAGGAAGGCGCCCAGGATGACCAGCCCGACCAGGGGCGGTCCTCGCCACCGTCCCGCCCAGTGGGGACGCCGTCGCGGGGGCCACGGCTCGTCTTCGGGCCACCACGGCGGGCGCCCCGGCCGGCCGCGGGGCATCAGCGCCCCGGCTCGGCGAACCGGTAGCCGACGCCGAAGACCGTCTGCAGGTA
The DNA here is from genome assembly GCA_964383855.1 of uncultured Actinomycetes bacterium. Lineage (GTDB taxonomy): Bacteria > Chloroflexota > Dormibacteria > Dormibacterales > Dormibacteraceae > CAZHAC01. Next base: position 2,515 of record CAYLIP010000081.1, on the reverse strand, counting down.
GCGAGGGGCCGAGGGATCGGGTTCGATCTTGCGCCGGATGTTCTTGACGTGCGCATCGATGGCGCGCTCGTACGACTCGACCGCCACGCCGCGTACCGCCTCCAGGAGCTGGGCGCGCGTGAAGACGCGGCCCGGCTGGCGAGCCATGAAGGCCAGGAGGTCGAACTCGGTGCTGGTCAGGCTCCGCACCTGCCGGCCGTCGAAGCGGGCCTCGCGGCGGCCGACGTCGAGCTCGACCGCGCCCCCCACCCTGACCACGTCCCCGCCCGCCAGCGCGGCCTCGGCGCGGCGGAGCACGGCGCGGACCCGTGCCACCAGTTCCTTGGGGCTGAAGGGCTTGGTCAGGTAGTCGTCGGCCCCCAGCTCGAGGCCGACCAGCTTGTCCGACTCGTCGGCGCGGGCGGTCAGCATGATGATCGGGACGCCGTTGGTCCGCCTCAGCTCCCGGGTCACGTCGAGGCCGTCCAGCCGGGGCAGGCCGAGGTCGAGGACGACCAGGTCAGGCCTGCGCGCGCGCGCCTGCTGGAGGGCGCCCGGCCCGTCGCTCGCGGTCAGAACCGTGAAGCCCGCATGCTCGAGATAGTCGCGGACGAGCCGGAGGATCTCCGGCTCGTCGTCCACGACCAGGATCGAGGCCACGGCTGCGCAGGCTACTGCTTGGGCTCGTGGTCGGTTGGCGGCTGGCCCTCATGCGCGCGCCGGTGCATCTCCTCGAAGTGCCCGCCCGGTCCGTAGCCCCAGCGGCCGCCGTGCCAGCGGCGAGGCCGGAATATGAGGAACAGGATCAGCAGGAAGAAGAGGAATCCGAAGAGCGGGAAGGCCGGGAAGAAGCCGTAGCCCCAGTGGGGTCCGTAGGGGTAGGGGTATCCGTAGCCGGGCACCGGGACCTCGTTCGCCGGCAGGTGCTGGATCTGCTGGGCAAGGCCGTCGTGCAGCCCCCACTGGTAGGCGCCGATGCCGGCGGCGATCGCGATCAGGATTGTGAGCAGCGCCCACAGCATTCCGAGGGGTCTCATGTCGATCTCCTCCATTTGTGGATACGGGATGAGACCGATCCTGACCGCCGCCTGTGAAGGACCTGTGAAGTCCTTTGGGAGGTTCGGGTGCGGGAGGTTCGGGTGCGGGAGGTTCGGGTGCCGGTGGTTCAGGCCCGAGAGATCAGGCGCCGGCGGCCAGGCGCGCGCAGGCGCCCCGAGCGAGGAGTATGGCGAACATGACCGCGGCCGACGCCGGCGAGAGCGCCGCCTGGTCGGCGGCCTGGGCCAGGGTGAGAGCCAGTGCCGTCCTCATGGCCGCCAGACTGCGCCGCGGTTGTCAGAGCGATGTCAGCGGCCGTGCAAAGTTCGTAACCTTCAGTCGCGGTGCCCTACCTCCTGCGGCCGGACGCCGAGCTCTACTACGAGGTCCATGGGAGCGGCCCGGCGATCGTGTTCGCCCACGGCCTCGGCGGCAACCACGTCTCCTGGTGGCAGCAGGTGCCCTACTTCGCCGACGGCTACAGCTGCGTGGTCTTCGCGCACCGCGGGTTCACTCCGTCCCGGTTGAGCGAGGGGTCGCCGGCGGAGGCGCTGGTGGGCTCGTACGCTTCGGACCTGGCAGCCCTGATCGACGAGCTGGACCTCGAAGACGTCCGCCTTGTCGCCCAGTCGATGGGTGGCTGGACGTGCCTGGAATATGCGCTGGCCCAGCCGGAGCGGGTGCGCGCGCTGGTCATGGCGGCTACCACGGGCACGCTGGAGCCGCCCGCGCCCGACCCCGCCTACGAGCCGGAGCGGCTGCTCGCGCTCGGCGTCCACCCCGCGGCCGGCGAGCGGATGGCCCGCGAGCAGCCGGCCCTGCACCATCTCTACCGGTCCATCGACGCCCTCTCCACGGGCATCGACAAAGAGGCCGTCAGAGAGGCCCTCAGGGCCGCCCGGACCCGCCCCGCCCGCGACCTGGCCAGCCTGGAGGTGCCGGTGCTGGGGATCGCCGGGGCCGAGGACATCGTGATCGCCCCCGAGGCGGTGCTCTACATGACCTCGGTGCTGCCTGAAGGGCGTTACGAGGAGGTGGTCGGGGCCGGGCACTCGGTCTACTTCGAGCGGGCGGACGCGTTCAACGCGCTGGTGGGGGACTTCCTGGCCTCCGTCTGACACCTCTCCGTCGCCGCTCTGCAGCGACACCTGCCCACCAACTGGTGAGGCGGCTCGGGACATATTGGTGGTGCAACAGAAAAGGGGCCGGTCCGCGGTGGACCGGCCCCCTGGCTCCCGGCTGTTGCCGGCGAGTCCTTACACGCTCAGCGTGTCGAGGTCGATCGGCTCCTCCTCCAGCATCCGGGCGGCCTGCTCGCGCTGCTTCTTGTAGTAGTCGAGCCCGGTTCCGGCTGGGATCAGCTTGCCGATGATCACGTTCTCCTTGAGGCCGCGCAGGCGGTCGACCTTGCCGCTGATGGCGGCCTCGGTCAGCACCCGCGTCGTCTCCTGGAAGGACGCCGCCGACAGCCACGAGGTGGTGTTCAGCGCCGCCTTGA
>CAYLIP010000080.1:4992-9095 GCA_964383855.1 uncultured Actinomycetes bacterium | reverse complement strand
TCCGGGCTGCCGTGAACTGGCCACGCCTCACCTGCTGGCGGATTGGGGACAGCGCAACTGCCGCCATTGCGGGATCGGACTCAAGGCCGCGGTCGCCTTCGAGCCGCCGGCCGTCCCTTCGCTAGCCCCATCGTCTACTCCAGCGTCGGGCGTGAGGCTCAAGTGGTGTGACCATTGCGGAGCCGGGAACAACCTCGACCGAGCGGAATGCCTGACCTGCGGTCACCTCTTTAGCTCCTCGCAGTCGTGATAGTCCCCGCGCCGTTCACAGCCCTCTGCGAAGAAACGTTCACCTTTAGCAGACCCCCGGACAGCCAGGCCGGCGGAGGAAGGCTAGTCGCGGTAGCGGTAGACGATCCGGCCCCGCGTCAGGTCGTAGGGCGAGAGCTCGACGCGGATGCGATCACCGGGCGTGATGCGGATGAAGTACCGGCGCATCCGGCCCGCGGCGTAGGCGATCAGCTTGTGACCGCCCTCGATCTCGACCTCGAACATCGCGTTGGGCAGCGCCTGGGCGACGACGGCGTCCATGACGACCGCCTGCTCCTTTTCGGGCTCGTCCGCCTGCGGCCGCGGCTTGGCACGCCGGGGAGCGCGGCGGGGCGGCCCTCCTCTTCTGGGTGGCAACGAAGCTAGAGTCTACAGTCTCCCCTGGATCTGCCCGGCGATACCCGCCGGCGCCCGGCCCGCGGCCTCCATTCGCCTGAGGGTTTCCAGGCAGCGCGGCTCCTCCTTCAGGACCTCGCGCAGCAGCGTCATCGCCTCCTCCCACTCCCCCGCCTCAGCGCAGGCCAGGCCTGCCATCAGCCGCAGCTGGAGCATCTCGGGCGCGATCTCCAGCGCTGCCCTCCGCGCGGCCAGATCGGGCGGACGGCGGCCGGGGGCGAGCACGCGGTCGCCGCCGAGCGCGGCCTGGTAGGCGCGCCGGATGCGCAGCAGCCGGGCCAGCTCCTCCACCGGGTCGGGATGGTCCTCGACCCGGAGGTCGATGGTCCGGTCGTCCCAGGGCCGCCCGGTGGGCGTGCCGGTGGCTACCACGATGGCGGCCGACTGCCGGCCGCGGATGTCCCCGCCCTCGGCCTCGGCGGCGCGAAGCGCGCCGATCAACCGCTCCGCCAGGGGCAGTTCGGAGGCCGCCTCGTAGGCGGTGGCCATGGCATCCCAGACGGTGTCGCGCTCCATCAGGTTGGCCTGGCAGCTGTAGCCCGCGCCCAGCCGGTGACCGGCGGCCTGGATGCAGCGGGAGCCGGTATGGGCGGCGGCCAGGCCGGAGGCGTCGACCACGGCCAGCTGGCGGCCCTCCGGCTCGGCGTCACCCGCGATCAGGGACGCCACCACCTGCGGCGCGCCGAAGCCGGAGCGGAGCAGGACGAGGGCGGCGGGTCCAAAGGCGACGTTGACCAGCGATTGGGTGGCCACGGCACCGACGCCCGCCTCGACCCAGGGCACCACCGGGCCGACGCTGAAGTAGGCGGACTGGACGGCCACGCCGAGCTCCCCGGTCGCCGGGTCCCGGGCGGCGATCGAATACGTCAAACGCTCGGTTCGGGGCGCAGCTCGACCAGCACCTCGACGCCGCCGGCCCGGAAGTCGATCCGAAGCCCGGCCATCAGGGCGGTGTCGATGCCATGGGCTCGAGCGATCCGCTCCAGTGCCTGCCAGTGGTCGCGGTCGACGCCCTTGCCGGCACCCTCGGCGTCGCTCATCCGCCGCTGAACGGCGAGGACGCGCTGGATCTCGACCTGCTCTTCGGGGGTGACGCTGATCAGGCGCGTGCGCACCGGCAGAGGATAGCCGGTGCGCACCGCTTGCTACTTCACGCTGGAGACGAATGAGTTGTCGTAGGTCTTCTTCAGGTCCACGGTCGACCAGTCGGTCGAGGTGTCGGCGACCTTGAGCGTCTTGAGCACGTTGTCGGGGCCGTCGGAAGTCATCTTCCCGTCGGAGCTGAACATGCCCAGGTTGGCGTCCAGCACCTTGACGAAGAAGTCCTTGTTGCCGTCCGGGTAGAAGAGCTGGGGCGGCAGGTGGGACGCGATGTCGGCCGCCGGGTGGGAATGGATGTACCTGAGCGTCTTGACCCCGACCCTCGCCAGGGCGGCGGCGGTGCGGGGGTTCTGCTTGACGAAGTCGCTGGTCAGGTAGAAGCCACCCGCCGGCCAGGAGCCGCCGAAGACCTCCTTCGTGCCGGCCGCCGTCCGGGTGTCGTAGATGGCCTTGCCGTCGCCGGACTGCTCGAGCGTCGATGCCGCCGGCTCAACCGTCACCAGCGCCTGCACGGTGTCGTTCTTCAGCGCGGTGATCGCGGTCGACCCGCTGCCCACGGCCACCGTCTTGGCGGTCTTGGGATCGAGCCCGCTCTGCTTGAACAGGTAGCGGACCATCTCGTCGGTGGATGAACCCAGCGAGGTCACGCCGATGTTCAGGCTGGCCAGGTCCTTTATCGACTTGGCATCCGCATGCTTCTTGTTGACGAAGAGCACGAGACCGGGGTTGAGATCGAAGAGCGTGATCATCTCGATCGACTTGCCCTGCGCCTGCGTCCGGATCGTGTGCTCGTAGAAGCCGGTGACAGCGTCGACCGACCCGCCGGTGAGTGCCTTCAGAGCGTCGGCACCACCCTTCAGGTCATCGATCTCGACCGTCAGCCCCTCGGCCTTGAAGTAGCCGAGCTGGTCGGCCAGCGTCAGCGGCATGTAGATGATCTGGCCCTGCCCGCCGACGCCGAACTTGATCGATGTCTTCTCGGGGGGGCCGGAAGCAGATGGCGAGGCCGCAGGCCCGGCCCCCGAGCCGCCGCAGGCGGCGAGCACGAAGAACGCCATCGCCAGAAGTCCCGTCTTGACTGGCCTCTTATTCAAGCTGCGATCCTCCTCCGTCGAACTCATGCGGCCAGCAGGTCGCCCGCCGGCTGCGGCTTCCATTTGACAAGGCGCCGTTCGAGCTGGGTGACCACCAGCTCGACGATCACCACGACCACGCTCAGCACGATCAGCCCCGCGAACACGCCCGTGGTGTCGAGGTTGCCCTCCGCCTGGTTGATTATGTGGCCGAGGCCGCTCGACGATCCCAGGTATTCGCCGACGATGGCGCCCACCATGGCGAAACCGACCGAGGTGTGCAGGCTGGTCAGGATCCAGGTCATGGCCGATGGCAGCAGGACGTGCCGGGTCATCTGGCGGCCGTCGGCGCCCAGCATGCGCGCGTTGTTGAACACGTTGCGGTCGACCTCCCGGACGCCCTGGTAGGCGTTGAAGAAGACGATGAAGAAGACCAGCGAGAAACCGAGCGCGATCTTCGAGTTGGGACCGAGGCCGAAGAGGATGAAGAAGATGGGCGTGAACACGAGCCGGGGCAGCGCGTTGACGACCTGGATGTAGGGATTGAGGACCCGGGCCCAGAAGTCCGAGCGGCCGAGCAGGAAGCCGGCCACGATCCCGCCCGCGACGCCGAGCAGGAACCCGGCCGCGGCCTCGTAGAGCGTGATGAAGACGTTGCGGAGTATGGTCCCGTCGCCCAGCCACTCCAGCATCCGCGACCAGATCCGGAGCGGCCGCGACCAGAGGAAGGGATCGACGATGAAGTGGTCGCCGTCGTAGCGGGTCCGCGCGCCCCACTCCCAGAAGACGAGGACGATCGCCAGGATGCCGATCTGCATGGCCAGGATGGCCGGCCGCCGGCGCCAGAACCGCCGCCGCCGCTGCCCGCCGGCCCTAGGAGCGCTGGCGCTCATAGCTCGCCATCACCTCCTCTCGGAGGTCGTTCCAGACCCGCTCGTAGACCTCGCCGAAGCCGGGCATGAACCGGGCCTCGACCACGTTCCGGGGGCGCGGCAGGTCGACCGGGTAGTCGCCCTTGAGCGTGGCCTGGGGGCCGGCCGTGAAGAGGATGACGCGGTCGGAGAGCGCGATCGCCTCCTCCAGGTCATGGGTCACGAAGAGCACGGTCGCGCCCAGCTCCTGCCAGAGCCCGAGCAGCTCCTGCTCCATCAGGGCCCGGGTCTGGGCGTCGAGGGCGGCGAAGGGCTCGTCCATGAGCAGGATCGGCAGCCGGTTGATCAGGGCCTGCGCCATGGCCACGCGCTTTCGCTGGCCGCCCGAGAG
>CAYLIP010000080.1:0-4982 GCA_964383855.1 uncultured Actinomycetes bacterium | reverse complement strand
AGAGCTGGTGCGGATAGCGATCCTCCCAGCCCCGCAGCCCCACCCTGGCCAGCCACTCCCGGGCCAGCTCCTGGGCTCGCGCCGGCGGCGTCCCGCGCAGCATCGGGCCCAGGAGGACGTTCTCGAGCGCCGTCTTCCAGGGCAGGAGCGCGTCGGCCTGGAACATGTAGGCGCATTCGAGGTTCACCGCCTCCACCGGCCGGCCCCCGGTGAGGACGCTGCCCCCGGTGGGCGCCAGGAGCCCGGCCACCAGGTTGAGGACCGAGGACTTGCCGCAGCCCGTCGGCCCGACCACGGCCACGAACTGGCCCCTGGGCACCCGGAAGCTGATCTCCCGGATGGCAGGGAAGGCGCCGTACTGGAGCCTTACGTCCTCGAGCGCGATCGCGGAGCCGTCTGCCGCCAACGTTGAATCCAGCTTCCAACGACCTCCGGATCATCGGTCTCTCCGGCCAGGGCGCGGACGGCGCCCTCGACCCGCGCCGTGAGGGCGCGCGTCGTCTCTCCGGAACGGGGCTCGATCGGCCTTCCGACCCGGATCGACACCGGCGCCGGCAGGGGCAGCCGCTGGCCCTTGGGCATCACCCGGTGCGAGCCCCGCACGTGCATCGGGATCACGGGCGCCCCCGTCTCTGAGGCCAGGAAGCCGACGCCGGGCTTGAACTCCTGCAGCCGGCCGTCCGGGGAGCGCGTGCCCTCCGGGAAGAGCAGAAGGTTCCAGCCCGACTTGAGCAGCTGCGAGGAGCTGCTCAGCTGGGCCTGGGGGCTGCCGGTGCGCGAGAAGGGAAAGGTGTTGAGCCACAGGCTCACGAAGCGCCCCAGCCAGGGCCGCTTGAACCAGTAGTCGGCCGCAGCCGCGACCACCGTCCGCTCCCGTGTGCGCTGGGAGAGCGCGTACAGCAGCAGCGAGAGGTCGGCGTGGCTGACGTGGTTGGCGGCGATGATCGCCGGCCGGTCCAGGTCGCGCACCCACTCGCTGCCGTGCACCTGCGGGTCGGTCATCACCTTGGTGAAGGGCATCAGCAAGCCGCGCTGGAGCAGGAAGCGCAGCGACCGCACGGGCTCCATGCGGGCCCAGCCCAGGTTGCTCGGGCGGTCGGGCACCGCCGGCTCGCGCTCAGGCCACGAGCGGGGGCGCGGCATGCCCCAGCGGAAGCCACGCCTCATCAGGCGCACATCGCGCATGGCGCCGGCGATCGGGTTCACCGCACGTCACACAGCATCAGCGGCGGCGTGCGCAGATGCGTGATGCTGGGCCAGCGGCCGACCGTCTGCTCCGCCATCTCGAGCGCGTCCTCCAGGCTGGAGGCCGCCTTGAAGCCGAGCCGGTGCACGACCTCGCGCTCCCCGCCGACCACGATCACCTGGTCGACGTGCGCCAGCGCGTGGGCCGCCCAGTACCAGGCGTAGAAGGGATGCACCCCGTGGTAGGCGTGGCTCTTGCGGAAGAGCTGGCGGTACCAGGCGTCCTCCGCGAAGCGCTTCTCGAACTGCTTCTCGATCTCGTGAGGATCGAGCGTGCTGCCCAGCACCTCCTCGTAGAAGTCAATGTAACTCGGGTGCTGGACGGAATCGAACTCGTTCCGGCAGGGGTGCTCGAGGATGATGACTCCGCCCTGCCGCACCACCGGCCGCCCCCGGTAGAGGTTGAAGAGGTAGCCGAGGCCCAGGCAGACGACGAGGACCGGGTTCAGGGCGGCGTTGACGTTGTACGGGCCCAGGTACGGCAGGCCCATGGTCACGATGTCGGTCTGCCCCTCGACCTCCACCGTCATCTGCCGGCGCACGTTGCCGAGCGTCTTCTCGTGGACGGCATCGACCTGGCCGGCGTGCACCCCGGTCAGCCCGTAGGGCGCGCGCATGGAGTGGAAGATGGTCCGCTTGAAGTTGGGCGGGCAGAGGTCGGTGAACTGCTTCATGGCCAGGAACTGGGCCTGGTCCCCGGCCGTCCAGTCCGTCTCGCGCTTCTGCAGGAAGTTGGCGATGGCCGGGAAGCTGTGGTTGTTGACCGAGGTCTCGATGTGGAAGACGCGGACCGAGTCCTCGATCAGCTGGCCCTGCCGGATGCAGGAGTGGTGCAGCGCCGAGTCGGGCGGATGCATGTAGGAGCGCGAGCCGAGAAGGGTGTCGACGTTGTGGTGGGCGGCGATCCCGGCGTAGCTGGCGAGCCCGGTCGCCATCGACTTGTGGCCTCCGTCCATCGGCACCAGGGTCAGGTTGACGTAGATCACGAGGTCCGATTCCGCCGCTCGCCGGTTGAGGGTCACCGGCTCTCCCTGGGCGGTGGCGCCGATGGTCACGTTGCCGTCGGGGTCTTCGGCGTCGTGGTTGTAGAGGCGGTCGGGCCAGAAGGTGGTGAAGACACGGTCACCCACGATGTGCCTGATCTCGTCGGCCGTCATCCGGCGATGGAGACCGGTGGCGATGATCAGCTCGATGTCCTCGACCCCGGCATCGGCCGCCAGCTCGAGCACCTCCTCCAGGACGAGCTGGCGGACGTCGGGGGCGGCCATCGGCGGCAGCGGCAGCGAGAGGTCGTCGATCGCGATCGTCAGCTTCATCCCCGCCCGCAGCAGCGACTTCAGGGGATCGTCGTCCAGCGGGTGGGCCAGCGCCCGGCGGATGGCCCGCTCGGGGTGGGCGATGGGCTCGATCGGATCGGGCGGATAGACGATCCGGCTGCCCAGGGGCAGCCGCTCGAGCCGGAAGCCCTCGCCGTAGTGGAAGAGCGTGGGCGGGGTGTTCCGGTCGACCTCGATCACGGCGCCTGGTCTGCCTGCCATCAGGCTCTCAATCCTCGCAAATCAAAGGCCACCCTCACGGCGTTCAGCCTTCCCGCCTGCAGCGCATAGTCGATCGCCTCCCGGTACTCGCCGAGGCCGAAGAGGGGTCCGCAGAGCCGCTCCAGCTTGAGCTCGGGGGCCGCCTCCAGCGCCAGCTCGAAGGTGGGCCGGCCGCCATCCTCGATCCCGTAAGCGTAGGCGCCCATGACGGTCAGCTCCCGCTGCCAGATCGGCGTCCAGTCGACCTTCTCCTCGCCCGGCATCCCGACCGCGATGACGCGGCCGCCGGCGCGCGTCAGGCGGACTGCGTCATTGAGTGACTCGGCGCGCCCGGCGCATTCGAAGATGACGTCGGCGCCGCCGAGCAGTAGCGGCCGCCCGATGCCGTCCAGCCGCCGCGCTCCGGTGGCGAAGCGGACCCGCTGGAAGACCTCCTGGGGCGTCACCACCTGATCGGCGCCCAGGGCCCGCGCCAGCTCCCGCTGATGCGGATGCTTGGCCACCGCGACCAGCCGCCGTGGCGGCGTGAAGAGCTTGACCGCGGCGATCGTGAGCAGGCCGATGGCGCCGGCGCCGAACACGACCGCGACCTCGTCGCGGTCCGCCCGTGCCCGGAGCGCCGCGTGCACGCAGCACGCGAAGGGCTCGATCAGGGCGGCCGCCTCGTCGGAGAGCGCATCCGGGACCTCGAAGACCTGAGAGGGATGGGCGACGGCGACCTCGCCCCAGCCGCCGCCGGTGGAGTGGCAGTAGCCGGTCTGCAGGCCCACCTCGACGTCGCCGTCGGTCACGCACTCGCAGCGTCCGGGATGGCCGGCCGCGCACTGCCCGCAGGGCGGATCGACGCCGCGGACCTGGCAGCCGAGCGCCGGCTGCACCACCACCCGCTGCCCATCCTCGGTCTCGGCCACCATCTCGTGGCCGGGGATGAACGGGTAGGAGGTCAGCGGGTCCAGGTAGAGCGAGGCGTGGCCGGTGATGGCGGCGAGGTCTGAGCCGCAGATGCCGGAGACGCGCGGGTAGAGCTTCACCCAGCCGGGGCCGGGGAGGACGGGCTCCGCCACGTCGCCCAGGTGCAGCATCGAGTAGGTCCCGGTGGCAGCCCCGGAGCGCCCGCCGGAAGCCTTGACCAGGGCGTAGCGGGGCAGCGAGCGGACGTATTCGATGGCCAGCATCAGCGCCCGGCCCCGCTGTACTCGCGGTACTCGGCCGACCTCGGGTCGGGCATGGGCAGGTGCCAGTTGCCGCGCGCCATCTCCCAGCGCTCGACCCGCCACCCGCGCTGGCGCGCGACCTGGGAGAGGCGGGGGTCGGGATTGACGGCGACCGGCGAGCCGACCAGCTCCAGCATGGGCAGGTCGGAAAGCGAGTCGGCGTAGGCAAAGCTCTCGCCCAGCACGATCTGGTTGCGAGCCGCGTACTCCTCGAGCAGGGTCCCCCGTGCCTCGCCGGCGGGCGGCGGCGCCGCCAGGTCGCCGGTCAGGCGGCCGTCGCGGACCAGCAGGTGGGCGCAGTCGAGCTCGACCTCCAGCAGCTCGGCCAGCGGCTCCACGACCACGTCCAGGGCTCCGGTCAGCAGGAGCACCCGGTGTCCGGCGCGCTTGTGCTCGCGGACGCGCCGGATGCCGTCCGGATAGACCCGGCGCAGGGTGACCTCGTTCATCGCCTCCCGGCCGAGCTGGCGCATCTCCTCCAGGTCGAGGCCGTCGTACTCGCGATAGAAGCTGCGCTGGAACTCGGCGCGGGAGCGGCGCTCGAGGTAAAGCCAGCGCGGGGCCTGCCGGGCCATGCGCGCCAGGAACGACGGCCAGTCCTCCAGCGGCTGGGCCTTGAGCCGCATCCAGAAGTAGTACTCGACCACGTTGGTCTCGACCAGGGTGCCGTCGACGTCGAACACGGCCACCACGTCGCGCCGCCCCTGGCGCCTCCGGATGGCGGCGGCCACGCTGTCGCCCGCGCCCCTGGGCGCGGTGCTGCCGGTGGGCCCGCCTCCGCGCCGGGGCCCGGTGTCGGCGCGCGCCATGCGGACCACGGTCGGCATGTGGATCTCCTGGAAGTACCTTTCCCAGTCATAGAGCGCGGGATCGAACGGGAAGACCTGCCGTTCCGCCTCGGGCATGGCCTCCCAGAGCGCGTGCGTGTTGCGGCTGTCGAAGACGCAGTCGACCTCGGTGTAGATGCCGTACAGCTCGAGCAGGT
>CAYLIP010000079.1:0-9183 GCA_964383855.1 uncultured Actinomycetes bacterium | reverse complement strand
ACCCGCGGCAGCTTGCGCTTGACCGACTCCGGGAGCACCTCGTCGAGGACGTCGTCGACGGTCACGATGCCCTCCAGGTGGCCCTCCTCGTCAAGCACGGGGACCGCCAGCAAGTTGTACTTCGAGAGCACCGCCGCCACCTCCTGCGCGGAGGCGTCGAGCCGCACGCTGACGACGTCGCGGATCATCAGGTCTCCGATCGCCCTCTCCGGAGAGGCCACGATCAGGTCGCGCAGCGAGAGCACGCCGTGCAGGTGCTCCTCGTCGTCGACCACGAAGACGTAGTAGATCGACTCGGCGTCGGGCTCCATGCGCCGCAGCTCGTCGATGCACTGCTGGGCGCTCAGCGTCTCGCTGACGGCCACGAACTCGGTCGTCATCAGCCCACCGGCGGTGTCCTCGCGGTAGCCCAGCAGCTCCTGGACCTCCTCGGCCTCGTCCGTCTCCATGTGGCCGAGAATCTCCTGGGCCTTCTCCTCCGACATCTCGGCGAGGATGTCGGCCACCTCGTCGGGGGGCATCTCGTCCAGGATCTCGCTGGCTCGCTCGACGTCCATGTGCTCGATGACCGAGACCTGGTCTTCGAGCTCCATCTCCTCGAGGGTGTCGGCGGCGATCTCCTCGGTCAGCGTCTCGAAGACGGCGGTGCGCTCTTTGGCCCCCAGCTCCTCGACGATGTCGGCGATGTCGGCCGGGTGAAGCTTGGCGATCCGGCTGCCCCGGATGCGCAGGCGGAGCGCGTCGTTGACGGGAGCCGCGCCCTCTTCGGGCCGCTCGAAGGGGTCGACCACGTCCCAGCCGACCAGGACCATGGGCAGGTCCCGGCCGAAGGCGCGCGCCACCGCCTTGCCCAGGGCCTCGATGCCGAGCCTTCGCAGGATGCCCCGGATGCCGATGTCGGCGGCCACCAGCAGCATGGACCCGCCGGCCTCGGTCAGCTGGAGATCGTTGACGCGCACCACGCGGCGGCCGTCGGTGTCGATGATCTGCTTGTCGAGGACGTCGCGGGCCAGCCAGACTTCGCCGGGCGCCGCCTGGTGCCTTTCCACGTCGGCACGGGACGTCCGCAGGGCGACCTCGCGGACGGCGATCGTTCGCACCGCCCCCCAGGGGATGACCGTGCCCTGCCGGCGGCTGACCACCAGGCCGGTGACGACCGGATAGGGCTGCGCCGCCCGCACCGTCACGTCGCGCACGCGGCCGACGCGGTGCTGGCGAACGTCGATCACCTCGGCTCCCAGGATCTCGGTCAGGAAGACCACGACGCACCCCGCAGAATGGGCGCAACCCAGAGAGCACGCGGGGGCGCACTCCCCTCTCGTTTAGCTTTGGCACAGCGCGGCTTAGAGACGGAGCTCAGCCATTTCGGACGCCGCCTTGGGCCGGCGGCGTCTGTTCTGCCCGTTGGCGTCTCTCGACGTTCCCGGGCAATGGCCTGTGTCCGCGCTGGAGCCTGGCCTAACGAGGAAGCGCCTGGCTTTTCAGCCCCAGTCTACTGTTCCCGGATTCTCCGCGAAAGGGCTTCCGGCGGCCGCGCCGCCCGAGATCAGGCGGAGGTCGGGTTGAATTGGAGAGAGGCGGCGACTAGAATACGGCGGGTTGCCGGAAGGCACCAGCAAAATTTGAGCCTAGGAGTGTGAGATTTCCGAACATGGAAGGGTACTGCCTTAAGGACAAGACCAAGGTCGAGATGCAAAACCCGCAGCAGATCACGATGAAGAACGGCAAGCCCGCCACCGTCGGGACCTGCCCCAAGTGCGGCACCAAGATCTACAAGATCGGCGCCAGCAAGAAGTAGCCGGCACCGTTTCGGGGAGGGCCGCCACGAGCGGCCCTTTTTTATTGGCCCTCGAGCTTCGGCTCGAGAGCGCCGAGCAGCACCTCGGTCGCCGACACCGCCTCGTCGACGCCGAGCGCCTTGAAGATGTCCACGTTGGCCGGGTTGTTGACGCGCGCGATCGTGTGGGGGACCTTGAAGCGCTTCTTGGCGAGCTGAAGGGCGACCAGGTTGTCCTCGTCGTCGCCGGTCACCGCGAGGACGGCGTCGGCGCGCTCGATCCCGGTGGTGGCGAGAAAGCCCATCTCGTCGCCGTCACCGCGCATCACGATGCTGCCCAGCTGGCCCTCGAGCCACTCCGCCCGGCTGGCATCCTTCTCGACCAGGGTGACTTCCTCGCCCCGGTCGACGAGGTCACGGGCCAGGTAGTACCCGACCTTGCCGCCGCCGATCACGATCACGTACACCTAGTCACCCTCCATCAGGATCTTGGTGATCTGCTCGGTCCCCGAGACCGTGGGGCAGTACGTGTTGAGCCCCAGGTTCCGGTAGGCCTCTTCGCGCACGGGGTCGTAGATCCGGCAGACGACGCGCGGCACCTTGAAGACGTGCTGAGCGATCTGGGCGGCCATGATGTTGCGGTTGTCACCCTCGGTGACGGCGACGAAGGCGTCGGCCTCTTCGACCCCCGCCCGCCTCAACACCTCGGCGTCGGTGCCGTCTCCGAGCACGACGTTGCCCTTGAAGCTGGCGGGATCGAGCTGGCCGCGCTGCGCCGCCAGGTTGAGCTTGCTCTGGTCGCGGTCGATGACGGTGACGTAGTGGCCGCCCTCTGACAGATTGGCTGCCAGCCGGGAGCCGACGCGGCCGCAGCCAACGATCAGAACCTTCACCGAACGGTGATTGTACGATTTGCCCGAATGCGGTTCCCCTTCACCTTCATGGGGCTGGTTTCGCTCGCGTTCGCGGCCTGGATCGTCATCTTCTTCGCCCTTCACCGCGCGGGCGCGGTGGCGCTGGCGGTCGCTGTCGTGATGGCCGCCTTCGGCGTGTTCATCCTGGTCCGGCGGGCCCGCCGGGGCCGGGAGGCGTAGTGGCGCAGGAGCGGCGAGGGCCGGCGCCCGAGAAGGGATCGGCCAAGATCCTGGTCTCGGTCGGGGGGCACAAGGTGGACGAGGAGACGGTCCGGCTGGCCTGCCGGCTGGCCCGCGAGCGGGGGGCCAAGCTCTACGGAGTGCACGTGATCGAGGTCAACCGCTCATTGCCGCTCTCAGCCCCGGTCGAGCACCTGGTGGACCGCGGCGAGGAGGTGCTCGAGGAGGTCGAGCAGATCGCCGCCGAAGCCGGCATGGAGGTCGAGACCGAGATGGTCCAGGCCCGCGACACCGGTCCGGCGATCGTCGGCGAGGCCGAGGAATGGGGCGCCGACGCGATCGTCATGGGCCTGCCCTACAAGCGCCGCTTCGGCGACTTCTTCCTCGGCAAGACGGTGCCCTACGTGCTCAAGAACGCGCCCTGCCGCGTGATCCTCTACCGGGAGAAGCTGGAGGAGTAGCTTCCCTCCCCGGCCACCGCGACCTGCGGGTCGAGCCGGCCGGGGCTCTGGGCGGGCACCAGCCAGGGCGCGCTGAACCCGGCGCGGTGGAGCACATAGCGGAGCAGGGCGGCCAGCGTCTTCAGTCCGTAGACGGTGCTGGTCCGGAAGTTGATGGAGCTCATCTCCTCGAAATAACGGCCGACCGCGGGCACCTCGCCGATCCGGAAGCCGAAGGCGGCCGCCTGGATCAGGACCTGGGAGTCGAAGACGAAGTCGTTGCTGTTGCGCTCGAAGGGGATGGTTTCCAGGAAGCGCCGCGAGTAAGCCCGGTAGCCGGTGTGATACTCGGAAAGCTCCAGCCCCAGCACCCGGTTCTCGGTCCAGGTCAGGAAGCGGTTGCCGGCGCGCTTCCAGACCGGCATCCCGGCGCCCGCGGGATCGATGCCCAGCCAGCGGCTGCCGAGGACGATGTCGGCATCGCCGCGCTCGATCACGTCGCACAGCCGGGGCACGATCGCGGGGTCGTACTGGTTGTCAGGGTGGAGCATGACCACGACGTCGGCGCCCATCCTCAGAGCGTTGGCGTAGCAAGTCTTCTGGTTGCCGCCGTAGCCGAGGTTCCGCTCGTGCCCGATGACGTCGAGCCTCAGAGCGTGCGCGACGCTGAGCGTGGCGTCGGCGCTGGCGTCGTCGACGAGCAAAATGCGGTCGGCGCTGCCCGGCGGGATGCCCTCGACGACTTCCTTCAGCGTTCGCGCCGCCTTATAGGCGGGCAGGACGATCACACGCCGGGGGCGTGGCCCGCTCCAGCGCAGGTCGCCCAGGGGCACCGCCTCGGGGCCCACCGTCAGCCGCTCGACGAGCAGGACCGCGGCGAGTGCCAGGCTTCCCGCGGCGGCGGTCAGGGGGCCGAACAGAATCGTCAGCTGCACCCCGAGGTAGGCCACGACGAGCACCCCTGTCGCCGCCGCCGGGTGCCCGATCATGCGGCGCGCGGCGAGGTCGGCGAGCGCGATGCCGGGGAGCACCAGCAGCGTCAGGTCGTGCAGGTTCTGGTACGGGCTCAGGGCGACACCGGCGGCGACCGCCAGCGCGAAGTCGAGGCGGGGAACGTGGGGCCGCCAGCTGAGTGCCAGCCCGACCAGCACCAGCAGCACGGTGAGAACCGCCAGGGCGGGCACCCGGCCACCCGGCATCACCTCCAGGACGCCGCGCAGCGAGTAGACGCTCTGGTTGGTGATCGGCCAGTCCGGGTTGTTGCCGGCCGCCCAGTTGGTGACCAGGGCCAGGTAGGAGCCGAATTCGCGCAAGCCCGAGACGGCCAGGGCGATCACCAGCAGCACGGTTGCGGTGGCGGCGAATCCGGCCAGCGCCCGCCATTCGCGCCGAGCAAGAAAGAGGACCGGCACGATCAGGACCAAGTTCGGCTTGGTCAGGGCCAGCCCCGCCAGCACGCCGGCCCAGCCCGGCCGGCCGCGCGTCCAGGCCAGGTAGGCGCCAGTCAGCGGAAGCAGCATCAGGAGGTCGGTCTGACCCTGCAGGAGGAGCACGAAGAGGGGCAGAAAGCCGGCGGCCAGAGCGGCCACCGCAGCCTTCCCCAGGCTCCCAAGCGCGGTGCTGCGGACGAGCAGGGTGATGGCCGCCGCAGCCAGGACCAGGTTGAGCAAGCCGGCCGCGACGTAGGCCTCGCGGTAGGGAAGGAGGCCGAGAGGCGACAGCAGCGGCGTCACGTAGGGGGGATGGACATAGGGCAGGAGGATGAATTTGAGCGGGGCCCATTGAGCGGTGACCTGGTCCTGAAGTGCCTTCTGCTGGGCCAGGTCATAGACGGCGCCGCCGCCACGCTCGAGGTAGAGCCGGGCCGCGGCATAGAAGGAGAAGAAGTCGGGTCCCCGCAGGTCACCCTGGAGGAACGCCAGCCAGTGGAAGAGCCAGAAGCCGGCCGACTCGACGCCGAGGCCGACGGCCGCCGCCAGGCCGAGCCGGCGCCACCGCGGCAGCCAATGTTCCACGTGCTACCTAACGGCCCACGTCGAGGCGTCCGGCGAAGCGCTCGGGAAGTCCGGCCGAGCGGATGGCCTCTTTGGCGCCCTCCCGGTCGTAGGGCACGCGCCGCCATTCGAAGGTTTCCGCCTCCACGTCCCACACCCCATAGCTGGCGTCGGGGATGCCGTCCCGCGGCTGGCCCACGCTTCCGGGGTTGATGAGCGCGGGGCCGACGAGGGGAATCTCCCCGAGCCGGTAGTCGTGCTCGATGTCCTCACCGTTGAAGGAGAAGCGGCCAGGCAGGTGCGTATGCCCGTGCAGGCAGGCGCGCTGGCCGAGCAGATTGAGGTTGGCGAAGGCTGTGGGGCCGTCGAGGATGTATTCGAAGGTGGGGTCGCGCGGGCTGGCGTGCACCATCACGACATCGTGCTGCTGCTGTGCCTCCGGCAGCTCGCGCAGCCAGGCCAGCCGGTCGTCACCCAGCTGACGCTGGGTCCAGCGGATCACCGCGGCGGCGTCATCGTTGAACCAGTCCAGGATCTCGGGATCGGTGCAGGCCCGGTCATGGTTGCCGACCAGCGTCAGCCAGCCGCGGGCCCGGGCCTCGTCGACGCAGCGGACAGGATCGGCGCCGTAGCCCACCACGTCGCCCAGGCAGATGCCCGTGTCGACGTCAGCCGCATGCTCGAGCACCGCCTCGAAGGCCTGCCAGTTGGCGTGGATGTCGGAGATGACGGCCAGTCTCATGCGGGCTCTTCGGCGTAGACGCTGGGCTGTACGTGGTCGTAGATGATGCGCAGGGTGGCCGCGACCGGGATGGCGATGAACATCCCGAGGATGCCGCCCAGGCTGAAGCCGGCGATGAAGGCGGTGATGACAAGGATCGGCCGGAGCCGGACGGCGTCGCCCATCACCTTGGGGAAGACCAGGTTGAGGATCACGTTGGAGATCAACAGGTAGGCGATGGCGACCAGGACGGCCTTTTGGGGCCCGATCGCCAGCCCCACCAGCACCGCGGGCAGGGCGCCCAGGAAGGGTCCGAGATACGGAACCAGGCTGGTGATCGCGGCGAGCAGGCCGAGTGCCAGCGCGTAAGGCAGCCCGAGCATCTGCACCGCGATCCCGGACGTGATGCCGATCAGGGCCGCGATGATCAGCTGGCCCCGCATGTAGGCGTAGAGCATCTGCTTGATCTGCGACCAGATCTCGTCGAAGTCGGGCCGGTAGTCGCGAGGCACGATCGCCCGCATGGTCCGGCTGAAGGCGTGGCTGTCCATGGCGAGCAGGAAGGCGACGATCAGCATGAGCACGGCCTGGAAAAGAGTGGTGACGGCGGTGATGCCGAAGCTCAGGGCGTTGCCGAACTGGCCGAGCAGGAAGTCGTTGAAGTTCTTGTTGAGCGCGACCGCCATCCCGGTCAGATCGATGTGGAAGCCCAGCACCTCGAGCGGCTGGCCCTGCAGCGCGCTCAGCCGGTTCTCCGCCACCGAGGCAAAGGCCGGCGCCTGCATGCGCAGGCTGTCGAGCTCGGTGGTGAGGAGGGGCAGGACGGCCGTGATCAGCCCCGCCAGGACCGCGACCAGGAGCAGAAACACGCAGAGGATGCTGAGCGAGCGAGGGATCCCGGCGGCCGCCATGCGGTCGACGATGGGAACGATCAGGAAGGCGATCAGCGCGCCCAGCACGAAGGCGCCGAGCACGTCGCGGATCAGATAAAGGACGAGCAGTCCAAGCAGGAGCGCGGACAACCCGAAGGCCACCTGTAGGGACCGCCGGCTGGCGGCTACAGCCGGGCGGTCACCTCGGTGGGAAGGGCGCGCCGCGATGACCGGCCGCGGTCGCGGCGGATCGGTGGGATCAGGACGTGGGCTCGGGTGCAAGGCAGGCGACCGGCGACAGTATGACGAGGATGGCGGGCATCGGGACCACCTACCGGCGCGCCGGCGGCGATCAGGCCGTCTTCACCGCCTCGACGCCGCTCACCCTGCGCCCTGCCAGGGGTTTGGTTCGCAGCCGGGTCACCGCCACCACGGCCAGGACCAGGAGCAGCAGCCCGGCCACGCCGTACGTTTGCTGGCCGCCCAGCGAGGTGCTCAGCATGCCGCCGGCGGCGGCGCCGGCGACGGCCGCGGCCTGGACGAGCGCTCCCCGAGTCGCCATCACGCTGCCCACCCGATCATGCGGCGCCGCCTGCTGGAGCTCCGTGCGGTTGCCGATGAAGTAAAGCTGGTTGCCGATCGAGGCGATGAAGAGGAAGGCCGCGGTCAAAAGGACCGCGTTGCTGGCCGCGATCCCCACCGAGAGCGCTCCCATCAGCACCAGGCCGGCGACCACCGCATGACGGGCGGAGCCGGACAGGGCGGCGAAGGCGACGGCCCCCGCGAGCATGCCCGCGGTGAGCACGACCTCGAGGAGGGTGTAGATTCGCGGCCCGTTGCCGTGGAAGCCGTTGGCGATGACGATCAGGGCGGGCGTCGTCATGGACAGGGAGAAGGCACCCAACCCGGCGATCACCAGCGGCTTTCGAACCGAGCGCACGGCGAGCGAGCTGCGCAGCGCGCCCGTGATGCGGCTCGAGGGGATGCCGCCGCCCAGGGGTCCCGCCAGGAGGGTCAGCGAGGCGGCCACGGCGAAGGTCGCCGCGTCGACCAGGAAGAGGGTGCCGGTGCCGCTACCGATCCAGATCAGCACAGCGGCGACCGGGTAGCCGATCGAAGTGGCCGTCTTCACGCCGGTTGAGACGAGGCCGTTGGCGGTGGCGATCTGGCCCGGCTGAACGACCTCGGTCAGGCTCGCCTCGCGTCCGGCCTGGCCGAGGGCGGCGGCGGCGCCGAGCAACACCATCACACCGAACAGCGAGTACGGCGCGATCAGGAGCAGCGCCGGCGTGGCCGCCAGGACGCCGAACTGCACGAGGTCGGCGCAGACGATCAGCTGGCGCCGCTTCAAGCGGTCCGCGGCGCCGCCCAGCAGCGCTCCCGCGGCCATCATGGCTGCCGCGCGCAGGGCCAGCGCGATGCCGACAGCGAGACCGCTGTGGGTGATGGTGTAGGCGGTGACGGTGACGGCGACCGCCGTCAGGGGATCGCCCAGGTTGGAGATGGTCATGCCCGCGCCCAGCGCTCGCAGGCGCGCGTTGGTCCGGAGCAGGTCGAGGGCGGACGGGCCCTGGTCCTGTTCGGGCGCCTCGGAATGCTGGAGAGGTGGGACGCCATGCAGCTGGCGAAGGGCGTTGACGACGACCGGGTCGTAGAGGATGGAGGAGGTCGCCGAGATGTCCGCCACTGCCTCGAGCGGCGTCATGCTCGTCTTCCGGTAGACGCGAGGGCCCGTGATGGTGTCGAAGGAGTCAGCGACGGCGAGGATCCGGGCGCCGAGGGGAATCTCGGTTTCGGTCAGGCCGGCGGGGTAGCCGGAGCCATTCCAGCGCTCGTGGTGGTGGCGGACCCAGGGAGCGATCGGCTGGAGGGCGCTGTGGCGGGCGATCATTTCGGCGCCCACCTCGGCGTGCCGCCTCATCGCGGCCCATTCGCCCGGATCGAGGGCGCTCGGCTTCTTCAGAACGGAGTCGGGGACACCGATCTTCCCGATGTCGTGGAGGAGTCCGGCGACCCGGATCCGCTCGATCTCCAGGTTGCTCATCCCGAGGGCCTGCGCGATCTGGGCGGCGAGGTTGGAGACGCGCTGGGAGTGGCTTTCAGTCATGGGGTCCCGGGCGTCCAGGGCCTGGGCCATCAGCTCCAGGGTCTGGATGCGCTCGACGTGCTGGCGCTGGGCGTCCGCCATGTTGGAGCGGACGGCGAAGAGGAGGCCCAGGAGGCCAAAGCCCATGACATAGCCGCCGGGCAGCTGCAGGACCATGTAAAGGGCCCCTCCGCCGATG
>CAYLIP010000078.1:0-9218 GCA_964383855.1 uncultured Actinomycetes bacterium | reverse complement strand
CCCGGAACGGGCGATCTTCTCCGTGCACTGCCACAACGATCTCGGGCTGGCGGTCGCCAATTCACTGGCCGCCGTACAGAACGGCGCCCGCCGGATCGAGTGCACGGTCAACGGCATCGGCGAGCGGGCGGGCAACACCTCGCTCGAGGAGATCGTGATGGTGCTGCGGGTTCGCGCTGCCGCGCTCGGCCTGGAAACCGCGGTCGACACCACGCAGCTGGCCCCCATCTCCCGGATGCTCTCGGAGCTGACAGGCGTGGGCGTCCAGCCCAACAAGGCGATCGTTGGCGCCAACGCCTTCGCGCACGCCTCGGGGATTCACCAGGACGGCGTGCTCAAGGACCGGATGAACTACGAGATCATGAGTCCCGAGGACGTCGGCTTCACGGACTCCCGGATCGTGCTCACCGCCCGCTCCGGCCGCCATGCCTTCAAGCACCGCCTGAAGGTGCTCGGGATCGTGCTCCCGGAGCAGCACGTGCAGCCGGCCTGGGAGTGCTTCCTGCGCGTCGCCGACCGCAAGAAGGAGGTCACGGACTCCGATCTGCTGGTGATCGTCGACCAGGTCGCGGGCGCGGAGATGAAGGTCGGCTGATCACCCCTCCGCGGCTCCGCCGGGCCACCTCTCGGCTGGCCGGGGAGGCGGCAACCTGCGGATAGGCTTCCAGGGCGAGCCTGGAGCCTACTCGGAAGAGGCCGCGCTCGCCCTCTTCCCGGGTGCCGAGACCGCCGGCCGGCGCACCTTCCGGCTCGCCTTCGAGGCGCTGCGGGCGGCCGAGGTCGACGCCGCCGTGCTGCCCGTCGAGAACACGCTCGGGGGCATCGTCCAGGAGGTCAACGACGGGCTCTGGGAGGCCGCCCCCAGTTTGCGCGTCACCCGCGAGCACGTGCTCCCGGTGATCCACTGCCTGGTCGGCCGTCGCGACGCGGCCATCTCGCGCGCGCTGTCCCACCCGCAGGCCCTGGCGCAGTGCCGGAACTGGCTCCACGCGCACGGGATCGCCGAGGTGGCCGGCGACGACACCGCAGGCTCGGCCCGCTGGCTGTCGGAGCACCCGACGCCCGGCACGGCGGCGATCGCCTCCGCCGCCGCCGCCCGCCGTTACGGGCTGGAGGTGCTGGCCGAGGGCATCCAGGACGACCTCTCCAACCGGACGCGCTTCCTGGTCGTCGAGCGCGGAGAGCCGGCGCGCCCGGTCGCGGCGCCGCCCGGAAGCCGCTGCTCGCTCGCCTTCATCACCGCGCATACGCCGGGGTCGCTGGTGACCGCGCTGCGGGCGCTCAGCGACCGCGGCGTCAACCTGACCCGGCTCGACAGCCGGCCGGTGGTGGGCCGGCCGTTCGAGTACCGCTTCTACCTCGACTTCGAGGTCGCAGACCCGGTCGCCGGCGAGGAGGCGCTGTCCGCGCTGGAGGCGACGTCGGCCGAGGTTCGCCTCTTCGGCACCTACCCGGCGGCCATCCTCTGAGGGCCGCCCGCCGGCACCGGCCGGCTAAGAGCCGGTGGTTTGGATCGCGGCCGGCGGCCGAACCAGGCCGAGCAGCTCATCGAGCAGCCGTTCCAGGTCGGCCGCACGGGCGGCGCCGAGCGCCGCCCGCCACTCCTCCTCAAGGGCGCTGACCCGGTCGTGCGAGATCTGATAGCCGTCGACCGCCACGCTTGAAGGCCGGACCCACCGCGCGCGGCGGTCGGTGGCGTGGACGGAGACCTCGACCAGGCGCATGGCCGCCATCTCGTGCACAAGCTTGCCCACCGCCTGCTTGCTGATCCCCATCCGAGCGGCCAGCTCGACCTGTGTGCAGCCGGCGACCGGAAGCTGCTGGAAGAGCTCGAGGTACGGCCTTCGGATTCCGTAGCCGCTCTCCTCGAGCGCGGCCAGCACCCGGTCATTGACGACCCGTGCCAGCCGCTGGATCTGAATCGCCAGAGATTTAGTCAACTCGGTTTACTATATCCGCCATGGCACCGAAGGTCAGCCGGCAGACAGTCGATCTCGAGACATATCCGGACCTGGTCGTGGTGTACCTGGGAATGCGAGTTCGCGGCTGGCGCGGGTTGCGCACCCTGCTCGGGTACGGCCGCCCCATCCAGGACGCGGTGGCCGCGCAGCCCGAAGGCCTGCTGCTTCACGAATCCGTGATCTGGTCGCTGCGCCCCCTGCACATCGGCATGCGCGAGTACTGGCGCGATTGGGAGTCGCTTGAGCGCTGGACGCGTTCGGAGCCGCACCGGCTTTGGTGGCAGCGGTTCGTCCGCGACACCGCCGCCACCGGGTTCTGGCATGAGACCTACACCCGCCGGGGCGAGTTCGAGGCCGTATACCTCGACATGGAGGACGCGCCGACCGGCATGCTCAAGTTCGCGCCCGCCGCTCCCGCCAAGGGCGCCGCGTTCAGCGCGCGCCGCCGTCTCCGGGTGACCGGCGAGGCCGCCCCCGGGGCGCCCGTCACCGAATCACAGCTGTACGGCGACCTCTAGGTCGGCGGCGCCGGGCTGCGCCCCTCCACCGAGCGCGGAGCCCATCAAGTCGAGGCCCGCTCCTCGGCGACCGGGGTCGCGATGCCGGTGTCATCCCCGTGCTCGGCGACGTGGCCGGGCCTCACGATCTGATAGAGCACGATCGCCGCCAGGGCGCCGAGGCCCAGGTTGTTGATCGTGATGGGGCCGATCGTGATCGCCGCCGTGGCCGGGATGCCGGCCGCGATGATGAAGGGAATCGCGGCCACCGCCAGGTTGGCGCGCTTGGAGAAGTCGACCCGGCCGTCGACCCAGATCTTGGCGCCGATCACCGCGATCAGGCCGAAGAGGTACAGGTCGATGCCGCCCTGGACGCTGACCGGGATGCTCCTCACCAGGGCGCCGAACTTGGGGATGAACCCGAGCAGGATGGCGACGATGGCGGCGGCGAAGAACACGTAGATGGAGAAGACGCGCGTGATGCCCATGACGCCGATGTTCTCGGCGTAGGTCGTCTCGCCCGCTCCGCCCAGGAGGCCGGCCACAGTGGTCGCGATGCCGTCACCCATGAAGGTGCGGCCGAGCATCCCCGAGAGGTCGCGCTTCATGATCCCGCTGATCGCGTAGACGTGGCCGGCGTTCTCGGCGACCAGGATGATCGGGATGAACCAGAAGAGGCTGACCTCCTTCCCGAACTGGCTGAAGTCGGGTGAGCTGAAGGCGGGCACGCCCAGCCAGGCCGCGCTTCCGATGCCGGCGAAGTCGACGTGACAGCCGGCCTTGGCGCCCGAACAGCTGGGGTCGACAGCCGACACGATGTAGCCGACGACGATCGCGATCAGCACCGGCAGCAGGCGTGGGAAGCCGCGCAGGTAGACGCTGGCCAGGACGGCGACCAGGAGGGTTACCGTCGCCGTGATCCAGTCCGCCTGGTAGTTGGCGGTGGCGGCCGAGGCCAGGGCGAGGCCGATCACCGCGACCACCGTCCCGGTGACCACGGGCGGCATCAGGAAGCGGATGGGATTGACGCCCACGAAATGAATGACGAGGCCGACCAGGAAGTAGATGACGCCCGCGACCACGATGCCGGCGAAGGCGAGCGCCTGGTGCTTGCCGGGGCCGCCCTGGATGGCGAGCACGGCGCCGATGAAGGCGAACGAAGAGCCGAGGTAGCTCGGCACCTTGCGCCCGGTGACGAAGAGAAAGATCAGCGTCCCGATGCCGCTGAAGAAGATGACCGTGTTGGGGTTGAAACCGAGGATCAGCGGCACCACCACGGTGGCCCCGAACATCGCCATCACGTGCTGCAGCCCCAGGATGATGGTCTGGGGCCAGGGCAGCCGATCCTCTGGAAACACGAGATCGCGCTCCTGCGAACGCGCGGTCGCCAGGGCCATGGGCAGCACCTCCGTCAGTCCGCATCGGCGCCGGCCGCCGGCGCCCTCCGTCGGCGGGATGTTAGCGCGTCCCCGGGCGCTCGTGCGGGGGCGCCGAGGTTCGCGCCGGCTAGGCGGCTTTGACGGCCTGCACCAGCTTGGTCAGCGAGTCCTTGGCGTCGCCGAAGAGCATGATCGTCTTGGGGTCGTAGAGGAGCTCGTTGTCGATGCCGGCGAAGCCGGGCCGCATCGAGCGCTTGAGGAAGACGATGTTGTGCGCCTCGTCGACGTTCAGGATCGGCATCCCGTAGATCGGGCTGCCCGGCGTGTTGCGCGCGGCCGGGTTGACCACGTCGTTGGCGCCGACCACCAGCACCACGTCGGTGGCCTTGAAGTCGTCGTTGACCTGGTCCATCTCCTTCAGCGACTCGTAGGGCACGTTGGCCTCCGCGAGCAGGACGTTCATGTGGCCGGGCATGCGGCCCGCCACCGGGTGGATGGCGTAGTCCACGCTCACGCCCTTCTTCTCCAGGAGCTCGGCCAGCTCGCGCACGACGTGCTGCGCCTGAGCCACCGCGAGGCCGTAGCCGGGCACGATGATGACGCGCCGCGAGTACGCCAGCATGGTGCCGATGTCGTCGGGCTGGCCGGCGCGGACCGAGCGCCCCTCGGCGCCTCCGCCCGCGCCCGACCCGGCAACCGGCGTCCCCACGGCGGCGAAGAGGACGTTGGCGATGGAGCGGCCCATGGCCTGCGACATGAGCAGGGTCAGTAGCGTGCCGGAGGCCCCGACCAGGGTGCCGGCGACGATCAGCGCGAAGTTGTTGAGGATGAACCCGGAGGCGGCCACGGCAAGGCCGGTGAAGGCGTTGAGCAGCGAGATCACGACCGGCATGTCGGCGCCCCCGATCGGGAGCACGAAGGCGACGCCGAGCGCCAGCGCGAGGAGCAGAAGCGCGACGTAGGCGGCGCCGAAGTTGCTGAACGCGACCAGGTATACGGCCAGGCCGAGAATGGCGGCCGCAATCACGCCGTTCACCACCTGCTGGCCGGGGTAGGTGATCGGCGTCCCGGTCATCAGCTCCTGGAGCTTGGAGAAGGCGACCGCGGAGCCCGCAAACGAGATGCCGCCGATCACGATCGAGAAGACCGAGGGAAAGGACTCGGCGGCCGGGGGATGGGTGCCCAGGACGTAGGTCAGCTCGTAGATGGCGACGATCGCCGCCGCCCCGCCGCCCACACCGTTGAAGAGGGCGACCATCTGCGGCATCGCGGTCATCTTCACCGTCCGCGCGCCGACCGCTCCCGCGATCGCGCCCAGGGCGGTGCCGGCGATCGCGATCCCCACGCCGGCGGCGGTGAACCGGCCGCGGAGCGCGAGGTCGACAACGGTGGTGCCGAGGGCGATCACCATGCCCGCGCCGGCGATCCAGTTGCCGCGGCGCGCGCCCTTGGGGGAGCTGAGCTGCTTCATCCCGAGGATGAAGAGCACGGCCGCGACCAGGTAGAGGATCTGCAGCAGCTGCGCGTTCACGGCGCTACTTCGGCTCCTCGACCGGGGCCGGTCGCTGCCTGCCCTTGAACATCTCGAGCATCCGGTCGGTCACCACGAAGCCGCCGACCACGTTGGTCGCCGCCAGAACCACGGCCACGAAGCCGAGCACGTAGCCCAGGACGTCGTGCGCGGGTGCGGCGACGATGATGGCGCCGACCAGGATGATCCCGTGGATGGCGTTGGTGCCCGACATCAGGGGCGTGTGCAGGATGGTCGGCACCTTGGAGATGACCTCGATGCCGACGAAGATCGCCAGCACGAAGTAGGTGACCAGGATCAAGAGCTCGGCGTTGCTCACCTCTTGGGTGTTCTCCTTTTGGCCGCCGGCTCAGCTGCGGGCGCTGCCGGCTCCATCATCTTTCTGGCGCTCTCGTTGACGACCTCGCCGCCATGCGTGATCAGCGCGCCCTTGACGACGTCGTCCTCGAGGTTCAAGTCGAGCTTGCCGTCCTTGAGCATCGGCTGGAGCAGGTTGAGGAGGTTGCGCGCGTAGAGCTGGCTGGCGTGGACCGCCACCGTGCTCGGGATGTTGGTGGTGCCGTCGATGTACACGCCATCGATGTCGGCCACCTCGCCGGCTTTGGTCAGCTCCGTGTTGCCCCCGGTCTCGGCGGCCAGGTCGACCACGACCGAACCCGGCCGCATGCCGCGGATCATCTCGGCCGTGACCAGCACGGGCGCCCGGCGGCCGGGGACGGCGGCGGTGGTGATGACCACGTCGGCCGCGGCGACCCGCTCGGTCAGCAGCTCCCGCTGCTTGCGCAGAAACTCCTCTGACTGCTCGCGCGCGTAGCCGCCCTCGCCCTCCTGGGCCTCCAGCTCGAACTCGAGGAACGTCGCGCCCAGCGACTTCACCTCGTCGCGAACCGCCGGCCGGACGTCATACGCCTCGACCACGGCGCCCAGCCGGCGGGCGGTGGCGATCGCCTGCAGGCCGGCGACGCCAGCCCCCAGGACGAGCACGCGCGCGGGCGCGATCGTGCCCGCCGCGCTCATCAGCATCGGGAAGTACTTGCCCAGGCGGACGGCCGCCATCAGCACCGCCTTGTAGCCGGCGATCGAGGCCTGGGAGGAGAGCGCATCCATGCTCTGGGCCCGAGAGATGCGGGGAATCATCTCGACCGCAAACGCGGTCACGCCCTGCGCGGCAAGCTTGCGCACCGTGCCGGCGTAGGTGGCGGGCTGCAGGTAGCTGATCAGCACCGCGCCCTGCTTCAGCCTCGAGATTTCGCCGTCCTCGGGAGGCTGCACGCGGAGCACGATGTCGGCGCCGGCCGCCGCCTCGCCGGCATCGGCGACGACGGTCGCCCCGGCCTCCTTGTAGGCGGCATCGAGATGGCCGGCGGCGGCACCGGCGCCCGCCTGCACCTGGACCTCGAGACCGGCATCCCTCAGCTTGCTGGCCGTCTCCGGCGTGGCCGCCACCCGGCGTTCACCGGGCGCGCTCTCCTTAGGGACGAGGACTTTCACGAGGAACGAGGTTAATCGAAGCGTGGGCATCGACTCGGAGGGCCGGAGGCCCCCGGCTCGCCGGCCGGCGGCGGAGCTAAACTTGGTTGCCCGTTCGAGCACTCGCGAGCAGCAGATGCCTGACCAGAAAGTCAACGACCTAACCTTCCAGGCGGCGACCGTCAACGGCTCTGGGAGCCAGTCCGCCAATCTCGTGCTCACGCGCGCGATCTTCTCCATGGGCATCCCGGTCGCACCCAAGAACGTGTTTCCCTCCAACATCGAGGGACTGCCGACCTGGTACCAGCTGCGCGTGTCGCCCGAGGGCTACCAGGCGCGCAAGGGCGACCCCGACGTTCTCGTCTGCCTCAATCCCGCGACCTGGTCGGAGGATGTCAGCAGCCTGCACGCGGGCGGCGCGGTGATCCACGAGGAGGCCTACTCGATGGCCGGGGCGCGTGACGACGTGGCCTACTACCCGGTGCCCTTCGCCAAGCTGGCCAAATCGCAGATCGAGAGCGACACCCTCCGCAAGCAGCTGACGAACATGATCTACGTGGGCGTGGTGGCCGGCCTCCTGGGCATTCCGCTGGAGGCCCTCGAGCACGGCGTCAGGCGCACGTTCCAGACCAAGCCCAAGACGTGGCCGGTCAACCTGGCCGCGATCAAGGTCGGCCACGACTACTGGGACCAGAACTTCCGCGACCGCCCGATTCCCTTCCGGCTCGAGCCGATGCGGGGCCGGACCGACGGATTGGTCCTCATGGAGGGCAACCAGGCGTGCGCCATCGGCGCACTGATGGGTGGCTGCACGGTGGCGGCCTGGTACCCGATCACGCCCTCGTCCAGCCTCTGCGAGAACCTGATCGCCTACTCGGATCGCTTCCGGGTCGACGCCGACGGCAACAAGCTGATCTCGGTCATCCAGGCCGAGGACGAGCTGGCGGCGGTCGGCATGGCGATCGGCGCCGGCTGGGCCGGCGCTCGGGCCATGACCTCCACCTCGGGCCCCGGGATCTCCCTGATGGCCGAGTTCACCGGCCTCGCCTACTACGCCGAGATCCCGGTCGTGATCTTCGACATCCAGCGGGTGGGGCCCTCGACCGGCCTCCCCACGCGCACCTCGCAGGCCGACCTCGGCTTCACCTACACGCTCTCCCACGGCGACACCCGGCACCTTGTCCTCCTGCCGGGATCGATGGAGGAGTGCTACGAGTTCGGCCGCATCGCCTTCGATGTGGCCGACCGCTTCCAGACGCCGACCTTCGTCCTCAGCGACCTCGACCTCGGCATGAACCTCTGGATGACCCGGGCCTTCGAGTACCCGGACCAGCCATTCGATCGCGGCAAGCTGCTGGCGGCCGAGGACATCGAGCGCCTCCAGGGCAACTGGGGCCGCTACCGGGACGTGGACGGCGACGGCATCGGCTACCGGACGCTGCCCGGCACCGACCATCCGCTGGCCGGCTACTTCACCCGCGGGTCGGGGCACGACGAGAACGCGCGCTACACGGAGAGCGCGGAGGCGTATGCCGCCAACATGGACCGGCTGGTCCGCAAGCACGAGGGCGCCCGCGAGAGCCTGCCCCAGCCTGTCGAGACCGGGCCGGGCTCGCCGGTGGGCCTGATCGCCTTCGGGTCGACCGACGCCGCCATCCGCGAGGCGCTCGATCAGCTGAATGCGGGGGGGCTGGCCGTCGACTACCTGCGGGTCCGCGCCCTGCCGCTCGCGCGCTCGGTCGCCGACTTCGTGGCCGGACACGAGCGGGTCTACGTGATCGAGCAGAACCGCGACGGCCAGCTCTACGACCTGATCCGGCTCGATTGCAGTCCCGAGCACGTCGGCAAGCTGCGCTCGATCCGTCACTACGATGGCCGGCCGGTCCCGGCCGAGGCCATCGCCCGGCCCCTGCTTGAACTGGAGTCAGTCCCCGCATGAGCGCCACCCTGAACCGCATCGGCCTTGCCCGCGACGCCTACAAGGGCCTGCCCTCGACGCTGTGCGCGGGCTGCGGGCACAACTCGATCACCAACCACGTGACCAAGGCCCTCTATGAGCTCGGCGTCGAGCCGCACCGGCTGGCCAAGATGAGCGGAATCGGCTGCTCGTCCAAGACGCCGACCTATTTCGTGGAGTCGGCGCACGGCTTCAACGGGGTCCACGGCCGGATGCCCGCGATCGCGACCGGCGCCAACGTGGCCGACCGCGACCTGCTGGTGCTCGGTGTGAGCGGCGACGGGGACAGCATGTCGATCGGCCTCGGCCAGTTCATGCACATGGTGCGCCGCAATGTGAACTGCACGTACATCATCGAGGACAACGGAACCTACGGCCTGACCAAGGGCCAGTTCTCGGCCACGGCCGACGTCGGCTCGGTCC
>CAYLIP010000077.1:5412-9263 GCA_964383855.1 uncultured Actinomycetes bacterium | reverse complement strand
GACAGCGCCAGCGCGACCGCGCGGCCGATGCCGCTGCCGCCGCCGGTGACGATCGCGACCCTGTGCCTGTTCTCCATTCCTAGCTCCCTTTCCTAGCTGCCTTCGACCGGGCCGGTGACCACGGCCAGCTCCTTGCCGCAGCGGCGGACGTCGACCTCGAACCGGAAGGTGCTCACCGGCGGCACCGCCGCCACCCAGGTGAGCTGGACCGTGGCAGCCCCCCCTCCGAACGCGGGCAGCAGACTGGAGGCGACCGCCTCTGTCCATCCCTCCTCCGCGTAGAAGTTGGCCGCCGTGGCCTGGTCGAAGCGCACGCCCAGCCCCTGCATCCGCTCGCCGAGCACCTCGACGATCGAGGCCAGCCGCCCCTCGGCAGTGTCCGGGGCGCCCTCTGGCTCGGGCGCTCCGGCCATCAGGTAGGCGCCGCTCAGGGCGGGCTCCCGGACCGTGTAGGAGAAGGCAAAGAGGGAGGCCTCCTTCACCGATCCGTCCACCAGCGCCACGTTGGTGCGGGCCGGCGGCAGCATGCCCTCCACACGCAGTTCCCAGCGGTCGAGGGACTCGACATAGCCGCGGTTGAAATCTTCGAAGCCCTCGGGCGAAAGTGGCGACGGAATCCGCAGCTCCATGCCGCAGAGGGCCTGGAGCGGCCTACCCACCTCCTCGAGATGCCGCCGCACGAGCTCGAAACCCTGTTTCAGGGGAACCGGGGGCGTCAGGACGACGTGCGTTATGTCGAAGCCGGGGTCGGCCGCCACGCCCGACGAGAAGGGCCGGCCGGGAGCACCGAGGAAGCTGAAGCCGCCGAGTTGGTTGTGCGTCACCCGGATATGGTGACCTGCGGGCCCCGGTGCCCGGGCCTCCTCCCGCCCGAATGGCGCCGTCCGGCCTCGGATTAGAGTCGGGGACGGCCATGGTGAACGCCGAGCAGCGCTTCCTGCCCTGGACGCCGCAGCTGGTGCGGGTGATGGCGGGCCTCATGATCGCGCTCTTTCTGGCCGCCATCGACTCGACGGTGGTGGGCACGGCGGTGCCCACGATCGCGCGGGACCTGGGCGGCTTCCACCTCTACCCGTGGGTCTTCAGCGGCTACCTGTTGACCAGCACGACCACGGTCCCGCTCTGGGGGCGGCTGGCCGACCTTCGGGGCCGCCGGACCGTGATCCTGGCCGGCATCGCGATCTTCGTTGCCGGCTCGGTGCTCAGCGGGTTCAGCGCCAACATGCCCCAGCTGATCGCGTTCCGCACCGCCCAGGGGATCGGCGCCGGCTGCGTCCAGCCGCTGGTCTTCACGATCGTCGGCGACATCTTCCCGATCGCCCAGCGGGCGCGGCTGCAGGGCCTCTTCAGCGGTATGTGGGCGATCGCAGCGATCGCGGGCCCGGTCACCGGCGCCGCCTTTGTCTCCACCATCGGCTGGCGCTGGATCTTCGACATAAACCTCCCGATCGGCGTCGTCGCCGCCGCCCTCCTCTGGCGCTATCGCGATCGAGGCGTTCCCGCGCAGCGGCAGCGGCTCGACGTGAGGGGCGCGGCGCTCCTGACGGTCGGAATCGCGCTGCTCCTCTACGGGCTCGGAACGGGGACGCCGGACGGGAAGCCGGTATGGCCGCTGGTCGGCGTGGCCGTGCTGGCGATGGCGGCCTTTGCCGCGATCGAGTCACGCAGCGACAGCCCCACCGTCCCCCTGGCGCTGCTTCGCCACCCGGTGATCGGCCCCGCCATCCTGGTTTCGGCGGTGGCCGGCACCCTCATGTTCGGAGCCACCGCCTATGTTCCCCTCTACGTCCAGCAGGTGCTGCACGGCAGCGCCTATGCGGCGGGGGCGGCGATCGCGCCGATGTCGCTGGGCTGGCCGGTGGCGTCGGTTATCTCCGGCTGGACGATGATCCGGATCGGCTACCAGCGGCTGGTGGTGGCCGGCGGCGTGGCGCTGATCGCGGGGGCGGCCATGCTCCAGTTCGGCTCGCCCGGCTACGGCCCGCTCTGGGTCGCCGGCTCGACCGGCATCATCGGCTTTGGGCTCGGCCTCTTCTCGGCGCCGCTCCTGATCGTCATCCAGTCGGCGGTGGAGTGGGGCCAGAGGGGTGCCGCGACAGCGCTCAACCAGTTCTCGCGGACGATCGGGGGCGCCATCGGGGTGGCGCTCATGGCCATCGTGCTCCAGGCCTATGTCGGCGGCTCCCGGGATCCGCTCTCGGCGACGCGAAGCCTCGACGCCGGCATCCATGCCGACTTCGGCCTTCTGACCGGCCTGGCCGTCATCGTGCTCGCGATCGCGATCGCGATGCTCGTGCAGGCGCGGCCCGAGCGCAGGTTTCAGGGCGAGGGGTTGGAGAAGGCGGGCGGATAGCGCGTCGCGGGCATGCGATGCTGTGCGGCCCGTGATCGCCACCGACGCCCCGGTCGCGCCGCGCCGCCTGGACTCGACCTCGCTCTGGACGCTGCTCGCCGGCAACGGCCTGACCGAACTCGGCGTCGGGTTCTTCCTCCCCATCCTGCCGCTCTTTCTGAGTCGCCGGGGCGGCTCTCCCGCGTTCGTGGGCGCAGTGATCGCGGCCGGCGTCCTGGGCAAGCTGCTGGCTCAGTATCCGGCGGGGCGGCTCTCCGACCGCTTCGGGCGGCGGCCTCTGATCACCGGTTCGCTGGCCGTCTACTCGCTCTGCTTCCTCCTGTACCTGGCGCCGCTGCCCCTGGTCGCCTTCCTGCCTCTGCGCTTCCTGCAGGCGGCGACGATCGGGTTCTACCTGCCCGCGGCGACCGCTCTCCTGGCCGACCTGACGCCGGTCGAGATGCGGTCGGCGGCGTTCGCGCGGATGCGCGCCACCGAGATGACGGGCCTGCTGGCGGGACCGGTGGCGGGGGGCTTTGCCGCCGGCATCCGGCTCGACAGCGTGTTCATCGCCGCGGCCGCGCTCTGCATGCTGGCCACGCTCCTGCTTCTCCGCCTGCCCCGGACGGCCTCCCAGCCGGAGGCAGGCATCGAGCTTGGGCCGGCGGCGGCCGCCGGGACGCTGGTGCGGCTGGTCCCGGTGATCGCGCTGGGGGCCGCGGTCTATTACACGATCGGCAACTACGACGCGATCTGGACGCTGTACGTGACCGCCCGGGGCGGATCGACGCTCCAGGTGGGCCTCTCCTTTGGTGTCTATGCGCTCCCCATCGTGCTGGTCAGCGCCTTTCTCGGCCACCTCGCCGACCGCTGGGGGCCCCGCCGGACAGGCGTCGCCGCCGTCGCCGCCTACGGCTTCTTCAACCTGCTCTACCCGCTGATATCCCAACCCTGGCTGCTGGTCGCCGCCGGCTTCGTGGAGGGCGCCGCCACCGCGCTCGGCACGCCCGCCCTGAGCGCGGAGGTCAGCCGCGCCGCGCCGCCCGGCCGGCAGGGCGCCACGCAGGGCGCATACAACACGATGCTCAACGTGGCCCTCGGCGCCGGTTCGCTGGCGGGGGGCTTTCTGTTCGCGGCCGGTCCGCGCGCGGCCTTCTGGGTCAGCGCGGGCATCTGCGGGCTCGGCATCGCCCTCGCCTGGGCGTCGGCTCGGGTTCTGCGCGCCTGAGCCCGAAGGCACTGGCGACCGCACATGCGCCGAATCCCGAACCCGGGATCAGGCGGGGAGGCGGCCCCAGAGGACCCGGGCCAGGCTGATCGTGGCCAGGGCGAACGCGGTCGCCCAGGTCAGCGCCG
Source organism: uncultured Actinomycetes bacterium (assembly GCA_964383855.1). GTDB lineage: Bacteria > Chloroflexota > Dormibacteria > Dormibacterales > Dormibacteraceae > CAZHAC01. The sequence continues at coordinate 5,575 of CAYLIP010000077.1, read as the reverse complement.
ACACCACCGGGTCGCTGAAATCCGAACCCCCGAGCACGGCGTGCAGGAAGAGCATGGCGAAGGCGAGGTAGGCCAGCCGGTGGATCCAGCGCCAGAGCGGGCCCGGCATCCTTCGCTTGAGCCAGCCCGTGACCGCCACGATCAAAAAGAGCTCGAAGGTGAG
>CAYLIP010000077.1:1174-5312 GCA_964383855.1 uncultured Actinomycetes bacterium | reverse complement strand
AACGCGGTGAGCCCGGTCACCCGCGCCAGCACCCAGGCGAAGGTCTCGGTGTCCATCACTCGCCCAGCCACCAGGCGCCGGCGTTGGCGGCCAGGTATGCGGGGGCGGCCGCGGACCCCAGCAGGAGCGCCGCCTTGGCCACCACCTCGGCGGTCGTGGCATCCCGCGCGACCACCGAAACCTCGGTCACGTCCGACTTCGAAGGCGCGCCGGTGCGCGGGTCGATGAGGTGATGGACGACGCCCGCCTCCGTCTTCCAGGAGCGACGGCGGGTCGACGAGGTGGCCGCTCCCTGGTCGCGCAGCATGACCGTGACGCCTCCGAACCCGACCGCCCATCCCCCGCCGTCGGGCCCGTCGCCGCGCGCCGCGAGGTCACCGCCGAGGTTGACCAGGCAGCTGTCGCCCAGGCGCTCGGTCAGCCGGTCGGCCAGCCAGCCCTTGGCGATGCCGCCGAGGTCGATTCCCCAGCCGGGCTCCACGCGAGCGCGGCCGGGCACCACCTCGAGCAGGTCGGGCAGCGGCGGCAGCGGGCCCGTGGCGACCGCGGTGGTCGGAGTCGGACCGGCGGCGAAGGTGCGCGTGTAGCCGATGCCCAGCATCGCCGGCAGCACCGCCACGTTGACCAGGCCGCCGGAGATCTCCCAGGCGTGCAGCGACTCCCGGAGCAAATGCTCCAGCTCGTCACCGATCGCAAACCAGGAGCCGGCGGCGGCGTTCAGACGGGACAGCTCGCTGGCAGGATCGAAGCGGGTGAGCCGCGCCTCCATCGTGCGCACCCAGGCCGCGCCCCGGTCCAGGCGTTCAGCGCGCAGGCCGGGGCCGAAGATCGAGCATTTCGACCCCAGCGCGTCGAAATGAAGGGAGGGCAGGTCAGCTGGCATAGGTCGAGGTCACCGGCGCCACGTCGCCGCCCTGCACGCTCGGGGTCAGGTGCAGGCGCCCGCCCCGGGCCGCCACCGCCACCGAGGTGCCGAGCACCGAGGGGTGGAGGGGCGCGGTCGCGTTCTTCACGTGAGCGCTGACGTAGACGGCCGAGAGCGCCGCCGTGCCCAGCGTGAGCACGGTGGCGATCCCCTTGAGAAATACCGCCTGCATCTCGATCCGCCCTAGAACGACCCGACCGGGTTCTTGATGAACCCGAGCTTGTCGAAGCTGGCGTTCAGGATCTCCTTGGGGTCGGCACCCAGGTGCGCGCCCAGGATCTCCTGGTAGACCGAGCGGAAGTCGACCGTGTATTGAAGGTTGCCCGACGAGTCCAGCTTGTCCAGCGAGGGCGCGTCGCCAAAGATCCCGCTCTTCACGGGGTCGCCGATCAGGATCAGGGGGGAGGCGGCGCCGTGGTCGGTGCCGCCGGAGGCGTTCTCCTTGGGCCGGCGGCCGAACTCGCTCCAGGTCGCGACCAGCACCTTGTCCGCCATCCCGTGCGCGGCGAGGTCGGCGTAGAAGGCGGAGACGGCGGCGTCCAGGTAGCCCATCAGGTCATCGTGGCGGGTCAGCTCGGTGTAGTGCGTGTCGAACCCGCCCAGCGTGACGTGCAGCAGCTTGACCCCGGTGTTGGTCGTGATCAGCTCGGAGGCCAGCTCGAGGGCGGCGGCCAGCTGGTTCTTGGACGAGTACACCAGCTTGGCGCTGTCGGTGTACTGGGACTTGGGCTGGTAGGCGGCGTCCGACCGCTTGAGCGTGGCGACGGTGTCGCGCGCGGTCGCGATCGCGGTGTCGAAGAGGGCGCCGTAGATTCCGGGCGTGCCTTTGTAGAGCGCCCCCACGGCGGCCTCGACGTCGGCGCCGCCGGTGAAGCCGAACTGCTTCTGGTTGTTGATCACGGTGACGGTCGCCTGCAGGTCGCGGAGCGCGCCGGGCACGTCGGTGGTGCCGCAGGCGCAGCCGGCCAGCGGGTGGCCGTAGGAGTCGTAGGCCTGCTGAAGGGTTCGCCCAAGCCACCCGTCGACCTGGCGCCGGGTCGGATCACCGGTCTCCCAGACCCGGATCGACTCGAAGTGCGAGAAGCTGGGATTGGGATAGCCGACGCCCTGGACGATGGCCACCTTGCCCTGGTCCCAGAGCGACTTGACGCCCTTCAGGTTCTGGTTGAGCCCCCAATCCTTGCTCAGCGGCAGCGCGGCGCCGACCGACATGTCGGCCAGCTTGGGCCGCAGGTCGTGCAGCTTGGGGTTGCTCAGGGGGATGACCGTGCGCAGCCCGTCGTTGCCGCCCGCCAGCTGGATCATGACCAGCACGTTGTCGTTGCTGACGCCGTTGTTCTTGGCCGCATAGACGGCGCGGGCGAAAGCGTCCGGCACGGCTGCATAGCCGGCCGCCAGTCCGGCGGCGCCGGCGCCGAAGACGAGGCCTGCCTTCAGGAAGTCCCGGCGCTTGAGCTGGTTGATTCCGATCTCCTGTGTCATCTCTGCACCTACTTGAGCTGGAATTCCGGCGAGGCGAGAAGCAGGAACCAGCGGCTCCGGTCGTCGCTCGCCTGGTTGATGGCCGAGGCGGTCTGCGGGGAGAGGACGCCCTCCACCTGGTGGGCGATCACGGATTCGTCGAACACGGGCGGCGATTTGACGCCGGCCAGGAGCGCGGTCACGAAGTTGACCCTCGCGATCACCGCGTTGGAAGAGATCCAGGCCTCGTTGTTGGGCCAGCCGCCCACGTCAGGCGGGTCGAAGAGCACCTGGCCCATGTTTTGGGAGCTCTGGGCGATCAGCTTGGTCGCGGTCGCCGAGTCGGCGCCGACCGCCTTGGCCGCGCTGACCATGAACTCGACCGGCGACTTCACCAGCGAGCGGTACGAGCTGCCGGCCACGAACTCCGGGCTGCTGAAGATCGAACGCATGAGGCCCCGCACGTCCCACCGCGACTTCTTGAAATCGGCGGCCAGCCGGTCGACCCAGCTCCGCGCCGGCGTCTGCTGGCCGAAGTGCTGGAGGATCCGGGTGACCACGAAGACCGGCGTCGCCGGCTGCGCAAGGATTTGATCGAGCACCATCTGGGTGTCCCATTTGGCGCTCTTCTTGAGAAAGGTCAGCTGACCCTGGTAGCCCCGCCGAGCGTTGAAGACGCCGGCAGCCGGCCGGCTGTAGGTGGGGTACTTGCGGGTCACGTTGTTCTTGGCGTCGAGGCTGACCTCGACCGAACCGTCGGGCTGCGGGAAGGTCCAGCCGGCGAGCGCTTTGGCGCCGGCGCGGACGTCGTCCTCGCTGTAGGCGCCGGGGCCCATGGTGAAGAGCTCCATCAGCTCCCGGGAGTAGTTCTCGTTTGGGCTGGCGCCGGTGCTGGTGCCGAGGTCCAGGTAGCGCAGCATGGCGGGGTCGGTCGTAACGCGCATCAGCATCGACCGGAAGTCGCCGAGGGCCATATCGCGCCAGGTGAGGTTCTGCCAGTAGATGAAGGGCGTCTGCAGGCCGACCTTGCGGTAGTCGCTGGTGAAATGGCCGTGCCAGTAGAGCGTCATGCGCTCGGCGAACGGCGTCGAGGTGGTCAGGATGTGGCCCGCCCACCACTGCAGCAGCTGCCCTGCGTTGAGCCGGGCGAAACGGGAAGCGTCGTTCGCCTCGCCGAACTCGGGCGGCGGCTGGGGATGCGAGTCGACGAGACGGCTCACGGTCTTCGCGAAACCCGCCGAGAGGGCGCTCTCCAGCTCGTCGGGCGCGGCTCCGAAGGTTGCGCGCCGGAGCAGGTGGGTGACGCGCGCCGACTCCGATCCGAGCGGGGAGATCCAGTCGCCCCGGCCGGCGGTGGTGGCCGGCGCCCCCGGGGCCAGCCGCTCGACCACGCTGCCCCCCCAGAGGCGGATGGCGGCCACGCCGGCCCCGCCCGCGAGGGCGGCACCTAGCACCTTGCGCCGGGAAAGGCCGTTGCTCCGGCGGCGCACGGCGGGGGTTGCCCCATCGGCTGGTTCAGCGATGCTCATGTGGGCAATTGAACCGGGCCGGCCGCGCCTTCCAATCAGGCTGATGTCAAAGATTCGTAAGTCGCCGGGGGCGGATCTGAACCTCGGATCGGCTTGCACTTGGTGGCATAAGGTGATAGAGTCAATATCAGAATTTCTGACCTAGGAGGTGACCATCGAAAGTGATTCACACACTTCTCGTGCTGGCCGTGGTGCTTTTCGTGCTCTGGCTTCTGTTCCACGC
>CAYLIP010000077.1:0-1074 GCA_964383855.1 uncultured Actinomycetes bacterium | reverse complement strand
ATCTGCGGCGACGGGGCGGATGGCCTGAGGGCGGTCTCGAGCGGTGGCGCCGACCTGGTCGTGACCGATCTCTCGATGCCGGGCATGGATGGCCTGGAGCTGCTGGCGCGGCTCAAGTCCGACCCGGCGCTGGCGAGGATCCCGGTCCTGGTCCTGACCGCGTCGGCGGAGGATGCGCGGGTGGAGGAGCTGATGGCGCGCGGCGCCACCGCGTATGTCATCAAGCCATTCCCGCCCCGCGAGCTGGTGGCGCGCATCTCTGACATGCTCGCCGGCGTGGATGCCGTGTAATGGTGGCGATGAGCGGGCTCTTCTCGATCGAAGGCAAGACGGCGCTGGTCACCGGCGGTTCGCGCGGGATCGGCTACATGATCGCGGGCGAGTTCCTCAAGGCGGGCGCGGCGCGGGTCTACATCTGCGCGCGCAAGGCCGAGGCCTGCGACGCCGCCGCCGCCGAGCTGTCCAAGCTGGGGGAGTGCGTCTCGCTGCCCGCTGACGTGGGCGAGGCGCAGGACATCGAGCGGCTGGCGGCCGCGCTCGAGGAGCGCGAGGACCGGCTCGCGATCCTGGTCAACAACGCCGGCACGGCCTGGGGCGCGCCCTTCGACTCTCACCCGGCCGAGCAGGTCGATCGCGTGCTGCACGTCAACGTGACGGCGCCTTTCCACCTCACCCAGCGGCTGCTGCCGCTGCTGCGGGCGGCGGCGACGGCGGACGACCCGGCGCGGGTCATCAACATCGGTTCCATCGACGGGATCGCGATCCCGATGACGCAGAACTACGGCTACTCGGCCAGCAAGGCGGCGATCCACATGCTGACCCGGCACATGGCCTTCGCCCTGGTCGGCGAGCACATCAACGTCAACGCCATCGCGCCCGGGCTCTTTCCCTCCCGCATGACTCGCTGGGCGTTCGAGTCGGAGCTGGCCGGCTCGGTCCTGGAGTCGATCCCGATGAAGCGGGCGGGCGCGCCCGAGGACGTGGGCGGGACCGCCATCTACCTGGCGTCGCGGGCGGGCGCCTACCTGACCGGGGTGATCATCCCGGTCAGCGGGGGCCTGGCCACCATCGACT
>CAYLIP010000076.1:4044-9541 GCA_964383855.1 uncultured Actinomycetes bacterium | reverse complement strand
TGTGCAACATCACCAAGTGCTGCCAGGAGGTGTGCCCCGAGCACATCCACATCACAGACAACGCGATCATCCCGCTCAAGGAGCGGATGGTCGACGAGTACTTCGACCCGGTGCTCTGGGCGGCGCGCAAGGTCGGGCTCTCCAAGGGCCGGCCGGCCCGCAGGCCGGTGGGAGCGAACGAGCTGACGCCCGATCAGCGGGCGTCGGTGGAGAAGACCGGGGAGTAGCAGGCCGCCGGCCTTGGGGAGGAGGCTTGGCGCCGGTCAGCTGGCTCGGGCCGACACCTCGCCCCGCTGCCCGGCGAGCACGCCGGCGACGTCCGGCGGCAGGTAGTTGGCGCCCTTCAGGATCTTCCCGTCCGGGCGGCGGACGACCTCGGGGTCGCCCTTGGACATGTTGCTGCGGTGGATCTCCCGGAATATCGGCTCGAGGTCGATCCCGTAGGTGACCCCGGCGCCGTAGACGACATAGAGCAGGTCGGCGAGGGCATCCGCGATCTCCACCAGGTCGTGCGCCTCGCCGGCGTTCCTGAACTCGGCCAGCTCCTCTTCGATGAGGGCCACGCGGAGGCGATGCACATCCTCCCCGCACCAGGTCGGCCGGTCGTTGACAGCCGCGCCGAAGCGCTCGTGGAAGTCACGGACCATCGACTGCTCTTCTGTCATGCGTCCTCTCCTTGTTCAGGCGGATGGTTGCCCCCATCATGGCAAGGCCCGGGCCAGAAAGTCGATCCAATTGCTTCCCATGATCCCGTCCACCTGGCCCTTGTCGAAGCGCTTTACAAGCAGGCCGCGAAGCTGACCGATCTCCTCCAGCCGGGAGAAGGGTGCGGCGCCGGCGTCGAACCCCCCATCCAGGTCGGTCCCGAGCCCGACGTGCTCGGGGCCCCCGGCCGAATCCGCGTGGTGGAGCAGGTGGGCGGCCACGTCGTCGAGCGTGGCGCGGCCGTGGTCGGCCCGCAGGTGGCCCCGGTAGAAGGAGACCCCGACCACGCCGCCCCGGCGCGCCACCTCGGCCACGGTGGCCCGGCTGACCTGCCGGTCGCCCGGCACCAGCTCCCGGGCGTTCGAGTGCGAGGCCATGACGGGGCCGGTCCAGGTGGCCAGGGCCTCCTCCACCGCCTGCTGCGCCATGTGGCTCAGGTCAAGGATGAGCCGCCGCCGGCGCATCGCCCGGAGCAGCGCCCGGCCGGCCTCGGTGAGGCCGCCGGGGGCGCCGGTGCCGCCCGAGTAGCGGGTGCGGCTCCAGGCCAGGCCGACCACCCGGACTCCGGCATCGACCCAGCGTCCCAGCTGGGCGGGGTCGAGGACCGGGTCGGCGCCCTCCATGAGAAGAACGCCGGCCAGCGAGCCTCGGCGCCAGCCCCGAACGTGCGCGGCGAGCTCGGCCCGCGAGCGCAGCAGGGGCAGGCCGGCGGCGCTGTAGTAGCCGGACTGGGCCTGAGCCATGATCGCCGCCTCAGCCGGCGTGGAGTAGGTGAACGAGCCGCCCAGGCGGCTGCCGCCGGCCCGCGGCGCGCAGTAGAGCGTTGGAAAGACGAGTCCGACGCCGGCGCGGACCAGCGCCTGCCGGCTCACCAGGTGGCCGGGTGCCGGCTCGCCGGCGAAGCCCCGGCCATGGGCAAGCGCGTTCCAGGCGATGTCAAGGTGGGCGTCGACGATCACGGCTGCTGCCGCGACCAGGCGACCGCCGTCTCGGCGGCAACGCGCGCGTTGTTGACGACGAGCTCCACGTTGACCGCGACCGACCGGCCGCCCGAGAGCTCGGCGATGCGCGCCAGCTGCGCCGGCGTGACCTCGGCCCCCGAGAGCCCCGCCGTCTCCTCGACGGCGCGGGCCACCAGCGCCTCGGCCCCCTCCAGCTCGTCCGGGGGCGGGACCGCCACCAGCTGGCCGCGGTCGCCGGCCATCCAGCCCGCCTCCAGGATCGCGGCCACCGCCTCCGGCGAGTCGGCTCGGGCCGAGGTGCGCAGGCCGGTCCGGCCGGTGTAGAAGCCGGGGAACTCGGCGGTGCGGTAGCCGACGACCGGCACGCCGAGCGACTCCAGGCGCTCCAGCGTCAGAGAAAGGTCGAGGATCATCTTGGCGCCGGCGCAGAACACGGCGACCGGGGAGCGGGCCAGCTCCTCGAGGTCGCCGGAGACGTCCTCCGGATGCCCGCGGTGCACCCCGCCGATGCCACCGGTGGCCAGGAAGCGGATGCCCGCCAGCGCCGCCACCCGGAGCGTCGCGGCGACCGTCGTCGAGCCGTCCGCGCGCCGGGCGATGGCCGAGCCGAGGTCGCGCGCGCTGACCTTGGCGGCCGTGCGCTCGCGGGCCAGCCGGTCGATCTCATCGGTCTCCAGGCCCGCCCACAGCTCGCCGCCGAGCACCGCCGTGGTCGCCGGCACCGCACCGGCCGACCGGATCGCGCTCTCGCAGCGGTGCGCGGCCTCGGCGTTCTGGGGAAAGGGCAGGCCCTGGGCCACGATCGAGGTCTCCAGGGCGACCACCGGGTGCCCGGCCGCCAGGGCCTCCGCCACCTCGCGCTTCAGTCTCAGCACCGGCGGGCGGGTCACGGGCGGGCCCCGGGCACCTGGACGGCGCCGGCGCTGACGAGCACTGCCCGCCCGGCCGCCTCGACCGGGGTGGCGCCGTCGACGTAGGCCGCGCAGAAGGCCGCCGCGAAGGCGTCGCCGGCGCCGGTGCCGTCCACCACCGCGATCGCCGGCGCCGCCACCGCGCGCCCGTAAACCAGCGCTCCGCGAGCTCCGCGCTTGAGCACCGGGACCTTGGCCAGGCCCTCGAGGGGCGCTCCCAGCTCGGCCGCCTCGGATTCGGTCGCGAAGAGCAGTTCGGGCCGGATCAGCGCCAGGTCGTAGGCGAGGCGGGCGCCGCCGTATTCGCGGATGCCGGCCGGAGAGGAGAGATCGATCGAGATGACGCCGCCGCCCGCCCGTGTGAGCTCGATCGCCCGCCGGGTCGCAGACGCCAGGGGCTGAGTGAAGAGCGAGTAGCCGGGCACATGGAGGAGCCGGACCCCCTCAAACCACTCGGCGTGAAGATCCTCTGGCCGGAGCCCCAGGCTGGCGCCTGGCTGGCGCGCGAACGTCCGCTCCGAGCCGGGGCCGAGGAGGACCGCCACCGCCCCCGTTCGCTCGGGACCGACCACCGCCCGGACCTCGACTCCCAGCGCCTCGATCTCGGCCACCAGGCGCCGGCCGAGATCGTCGTCGCCTACCCTGGTAACCAGGCGCGCGGGCTCCCCGAGCGCTGCCGACCAGGCGCAGAAGTTGGCCGCCTGGCCGCCTCCGCCCAGGTAGATTCCGGCCTCCTGGTCATCGTCGAGCCGGAGCTGCCCCTCGGGCGCGATCGTCACGTCGAGGAGGAGCTGGCCGATCGACACGAGCACGCAGCGATTATCGGGAATATCGCGGCGGTGAACTGGGTAATAATGAAGCACTTCACTATGAACCCATCTGAATTGAAGCCATTCGACATAGCCATCGAGCACGATGCCGACGGCTGCCTCTACGAGCGCCAGGCCAGGCGGATGGTCGAGCAGGCCTCCCCTGCCCAGCGCCCGGCGCTTGAGGCGCTGGCCGCCCTCCGCATGGCCGGCCGCCAGATGCACCTGCACATGGAGCGCTGGGCCGACGTCCATGGCCTGTCGGAGGGGCGGCTGCAGGTCCTCTTTCGGCTCCGCAAGGCCGACAACCGCACGCTGGCCATGGCCGACCTCGCCTCCAGCCTCAACGTCAGCCCGCGCAACATCACCGGGCTCGTCGATCACCTGGAGAAGGACGGTCTCGTGGAGCGGGTGTCCGACCCCAACGACCGGCGTTCGGTGCTGGCCCGCCTGACCGATCGTGGGCTCGAGAAGATTGAGTCGATGTGGCGGGGCGGCATGAACGCCCAGACCCTCCTGACCCGGGAATTCACAAAGGAAGAACTGGTCCAGCTCCGGCACCTCTGCCTCCGGCTCGTCCAGCAGATGAACACAGCGAGGAGATACGAATGACCACCGCCACACTGCCGCGCCGGCAGCTCGTTTTCGCGACCGCCGGGGTGATGCTCGCGCTGCTCCTGGCCTCGCTGGACCAGACCATCGTCGGCACGGCGATGCCCAGGATCATCGCCCAGCTCCACGGGCTGGACTACTACGCCTGGGTCACGACCGCCTACATGGTGACCTCCACGGTGACGATCCCGGTCGCCGGCAAGCTGGGCGACATGTTCGGGCGCAAGCCCTTCCTGCTGGCGGGCATGGTCGGATTCGTGCTCGCGTCCGCGCTCTGCGGCACCTCGCAGGACATGCTCATGCTGGTCATCTTCCGGGGGGTCCAGGGCCTCTTCGGCGGCCTGCTCTTCGCCAGCGTCTTCACCGTCATCGGCGACCTCTTCCCGCCCGACCGGCGCGCCCGGATCCAGGGCGTCTTCGGAGCCGTGTTCGCGCTCTCGGCCATCATCGGGCCCACCGTCGGCGGCTACCTGACCGACAACCTGACCTGGCGCTGGGTCTTCTACGTCAACGTCCCGGTCGGCATCGCCGCGGTCACGGTGGTCGCGCTCACGCTCCCCTACGTCCGCTCCAAGGCGTCCTGGCGCGACATCGACTTCCTCGGCTCGGCCCTGCTGGCCGCCGGCCTGGTGCCGCTGCTGGTCGCCCTCTCGATCACCAGGGACCACGCCTGGACCTCCTGGCAGGTGCTCTGGCTCCTCGGCCTGGCGCTCGTGATGCTGGTCGCCTTCTACTTAGAGGAGCGGCGCGCCGAGCATCCGGTGGTGCCCTTCAACCTCTTCCGCAACCGCGCCTTCGCGGTCTCCATGATCGTCGGCTTCATCACCGCCTTCGGGATGTTCGGCACGATCATCTTCGTCTCGCTCGACTTCCAGGGCGTGCTCGGGGTCAGCGTGACCAACTCGGGCCTCCTGGTGACGCCGATGATGATCGGCCTCATGACGGCGAGCACCGGCACCGGCCTGCTCATGACCCGCATCCGCCAGTACCGCTACCTGGGCACCCTGGGCACCGCGGTCATGATCCTCGGGATGTGGATGCTGGCCCAGGTCAACGCCGCCTCCTCGCAGTTCGAGGTGACCCGCGACATCGTGATCATCGGCCTCGGCCTCGGCGTCACCTTCCCCCTCTACATCAACGCGCTTCAGGCGGCGCTGCCGCGCGAGTACCTGGGCGTCGGCACCAGCCAGATCCAGTTCTGGCGCAACGTGGGCGGCACCGTCAGCACGGCCGTCATGGGGTCGATCCTGGCCCGCCTGATGCCGGACAGGATCAACGAGCAGATCAGCAAGCTCAGCCTGCCGCCGCAGCTCAAGGCCGGCTTCGGCAAGATCAGCGGGACCGGCGGGGCCCAGCAGACGCTGGATCCCAAGCAGATGGCCGCCGCCCGCGCGGCGCTGCCGGCGCCGGCGCAGCCCTACTTCGACCAGGCCATCCACGCCGTGAAGGTCGGCATCGCGGCCACCCTGCACGACATCTACCTGGCCGCCGCGCTGGT
>CAYLIP010000076.1:0-3944 GCA_964383855.1 uncultured Actinomycetes bacterium | reverse complement strand
TTTTCATTTCCGGCCGGTCAGACCAGGAACCGGCCGCCCTCCATGATCTTGCGGCCGTCCACGACGACGTCGGCATGCGAGGCCAGGACATCGACGTGGCTGGAGCACGTCCAGCCGGCGCCGGTCTCCGCGCCATATGGGTCGCCGAAGGCGACGTGGACCCCGGGGAACTTCTCGTCCTGGACAAAGTTGCCGACGATCTCGCGCAGCCCGGTGTTGGTCCCGATCGCGAACTCGCCCGCCCGGTCGGACATCGGGTGCTGCCCGAGGTACTCCTGGATCTCCTGCCTCAGCGAGGGCGGCGACGCCTCCACTGCGACCACCCTGGAATCGCGCACCTGGAGCCGAACCGGCTCCTCGAAGACACCGTACCTGGCCGTGAAGTGGTCACCCATTTCCTCCCCCACCAGGAGGCCGTCGAGCCGCCACGGTGCGGTGAAGGTCTCGCCCTCGGGCAGATTGCCCCACTGGCCGGGCTCCCAGTAGCGACCGTCGGCCGGGATCCAGCGCCACTCGGGGTTGAAGGTCGCCACCAGCTCGGTGCCGAGCGCCGTGGCGACCTCGATCCGGGACGCGTGGCGCACGATCTCGTAGACCCGGCGGGTGACCCGGTAGATCTCCGCGTAGTCCCCGGCCATGCCGTCGACCATCAAACGGTGGTCGATTCCGATCATGTGCCCGTGCCGGCTGCGAACCTCGCGGAAGAGGTCGAGCATGGGCTGCCGGAAGGCCAGCTCGCCGGGCATCCCATCGCCGATGTAGAAGGAGGCGGTGGGCCGGTACTCCAGCAGCTGGCGGGATAAGGTGCGCGGAAACTCCCGCGCCGGCCGCTGCACCACCTCGTCCATCACCCAGGACCTGACCTCGGCGCCGGTCGTCCGAGCCTCCTCTTCGATGGCCTGCGCGATGTCCGCGCGATCCGCGGTTTTTATGATTGCGACGCGGTCCGAGGGCTGGATGTTGAGGCACGCATGAACCGCGTTGCGCGCGCCGAGAACGTATTCGGGAAGCACGAATATTGAGCGTAGTCCACGCCGTCTCTTGAATTCGTTCTCGTGGCAGTTAATATCGCATCAGATCGCGCAACAGGGCCCCTCGGAACCCATCCCCGTCCGGACCCGACGCGTAACCCAGGGACAGGAGGATCGGTAGGTGGCCATTGGTTTCGAGGACAAGGTTCTGACCTGTCGCGACTGTGGACGTGAGTTCGTCTTCACAGCCGGCGAGCAGGAGTTCTACCAGACGCGCGGGCTCATGCATGAGCCGCGCCGGTGCCCGTCCTGCCGGGCCTCGAGGCGATCGGATGGTCCGGGTGCCAGTGCGCGGCCCTCGCGCGAGATGCATGACGTGATCTGCGCCAACTGCGGCCGGGCGACCCAGGTGCCGTTCCTGCCCACCGGGAGCCGGCCGGTCTACTGCCCCGACTGCTTCCAGCAGATGCGAGGGCGCTAGCCGACTCAGGAGCCTCCTCGAGCAGGACTCCAGACCGGGTGGAAGGACACCTGGGGGGTTCTCAACCGGCGCGGTAGGACGACTTCCAGTAGTTGGGGTCCAGCAGGGCCCGCGCCGGTTCCGGAAAGAGATCGAGCGTGGCCGGCGGCGTGCGCCACTCGTTGCGTCCCCCGTCGGCCACCACGAACGCGAACCACTCGCTGAGCATCCGCTCGTAGGCGTCGAGCGGAAAGCCGACTCGCTCGAGCAGCGGCTCGTGCTTGCGCGCCAGCTCCACGACCGAGTGGACCAGCGCCTCGATGCGGTCGGCAACGCCCGGGCCGAGCAGCCCCCAGGCGGAGCCGGCCGGGAGCGCCTCGCGGTTGGCGCGGATCAGCTCCGCGACGCCGGCCTCGACGACCGGGCCGCTGATGCGGCGCCACTCGTCGAAGGCGGCCAGGCGGTCGCCGCCGACGGTGCGCGCCCACTCCTCGCGGTCGGCGGCATTCCCGATCCGGCAGCGCGGGTAGAAGTGGCCGCGCGTGCCCTCGTGCAGCCCGTTGCCGAGGTGCCGGCACGTCCAGACCGGGGACAGCACCCGTCCGGAGGAGTCGCGAGCGACGAACCGCTGAGGGTAGTAGGCCACGCAGTCCGAGAAGTCGATGTCGAACGGCCTCGAGTAAGGGCAGACGTCGTCCGGGGTCCCCGCCATCAAGCCCTCGGAGCATAATCGCCGCGATGGCCACGGCGACGGTTCAGCTCTCGCACATCGGCTCCCTGATGCGCGGCGTCCGGAGCGTGGACCAGGTGGGCGTGGAGGAGCGTGCCGCCGCGCTGGCCAAGCGGTCGATCAAGAAGGGTTCGAAACTCCAGGCGCTCGACCTCGCCATCCGCTGCATGGACCTGACGACCCTGGAGGGCATGGATACCCCGGGCAAGGTGGCCGCCCTCTGCAGCAAGGCGATCCGGCCCAAGCCCGGCGACGACTCGATTCCCAGCGTGGCCGCCATCTGCGTATACCCGGCCATGGTGCCGCCCGCGGTCGCACACGTCCGGGGCAGCGGCGTCAGGGTCGCCAGCGTGGCCACCGGCTTTCCATCCGGCCAGACCTTCACCTCGATCAAGATCGCCGAGACGCGCGAGGCGGTCGACGCCGGGGCCGGCGAGATCGACATGGTGATCGACCGCGGCGCCTTCCTGGCCGGCGACTACCAGACCGTCTATGACGAGATCCAGGCGATCAAGGACGCCTGCGGCCGGGCGCGACTCAAGGTCATCCTGGAAACCGGAGAGCTGGGAGCCTACGACGCCGTCCGGCGGGCCTCCATCCTGGCCATGGCGGCGGGCGCCGACTTCATCAAGACCTCGACCGGCAAGGTGACGCCGGCCGCGACGCTGCCCGTGAGCCTGGTCATGATGGAGGCCATCCGCGACTTTCACCGGGAGACCGGCCGAGTCGTCGGGTTCAAGCCGGCGGGCGGCATCCGCACGGCCAAGCAGGCGGTCCAGTACCTCGTCCTGCTCTACGAGACCCTGGGCTCGCACTGGATGACGCCGGAGCTGTTCCGGCTGGGCGCCTCCAGCCTCCTCAACGATGTGCTGATGCAGATCGAGAAGGAGCGCACGGGCGCCTACCAGGCCCCCGACTACTTCACGGTCGATTAGAGAGCTCGATGGCGATCACCTCCCGCCCGCCGCAGGAGCTGCAGGGCTTCGAGTGGGACTACCTGCCGGCGCCCGAGGCGCGCGACATCGTCCGTGTCAAGCCCAGCTACCCGCTCTACATCGGCGGCCGGTTCGTGCAGCCGCACTCCAAGCGCCGGCTGCAGTCGATCAACCCGGCATCCGAGGAGGTCCTTGCCGAGTTCGCGGAGGCGGACCAGGTGGACGTCGACCGGGCCGTGGCCGCCGCCGAGGCGGCCTTCAGCTCCTGGTCGCGGCTGGGGCCGGCCAAGCGGGCGCGCTACATCTTCCGGCTTTCGCGGATCATCCAGGAAAGGGCCCGCGAGCTCGCCGTCCTCGAGACGCTCGACGGAGGCAAGCCGATCAAGGAGTCGCGCGACGTCGACATCCCGCTCGCCGCCGCGCATTTCTTCTACTACGCCGGCTGGGCCGACAAGCTGGAATGGGCCTTTCCCAACGCCCGCCCCCGGCCGGTGGGCGTATGCGGCCAGGTCATCCCCTGGAACTTCCCCTTCCTCATGCTGGCCTGGAAGATCGCTCCCGCGCTGGCCGCCGGCAACACGGTGGTGCTCAAGCCGGCCGAGACGACGCCGCTCTCGGCCATGCTCTTCGCCGAGATCTGCGAGCAGGCGGGCCTTCCCGGCGGGGTGGTCAACATCGTCACCGGGGCCGGGGAGACCGGCGCCCAGGTCGTCTCCCACCCCGCCGTCCGCAAGGTCGCGTTCACCGGCTCGACCGAGGTTGGCAAGCTCATCCAGGGCGCCCTGGCCGGCACCGGCAAGCGCCTGACGCTGGAGCTCGGCGGCAAGGCCGCCAACATCGTCTTCGAG
>CAYLIP010000075.1:0-9621 GCA_964383855.1 uncultured Actinomycetes bacterium | reverse complement strand
ACGTGCTCCTGGGGGTGATCGCGCCGCCGCTCCTGCTGCTCGGCCTCTCGCCCTCCATGGCGGCGGTGCTGGCGCGGATCCCGGGCGTCCGGTGGCTGACCGAGCCGTTGCCCGCCCAGCTCTGCGCGGCGGCGGCCATGATCGGCTGGCACGTTCCCGCCCTCTACGACCTGACCGTGACCGAGGAGAGCGTGCACATCTTCGAACACCTGACCTTCATGGCCTCGGGTGTGCTCTTCTGGTGGCCGGTGCTCTCGGCGACCAGCGCGCAGGCCCGTTGGCATCTGGGCGACCTCGGCAAGCTGGCGTACCTGCTGATCGGCACCTTCCCGCAGGACGGGGTCGCCATCGTGCTCCAGTTCTCCCGCGACCTCTTCTACCCCTGGTACGGCGAGCCCGCTCACCGGATCCCGGGCTGGGACCCGGTGATCGACCAGAACGTGGCCGGCACCGTACTGCAGATGGTCGGGAAGACCAGCTACCTGGTGGCCGCGATCGCTCTCTTCTATCGATGGGTCGCGCGCGAGCGCGCGGAGGAGGCGGAGCCGCTCGGCGGCTACCGCTGAGGGGCGCGCCGGCGCCTAATGAGCGGGCGCCAGGGAGGGGTTCGGGTCGGTGCCCTCGCCGCTGGCGCGCCTTCCGCGCAGCCGCTCGGCGCGGATCTCGCGGTTGGGCATGAAGCTGCGAACCACCGGCAGCCGCTCGAAGTTGTAGGGCGGCGGAGGCGATGTCGTCGCCCACTCCAGCGTGTTGCCCTCCCACGGGTCGTCGCCGGCAACCTCGCCGTTCCTCCAGCTGATCACGATGTTGAGGATGAAGAGGAAGGTGGAAAGCGCGATCAGGAACGAGAAGGCGGTGATGATCGTGTTGGTGGGGCCCCAGCCGGCCTCGCTGTAGGTGTAGATGCGGCGCGGCATCCCCTCCAGGCCCAGCGTGTGCATGACCAGGAAGGTGCCGTTGAAGCCGATGAAGAAGGTCCAGAAGGACCACTCGCCGAGCTTGTCGTTGAGCTTGCGGCCGGTGATCTTCGGGAACCAGTACTGGATGCCGGCGAAGATCGTGAAGACCGAACCGCCGACCAGCACGTAGTGGAAGTGCGCGACCACGAAGTAGCTCTGGTGCAGCTGGGTGTCGACGGGCACCGAGGAGAGATAGACGCCGGTGATGCCACCGATCAGGAACGTGGCCAGGAAGCCGAAGGCGTACTTCATGGGCACAGTGAACTCAACTGAGCCTCGCCAGGCGGTGGCTATCCAGTTGAAGAACTTGATCCCGGTGGGGACGGCGATCAGCGCCGTCATGACCATGAAGAAGGTCTCGACGTAGATGTTCATGCCGACCGTGAACATGTGGTGCGCCCACACCGCAAGCGAGAGGAAGAGAATCCCGAAGAGCGCGATCACCATCGAGGTGTAGCCGAAGATCGGCTTGCGGCTGAACACCGGGATGATCTCGGAGATGATCCCGAATCCGGGCAGGATCATGATGTAAACCTCAGGGTGGCCGAAGAACCAGAAGAGGTGCTGATAGAGCACCGGCCGCCCGGCAACTCCGGTGAAGAAGTTGGTGCCGAACTGGCGGTCGAACTCCATCAGGACGGTGGCCGCCACCAGGGGCGAGCCCACCAGCAGCAGCAGGATCGACGTCGAGATCTGCGCCCACACGAAGAGGGGCAGGCGGGTGAGCGTCATCCCCGGCGCCCGCAGGGCCAGGATGGTGGTCAGGAAGTTGACCGAGGCGGCGATGCCGGAGATGCCCCAGAGGGCGATCGCGAAGGCCCAGAGGTCGGTGCCCATGGTGGGGCTGAAGGCCTTCTCGGAGAGCGGCGGGTACATGGTCCAGCCGGCGCTGGCGGCGCCGCCGGTGAAGAAGCCCGCGAAGTAGAGAAGGATCGAGGGCGGGATCATCCAGAAGCCGAGCAGGTTGACGCGCGGAAAGGCCATGTCGCGGGCGCCGACCATGATCGGCACCATGTAGTTGGCGATCCCGGTCACGAAGATGGTGACGAAGAAAAAGATCATGGTCGTGCCGTGCGCCGTGACCAGCTGGTTGTAAGTTTCGCCGTCGACGACCTTGGCGTTGGGAACCGAGAGCTGGATGCGCATGATCAGCGCCAGGATGCCGCCGATGATGAACGCGATGAACGCGGTCGTCATGTACATGATCCCGATCAGCTTGTGATCGGTCGTGGTCAGCCAGGTGGTGACCGGCGCGAAGAAGGTTTCGTCGTAGCTCTTGGGACGCGGCGGCGCGACTGCGGTGGCCATTTGAGAACTCCTACCGGGATGGACTCGGGCTCGGCGAGGGACTCTGCTGCCGAGACTGGCTGGCGGGCGAAGGAGAGGCCGAGGGCGACGGCTTGGGCGTCGCCTTGGGCGCCTTCTGCTGCTTCACCCAGGCGTCGTAGTCGGACTGGCTGACGACCTTGACGTAGATGAGCATGTCGGCGTGGCCGGGGCCGCAGAGTTCGGCGCACTCGCCGTGATAGTCACCGACCTTCTGCGGCTGGATCCAGGTGTAGTTGCTGTACCCGGGGACGGCATCCGTCTTGCCCATCAGGTAGGGCACCCACCAGGAGTGGATGACGTCATCGCCGTCGACCCGGATCCGCACCAGCTTGCCGACCGGGACGACCATCGGTTCCGGATTCCGGCTGACCATGTTCACGTCCACGTTGTCCTCCTCATAGTGGACCCTCCAGCCGAAGCGATAGCCGTGGACCGAGACGTTCATCTGGTCGCTGGCCGCCGCCTTGGAGGCGAACGTGGTGGGGTCGAAGTCCCGCCTCAGCTCGAGGAAGGAGACGAAGGCGATGGTCAGGATGATGATCAGGGGGATCACCGTCCAGGTCACCTCGAGCAGGTTGTTGCCGTGCCACTGCGGGGGTACGTAGTCGGCCGGCTGCCGGCTCCGCCGGAACCTGATGACGATCGTGAGCAGCAGTCCCTCGACGAGCAGGAAGATTAGGATCGCCGGGATCGAGATCAGCGCGTACAGGTCGAAGATGTTGCGGCCATTCGGGGAGTCGGCCTGCGGCACGTAGGGCTGGAGGCCCGCGCCACCCCCGTCCGCGAGGACCGGGCCCGCGACGGCGAGCGCAGCCAGCACAGCCACGCCTAGCGCGAGCGCCAAACGGCGTGTTCGAATACGAGGGCTGACCACTTCCTCGAAGTATAGGCGGCGCCTCGAGAGCAATCGGGCGCCGGGGTGGGGACGGCGCCCTTCGCGCCGGGCCGCCGGTGCCTCTTACAATCGGCGACAGTGGTCAGCCGCTCCAAGCCTCGGCACGTGGACGTCGCCAATCCCGCTCTGGCCATCGACTGTCCCCGCTGCGGACTCCGGACCGCGCGCTTCATGGAGTACTGCCGCAACTGCGGCTTCGCGCTCTGGCCGAGCGGGCCGGTGGCGACCGCCGCCTTCCGCGCCTGGCGGGACCACGACCCCGAACGGGCCCCGGCCAGCCGCTTCGACCTGGCGATCCCGGTCGAGGAGCACGTGCCGGTGGTCGACTTTGAAGAGCAGGCGCACCGGCTCGGCATCCACGTTTTCCCGAGCAGCAGCTACCCGTTCCCGATCGCCATCGGCATCGGCATCCTGCTCCTGGGGCTGGCTCTGTCGGCGGTGCCGGCCGTGATCCGGATCGTCATCGCCGCGGTCGGCGCCCTGATCCTCCTCTACGGAGTGGTGGGCTGGGTGCTCGTGGAGGACGTCAGGTACTTCCCGGGTGAGCCGCTCGAGATCGAGCACGGGTCCGGCTCGAGCACGGAGACCACGCACTAGGCATGGCGGTCGCCACCCACACCGCGCACCCCGCAGAGCCGCAGCCCAGCTACCCCGGCCTCAGCGTCGGCGTGATGGGCATGTACATCTTCCTCTGCTCCGAGGTCATGTTCTTCGGGGCGATGTTCGCCATGTACTTCTACATGTTCGGCTCGCACTCCCAGTGGCCCCCGCAGGGCACGCAGGCGGTTCACTGGTGGCCTCTTCCCACGATCAACACCGTCGTCCTGCTCTCGTCGGGTATCACCTGCCACTTCGGGCTCGAGGCGCTCCGCCACAACGGCAACCTGGGCCTGGGCAAGCTGGTCGGCGGCGGCATCATGGCGGTCGGCCTGCTGCTGATGCTGGTCTTCAGCGCTCTCGCATTCATCGGCCCCGAGCACGCCACCGTCGATGCCGCGATCGGGGTCGCCGGCGCCGTGATCGCGGTGGTGGCCATCCTCGGTTTCCTCGGCATCGGCTTTCGGGGCCGGGGAGTCTTCCTGGTGCTCTGGATCACCACCATCCTGCTCGGACTCTTCTTCGAGTTCGGCCAGGCCTACGAATTCCTCACCGCGCATATCAGCCTGCGGACGAACAGCTTCTCGAGCGCCTTCTTCATCATGACCGGCTTCCACGGGGCGCACGTGGCCGGCGGCCTGGTGCTGCTGCTGCTGGTCCTGGGCCGCGCCCTGAAGGGCAACTTCACACCCACCCACCACGTGGGCCCGGCCGCGATCACGCTGTACTGGCACTTCGTCGACATCGTCTGGATCTTCCTGTACGGGATCCTCTACCTGGCGACGACCTACAACGCTCCGGGCCCGGCCTAGTACAGACCTCTAGAAGCTGAGCGTCCGCTCCGCCTGCATCACCAGGTCGACAAAGGCCGGCGGGGTGATCCAGGCCATCCCGTCCTCCAGCTCCGAGACCCCACGGGCCTCAGCGCAGCCCTTTCAAACGTGGATGACCACGCCCGCGGTCTGGCACTTCTCGATCAGCTCGGCAAGGGCGGGAACCCCGAGGCCGCGCACCTGTGCGACCACGCCCGGCTTGAGGAGTTCGGTGGCATCCCCCGCGAGCACCACGGCGGCGTCGACGCCCGAGGCCGCCGCGCCGTTGGCGGCGATGTGAAAGGGGATGCTGGCGCGCGTGGCGTCCGCGGGCCCGGTGGCGCTGCTGATGACGAGCTTGGGCATGCTCCAACCGTCAGGCCTGGGCCCGCCTTCTGTCAACCCGGCGGCCGCGGGCGCTAACGGGTCGGGCTGGGCGAGGGGGAGGGTGCCGGCCCCTTGTCGGCCACGACCTCGACCAGGAAGACGAGGGTGGCGTTGGGGGGGATCGTGCAGGGCTGGGTCGTGCCGCAGCCCTGGGGCGCGCCCTGGGCGCCATAGCCGAGGCTCGAAGGGATGATCAGCTTGCGCTGGCCGCCCACCTTCATTCCCGGCACGCCCTCGTCCCAGCCCGGAATCACCTGCCCCTGGCCGATCGTGACGTCGAACGGCTGGCCCCGATCGCGCGAGGAATCGAACTTGGTTCCGCTCGAGAGCCAGCCGGTGTACTGCACCGAGATGCTGTCGCCCTTCTTGACCGTCTGTCCGTCACCCGGCTTGAGGTCGATCATCTGGAGGCCGTCGGGGAACTTGACCGGAGCCTTCCCCGCCCCGGCGTTGAAGTCGTCGGCGCCGGGGGCGAGGGATGGCGTGGCGACCGCGACGGCGGCCTGCGGGCCCCGCCCCTGGTAGGGATCGGAGTAGCCGCATGCCGCCAGGGCGACCGCGATCCCGAGCAGGCCAAGCGCCGCCCTCACCCTTCGGCGACCTCGATCCGCTCGATGCGATCGCCGGGCCGGATGGCGCTGACCACCTCCATTCCGGAGGCGACGCTGCCGAAATGGTTGTAGGCGCCGCTGCGGGCCAGGTGGGGAGCGTCGCCGAGCAGGATGAAGAACTGGCAGGCGCTGACGCCGGCCGCATTGGAAGCCATGCCGACCGATCCTTGGAGCCAGGGGGAAGAGTTGGTCTCGTCCGGCAGCCGGTAGCCGAGGCCACCGGTCCCGTTTCCGGAGGGGTCGCCGCCCTGCACGACGAAGCCGGGCTCGACGCGGTGAAACGTGAGGCCTGAGTAGAAACCGCCGCCGGCGAGGTGGACGAAGTTGTTCACGGTGACCGGCGCCGCCGCCGGGTTGAGCCGGATGGTGAAGGTGCCGCGCGCGGTTTCCACGGTCGCCGTGTACTGCCGCGCGCCATCGATCGTCTGCGGGGGGAGGGAGTTCTGCTCCATCAGCACGAGCATTGTGCCAGCCCCGCTCAGTGCGCCGGCTCGCGGGCCCGGACCGCGAGCATGACGGCGAGGAGCGCGGCCAGCACGCCGGCGCAGCCGATCGCGGTGCTGAGGCCGCGCGCGGCAGCCAGCTCGCCGGCGGCCAGCGGCCCCACCCCAAAGCCGATGGCGGTGGCGCTGGAGCTGACCCCGAACACCCGGGCCTGCACCTCGGGCGGCGTCTCCAGCCCGATCATGCTCGAAACCGCCGGCCCCACCGCGCCGTAGAAGAAGCCGGCCAGTCCGCCCGCGCAGACGATGACCGCGACCTGGCCCCCGAAGCCGGCGACCGCCTCGGCACCGCCCAGCAGCAGGGCCGCGATCGCCGCCACCCTCACGTAGCCGCCATGGTGCACGGCCCGCGTGTAGGCCACCGCCGCCAGCGCGCTGGCCAGTCCGGCGAGGCCGAAGGTGACGCCGGTCAGGCCCGCCGCGGCGCCTCCCGCGGTCGCGATCAACCGCAGAACGAGCAGCGGCTGGAAGGCGCTGAAGCTCATCTGCAGCAGCGCCTGACCCATCAGCAGCACCGCGATCGCGGCCACCGTACCCGGCGCCACCGCCCGCAGGGTCGCCAGCACCGGGGCCGGCTCCGCCTGGCGGCGCTCGGTCCGGGCCTCCTGCACGACAATCCAGACCGGGACCGCGGATGCCAGCAGCAGGAAGCCGCCGATCAGGAAGATCCACCGCACGCCGAGGGCGGTCGCCAGCAGGCCGCCGATGATCGGGCCGACGGCGCCGCCAGCCGCGATCGAGGAGGTCAGGACTCCCATCGCCCAGCCCACCCGGTTGCGAGGTGTGCCGCTGGCGACCAGCGCGGTGGCCGCCGCCACGGTGCCCGAGGTGGCCCCCTGGATGAGCCTGAGCCCGACCAGCTGGATCGGCGACTGGGCGAGGCCCATGGCGCCCACGCTGACCGCGCCTCCGATCATCGCCCTGATCAGCATCGACTTCCGGCCGAAGCGGTCGGCCACCGCTCCCCAAACCGGGCTCACGATCGCCATCGCGATGCCCGATGCGCCCCCAGACCAGCCCGTCCAGATCGCCAGCGATGCGCTGTCATGGACGCCGAGGTCCTTCAGGAAGAGGGGAAGGAAGGGGAAGGCGAACGAGAAGCCGAAGATGGCCATGAACTCTGCGAACCAGAGCGCGGCGAGGTTGCGCCGCCAGTCGACCTCGGCCGGGTTCAAATCCCGTTCAGGATCTGGTGGAGCCTCATCGGCGTCACCGGGATCTCGGTGATCGCGGCGTCTGGGCGAACCGGCCGGATGGCGTCCTCGATGGCGTTGAGGATGGTCGCCGGGGCGGTGATGGCGCCGCTCTCGCCGGCGCCCTTGAAGCCCTCGGGGTTGGCCTCGGTCTCGGTGACGACGGGCACCAGCGTGAGCCCCATCGAGATCTCGGGTGCGCTGGGGATCGTGTAGTCGAGGAAGCTGGCGCTCTGGAAGGCGCCATCGGGCTGGTAGACCGCCTCCTCGAAGAGGGAGTAGCCCATCCCGTGGGCCAGGCCGCCCTGCATCTGGCCGCTGACCAGCGTCGGGTTGATCACCTGCCCGGTGTCGTGGACGATCACGTAGCGCAGGACATCGACCCCGCCGGTCTCGCGATCGACCTCCACGACGCACGCGTGGCAGCTGCTGGAGTAGGCGCTCCCCGTCTTGGTGTCGAAGCTCTCCTCGACCTCGAGGCCATCCGGAAAGACCTCGGTGACCGCAATCGACCGGCCGGGCACGCCCTTCACTCTCACCACGGCGTCCTCGAGCACGAGGTCGACGGGGTCGGCCTCGAGCTTCTCGGCGGCGGCCTGCAGGATGCGGTCGCGGGCCGCCCGGGCTGTGATCGAGACCGCGTTTCCCACGTGGATGGCGGTGCGGCTGCCGGCGGTGAAGAGCGCCCAGGGGACGGCGCGGGTGTCGGCCGAGACGACCTTGATCCGCTCCAGCGGCCAGCCCAACCGGTCGGCCAGCAGCATGGCCGCCGAGGTGTCATGGCCCTGGCCCTGGGGAGTGGAGCCGATGAAGAGGTGGGCGATGCCGTCGGCGTCGATTCGGACCCGAGCCGGCTCGCCGCTGCCAAAGCCGCTCGACTCGACGCAGCAGGCCACGCCCACTCCGCGGAGCCGCCCGTTGGAGGGCCGGCCGGAGGCCGCGCGGGCCTCCTCATAGCCGATCGCGGCGAGGGCGCGGTCCAGCAGCTGCGGGTAGTCGCCGCTGTCGTAGACAACCGTGCGGCGCCCCTGTGGAAAGCCGGTGTCGTAGGGCATCTGCTCGGGCTGGATCAGGTTGTGGCGGCGCACCTCGGCTGGATCGGCCCCGATTCGCGTGGCCAGGCGGTCGATCATCCGCTCCATCACCCAGTTGCCGAGGGGACGCCCGCCGCCCCGCACAAACCCGGTCGGCGTGGCGTTGGTGTAGACGACCTGGACCTTGAAGGCGAGCGCGGGCAGGACGTAGGCCGACATCATGTGGGGCACGATGATGTCGGGCTGGCCGTTGCCAGGCCCCGGGTAGGCACCCATGTCGTGCACGAGCCTTCCCCTCAGCCCGCGCAGCCGGCCGTCGGCCTCGGCCGCCAGCTCGACCTCGATCCGCGCCCCATGCGCGTGCACCGTGGTCGCCGTGTCCTCGCTTCGGGATGCGGTCCAGGTCACCGGGCGCTCGAGCTGCCGGGCGAGCAGGGCGGCCAGCACCTCCTCGCTGTAGACGGTGCCCTTGGGGCCGAAGCCGCCGCCGACGTCGTGCGCGAGGACGTGCACCTTCTCCTTGTCGATCGCGAGCGCCTCGGCGACCGTGTCGCGCACCGAGAAGACGCCCTGCGTGGAGCTCCAGACCGTGATCTCCTGGTTGCGGCCGTCCCAATCGGCGGTGACCACGCGGGGCTCCATGGCCGCGCCGCAGATGCGCTGGGCGGCAAAGCGCTCCCGAACGACAACGGGCGCGCCTTCGAAGGCGGCGGCGGCGTCGCCGTAGCCATAGTCGGCGTCCCGGGCGATGTTCGACTCGAGGGTCCCGTGAACGAGCGGCGCCTCGGGCCGGGCGGCCTCCAGCACGTCGGCGGTCGCCGGCAGAGGCTCGAGGTCGAACTCGATCGCGGCCACGCCGTCGGCGGCCAGGTACGGCGTCTCGGCGACCACGGCCGCGATCGCCTCGCCGGCGTAGTTGACCTCGCCCTCGGCGAGCACGGGGCGCGCCAGCTGGCGCTGGTCGGGCGAGACCCAGTTGATGACCGAGCGGCCCGATTCGGGCAGGTCGCTCGCTGTGACCACCGCGATCACCCCAGGGAGGGAGCGCGCGGCCTCGGTGTCGATGCCGGCGATCCGCGCGTGGGGAAGGGTGGAGCGGAGGATGGCGATGTGGGCGAGGCCGGGGCGCCGGATGTCGCCCGCGTACCGCCCCTGCCCCGTGACCAGCCGCACGTCCTCCAGGCGGCGCATGGCGTGACCGACGTAGGGAGGCACGAAAGTTAGAATAGGTCACCGGCCGAACCGGGGGCGGCTAGCTCAGCTGGGAGAGCGCCACGTTGACATCGTGGAGGTCGGCGGTT
>CAYLIP010000074.1:0-9963 GCA_964383855.1 uncultured Actinomycetes bacterium | reverse complement strand
CGTCTTGCTCATCCGTTCTCGAGCCGCTGGAGCCGGCGCCGGCCGCGCCCTTAGAATCCAAACTCACGATGCCGATCTACGAGTATCGATGCCAGCAGTGCGCCGGGACCTTCGACGTCCTCACGTCGTACGCCGACCGGGACAAGGCCCAGGTCTGCCCTTCCTGCGAGTCGACGAAGACCCGCGTCCTGGTTTCGACCTTCGCCTCGCTGGGCGGAGAGGAGTCGGGGCTCACCGACCTCACGCCGAGCGCCGGCGGCGGCGGGTGCTGCGGCGGCAGCTGCGGCTGCGGCGGGCATAACTAAGACTCCTCCCGGCCCCCCGCTCTGGCCGGTCACCGCCCGCCTCGGGGGGGGCGGCCAGATCGAGGTGGGCGGCTGCGACCTGCTCGAGCTGGCACGCCGCTTCGGGACCCCGCTCTACGTCTACGACGAGCAGACGGTCCGCGACCGGGCCCGCGAGTTCGTCCGCGCCATGGGCGGCGCCGGCGAGGTCCTCTACTCGGCCAAGGCCTTCGCCAGCCCCCGCTTCCTGCGCGTCCTGGCCGAGGAGGGGCTGGGGCTGGACGTGGTCTCCGAAGGCGAGCTCGACCTGGCGCTGCGCTCGGGATACCCGACCGGCGGCATCCACTTCCTCGGCAACAACAAGAGCCAGGACGATCTGCGCGCCGCCTACCGTGCCGGGGCCACGCTCGTGATCGACGGCTTCCAGGAGTTCGAGCTGCTGCGGCAGGTGGTGCCGCAGGGGCAGCGCATGCGCTGCGAGGTGCGCGTCTCGCCCGGCGTTCAGCCGGAGACGCACGACTGGATCGCCACCGGCCAGCTCGACTCCAAGTTCGGCTTCTCGATCGAGTCCGGCGACGCGCGGCGGGCGGTCGAGATGGCTCTCGAGCACGACCGGGTCGAGCTGGTCGGCCTTCACTCCCACATCGGCTCGCAGGTCTTCAACCTGCGCGGCCACGTGGCGGCCATGGAGATCATGCTCGACCTGGTGGCGCAGCTCCGGCGCGAGCTGGGGTTCGAGACGCGACGCCTGGGGGCCGGCGGCGGCCTCGGCATCGCCTACACCGGCGAAGACGACCCGCCCACCCCGGCCGAGTTCGTCGGCACGCTCCTGGAGGCCCTGCGGGCCGGCTGCGCCGGCCGCGCCCTGGCGGTGCCGCAGCTGGTCGTGGAGCCGGGCCGGGCGATCGCCGGGCCGGCCGGCGTGGCGCTTTACACGGTGGGCGCGATCAAGGAGATACCCGGCGTGCGTACGTACGCCTCGGTCGACGGCGGGATGGGCGACAACATCCGTCCCAAGCTCTACGGCGCGCGCTACGAGGCGGTCCGGGTGGACGATCCGGTCCCCGCCGCGACCCGGACCTACACGATCGCGGGCAAGTACTGCGAGTCGACCGACGTGCTCGTCGAGGACGCGCGGCTGGCGGCGCTGGAGCCGGGCGCCGTGGTCGCCATGCCCGCCGCCGGCGCCTACAGCCTCTCCATGTCGAGCAACTACAACGGCATGCCCCGCCCGGCCGTGGTCATGGTGCAGGGCGGCGAGGCGACCCTGATCCGGCGCCGGGAGACGCTGGACGACCTGGCCCGCGCGGAGGTCTTCTAGCCGGTCCCGTCCGGTCCCGGTCCGGTCCCGGTCGGGTGCGGAGGGTCGAGCCACCTCGGCTGAGCGCCTCGCCTGACCGCCACCACACCCGCCAGCATGCTGAGCGCGATCTCTTCGGGAGTGCGCGCGCCGATGTCGATCCCGACCGGGCTCTGGATGCGTTCGAGGTCCGGCTCCGGCATCCCTCGCCGCCGCAGCGCGTCCACGTGGTGCCCCGTGTGCCGGCGGCTGCCCATGAGGCCGATGAAGCGGGGCGGCGGGTCGCGGCGCAGCGCCGCCGCCAGGACCTCGGGCAGATCGGAGGCGTCGTGGTTGGTGTGGACCAGATAGCTCTCCCGGCCGATGTCCTCGGGCAGCGGCCGGCCCTCGGGCACGGTCAGCACCCGAAAGCCGGTCCGGCGGCCGAGCTCGGCCAGCGCCCGTCCCACCGGCGTCTCGGCGACCACGACCAGGATCGGCGCCGGCGCGTAGGGCTCGACGTAGACCTCGATCGCGCCCAGGTCGTGCCGGTAGGTCACCAGCTCGGGCGTGCCGGCGTCGAGGAGGCGGGGCGCGTCGGCCACCGCCTGGGCGTCGAACTCGGAGCAGCCCAGCGTGCCGGCCAGGGCGCCCCCGCGGCCGACCAGGGCCTTGGCGCCGGGCCGTGAGGGCGGCTCGCCGTCGATTCGGACGACGGTCGCCAGGACCAGCTCCTCGCCCCGCTCGAGGCGCTCGGCGAGCTCGGCCTCGACCGTTCTAGACACCGGCGCCCTGCCTCCGGGCCGGGCGGAGATCGCCGCCCCGGGCCAGCCCCTCCAGCACCTGCACAGCCTGCTCGACCTCGGCGTCGGTGGTGCCCGGACCGACGCTCAGCCGCAGGCTGCCCAGCGCCTCCGCCATCGAGAGGCCCATCGCCAGCAGCACGTGCGAGGGGTCGAGCGACCCGCTGGCGCAGGCCGAGCCGCTGGACGCAGCCACCCCGGCCAGGTCGAGGGCGGCGACCAGGTCCTCGCCCCGGCGCCCGGCGAAGGCGGCGGCCGCCAGGTTGGGCAGGCGGGGCTCGCCGCCGGTGGGGCGGCCGCCGAGGTCCTGGAGCGCGGCCCGCAGGCGCGCGGCCCGGGGCGCCGCCGACTCGGCCCAGCGCTCGCGGTGCCGCGCGCAGGCGTCGAGGGCCACGGCCACGGCGGTGGCGGCGGCGACGTCCTCCCGCCCGGCGCGCCGGCTCCACTCCTGCGGGCCTCCGACCAGCAGCGGGTCGAGGCGCACCTCGTGGCGGGCCATCAGCATCCCGCCGCCGCCGGCGCCGACCTTTTGCCCGGAGAAGGAGACCAGGTCCGCGAGCTCGACCGGCGGCCGCGCCATGGCAGGTCCCTGACAGGCGTCGAGGTGGACCAGCGCCCCCAGCTCGCGCGCCCGGGCGGCGACCTCGACCACCGGCTGCATCGTGCCCACCTCGCCGTTGGCAAAGCCGATCGAGACCAGCCCGCTGTCGGCGGGCAGGTCGAGCGAAGCTCGCGCGCCGCCGTCGACGGGAAGCACGGTGACCGCGATCCCGTCGAGCTGCAGGCGGCGCGCCGCGGCCAGGACCGAGATGTGCTCGGCCTCCCAGGTGACGACCCGCGCCCCGCGCGGCAGCCGGCGGCCGGCGCCGAGCACCGCCAGGTTGACCGCCTCGGTCCCGGAGGCACAGAAGACGACCTCGCGGGACGCGCACCCGACCGCCGCCGCGGCCAGGTCTCGCGCCCGGTCCAGGGCGCCCCGCGCCGCCCGGCCCTCGGCGTGCGGGCTGGATGGATTGGCCTCCGGCAGCGCCGCCCGCGCCTCCCGCACCTCGTCCAGGACAGGCGCTCCGCCCGCGTAGTCGAGGTAGGCCCGCGCCGGCATCGACGGCGGCCTAATGCCGGGGCTGGGGCTGCCTGAGCAGTTCGGTGAGGGAGCCCTCGAACTGGCGAAGGTAGAGGTGGACGTCGAGCAGCTCGTCGACCTCGATCGGCCCCGGAAGGTCGGCGTCTTCGGCCGCGTACTCGGCGGCGCCGGCCTGGGCCACGGTCTCCAGCTCGACCTCGACGGACACCTCGTCGCCGAGCTCAACCTCGACGCCCTGGCCCTGGATGGCGAGGATGACGATGAAGGTCACGTGGCAGGCGGCGCACGTGACCTGCACCGTGAAGCGGTCCTCGACGTGGTTCAGCATCCGGACCTCGCAGCCGCGGAGACTGCGGCCGCAGACCGGGCAGTTGTAGTACCGGGCGCGGTCCTGGATGAACTCGATGATGCCCATCCCGCGGCCAGTCTACGCCCCGCGGGGGCCTGGTCGACGGCCCTCGATGCAGACGCAGCCGCCGGGGCCGACGACGGCGCTGTGGAGGGTGCGCGGAGGCAGGACCAGGCGATCGCCGGGCCCGAGCGGGATCTCGCGCCGTTCCTCCTCGAGATTGAAAGTGATCGAGCCGTCGACGCAGTAGAGGACCTTCTCGTAGTCGTGCAGGTGCGCCGAATAGCGGTCCCCGGGCCCGTTCGACCAGGAGTGGCAGCCGGTCGCCTCGGCCTGCAGCCTGCGCATCATCTCGTTGATGGCCATGCCGTTTTCCATTGTCGACGCCGGGGAGACCTCCGCGGTCGTGCTGCTCCGCTCGGAAGAGAACGACGCCTGGATGCAGCAGCTGGCCGCCTTCATGGGGTTCCCGGTGACCGCCTTCGTGCGCGCCTCGGCGGGCGGGTTCGGCGTCCGGCTCTTCGCGCCCGCCGCCGAGCTGGAGCTGAGTGGCACCGGTCTCGCCGCCGCCGCCCACGCGCTCTGGCATGCCGAGCTGGTGCCGCCCACGCGCCCGGTGACCGCGCTGACCAGGAACGGCGTGCTGGTGGCAACACGCCGTGGCGCCCGGGTGGAGGTCTCCCAGGGCGGCCAGGCGCTCTTCACGACCGGTCTCCCGCGGACGGTGGCGCGGGGCGAGCTGACATGGCCTCCCTAAACTCATCTCCGTGGTCGAGCTCGACGTCCCCACCTCCCAACGCGAAGAGACGGTCGACGTCACCGACCGGGTGCAAGAACTGGTCGGCCGGGCCGGCATCGAGGAGGGCTTCTGCCTCGTCTACACGCCGCACACGACATGCGCGGTCACGGTCAACGAGGGCTACGACCCGGCGGTGCAGTCCGACCTCGCCGGCCACCTCCGCCGGCTGGTGCCTCGCGACTCCGGCTTTGAGCACGCCGAGGGCAACTCGGATGCCCACATCAAGGCGATGCTGGTGGGCACCAGCGTGATGCTGCCGGTGAGCGGCGGGCGGCTGCGCCTCGGACAGTGGCAGGCGGTTTTCGTGTGCGAGTTCGACGGCCCCCGCGAGCGCCGGCTGTGGGTGACGGTCAGATGAGGGAGACGCTGCGGCGGCTGCTGGCCGGAGAGCTCAACGTCGAGGAGGCGGAGGCCGAGCTGCGCCGGGTCCAGCTGACCGAGCTCGGCGAGCGCGCGCGCCTCGACCTCGGGCGGACCGGCCGGCGCGGGCTCCCCGAGGTCGTGCTTGCCAGCGGCAAGGCCCCCGCCGACGTGGCTCGCCTGGTCGCGGTGCTGGCTCAGGAGCAGGGTCAGGGGCTCGCCAGCCGGCTCTCGCCCGACCACTGGCAGGCACTGGAAAGCGCGGTCGCCGGGCTTGAGGTCGTCCGCTACGGGGACTCGGTGCGGGTGCTCCGGCCGGGTTTCGCCCCCGCCGCCGGCGGTGGCCGCGTGGCCATCGTCACCGCCGGCACCAGCGACCTGGTGGCGGCCGAGGAGGCCCGCATGGTGGTCGAGGCGTGCGGGCAGGAATCCCGGCTGGAATCCGACGTCGGCGTCGCGGGCCTGCACCGGCTGGTCGCCCCGCTGGCCGAGCTGATGGCCTGGGACGCCGACGTGTTCATCGTCGCCGCGGGCATGGACGGCGTCCTCCCGGGCGTGATCGCCGGCCTGGTCGACCGGCCGGTGATCGGCCTGCCCGTGTCCAACGGCTACGGCGCCGGCGGCCGCGGCGAGGCTGCCCTGCTGACGATGCTCCAGTCGTGCTCGACCGGCCTCACCCTCGTCAACATCGACAACGGCATCGGCGCCGGTGCGGCGGCGGTCCTCATCGCCGCCCGCGCTGGCGAATCCAGGCGACGGCGACCAGCGCGAGCGACCCGACGATCAGCAGCAGCAGCAGAAGGACCGAGAGCGCGGCCGCGTAGCGGCTGAGATCGGCGCCGCCCGGCAGGCCGAAGAGGAGCGCGAGCCCGAGGACGGCGACCACGGTCAGCACCAGGAGCTCCGGGAAGCCGCGCCGCTTCTTGCCGAAGAAGAGGAGCCAGAGGCGGCCCGGGCGGCGGCGGCCGCTCAAAGGCGCTCCAGCAGGTCGCTCAGCCGCTCGATGGTGGGGACGCCGTCCGGGGGTCGCGAGCGTGCCAGCTGGAGCGAGAGGACGGCGTCCATGCCCACCGCCCGCGGCCCCTGGTAGTCCTCGCCGACCCGGTCACCGACGTAGAGCGCCTCCGCCGGCTCGACCGCCAGGAGGTCGAGCGCGGCCAGGTAGAGCTCCGGCGACGGCTTGCGCTTGCCGATTTCGGAGGAGAGGACCACGGCGTCGAGCTCACCGGCGATCCCGTTGGCCGTCATCTGGCGGCGCATCATCTCGGGCGGAAAAGGGGCGTTGGAGGCGACCGCGGTCCTCAGCCCCCGCGCGCGAAGCCGGTGCAGCGTGTCCAGGGCGCCATCGGCGACCCGCACATGCCGGTCCCAGACCTGCTGTTCGAGGTCGAGGACACGGTAGAGGGTGGCCCGGGGCGCCTCGATCCCGGCTCGCCGCCAGGCCGTCTCGTAGAAGTCCATGTAGTCGACCTCGTCCTCGCCGAAGGTGTCCAGCGCGGCCTCCAGGGGTTCGAGCACGGTCAGCATCAAGGTCTCCGCGTCGGGGGCGTCGGGGCCGAGCCACGGGCGCACGGCGTCGAGGACCTGGAGCAGCTCGGTCCGGGGGTAGTCGAAGCTGACCAGCGTCAGCCCGTAATCGAAGACGACCGCGCGCAGCGCCACAATGTGGCAGGTATGCCACAGCGGGGCCGGCTGACGCACATCGACGAGTCGGGCGCCGCCCGCATGGTCGACGTCTCGGCCAAGCCGGTCACCGCCCGGGAGGCGGTGGCCGAGTGTCGGGTGCGGATGTCGGCCGGGACCTTGCGAGCGGTGCGCGAGTCGGAGGTGGCCAAGGGCGACACGCTGGCCGTCGCCCGGGTGGCCGGGATCATGGGGGCCAAGCGCACATCCGAGCTGGTGCCGCTCTGCCACCCGCTGCCCATCAGCAGCGTCGAGGTCGAATTCGAGCTCGAGCCGGATGCCATCCGGATCCTGGCCACCGCCCGCGTGAGCGGGCAGACAGGCGTCGAGATGGAAGCGCTGACCGCGGCGGCGGTGGCCGGGCTGACCGTGATCGACATGGTCAAGGGCCTCGAGAAGGGCGTCTGGATCGAGGGTGTGCGGCTGCTCAGCAAGTCGGGGGGCAAGAGCGGGGATTGGCACAGGCCTTCGTCCTGACCGTCTCCGACGGGGTCAGCGCGGGCACCCGGGAGGATCTCAGCGGGGAGGCGCTGAGGGGGCTGCTGGCGGACGCCGGGTTCCAGGTCTCGCACGCCGTGGCGGCCGACGAGCCGGAGCAGATCGCGCGGCTGATCCGGGCCGCCGCCGACGGCGGCAGCGATCTGGTCGTCACCACCGGGGGCACCGGGCTCGGCCCGCGCGACGTGACGCCCCAGGCGACGCGGCCCCTGCTCGACTTCGAGGTCCCCGGTCTGGCCGAGGAGATGCGCCGGGCGGGCGCCGCCCAGACGCCGATGGCCGTGCTCTCGCGGAGCCTGGCCGGAGTCCGCGGGCGATCCCTGGTCCTCAACCTGCCCGGCAGCGCGCGGGGCGCCATCGAGTCGCTGGAGGCCGTGCTGCCGGTGATTCCGCATGCCCTCGAGCTCTTGCGAGGAGAGACTCAACACTCATGAACATCAACTCAGACCTCGGAGAGGCGGTGGGCTTCGACGACGAGATCCTGCCCCACATCGACAGCGCCAACGTCGGCTGCGGGCTCCACGCGGGATCGGCCACCGAAACCATCCGCACGCTTCGCCGCTGTGCCGAGCTGGGCGTCGAGGTCGGGGCTCATCCGAGCTTCGACGACCGCGAGAACTTCGGCCGCAAGATCATCCCGCTTCCGGCCGACGACCTCGAGCGGCTCGTCCGCTACCAGGTCGGCGCGGTGGCGGCGGTGGCGCCCATCGGGTACATCAAGGCGCATGGCGCCCTCTATCACTACTGCCAGGACAGCGCCGAGGCCGCTGAGGCGCTGGCCCGGGTGGCGGCCAGCTTCGGCGTCGGGCTGATGGGACAGCCCGGCTTCGAGATCCTGGCCGCCTGCCGGCGCGCGGGAATCCCCGGCTACCGCGAGGGTTTTGCCGACCGCGCGTACCTGCCCGACGGGCGGCTGGCCCCGCGGGGCGAGGCGGGCTCCGTGCTGGCGCCCGAGCAGGCGGCCGAGCAGGCCATCCGCCTCTCCCGAGGCGACCAGTACGACACCATCTGCCTGCACGGCGACTCTCAGGGCGCGGCGCAGGTGGCGCGCGCGATCCGGGAGGCGCTGCAGGCGGAGGGCATCGCGACCGGACCCCTGCGCCGGTAACCCGGTAGCGTTACTCGCATGCTGGCGGTCGGGGAGAAGGCACCGGATTTCAAGCTTGCGAGCACGGGGGGCAGCGAGGTCGAGCTGTACGCGGCGGCGCGCGCGAACCGAGCCCTCATCCTGGCCTTCTACGTCCTCGACTTCACGCCCGGTTGAAAGACCGAGCTGACCGAGTTCCGGTCACGGCACGACGAGATCCGGGAGGCCGGCATGGCGCTCTATGGGATCTCGGTCGACTCGGTGTTCAGCCACGCCGCCTTCGCGGAGCAGCTGGGCGGACTGCCCTACGAGCTTCTGGCCGACTTCGAGCGCAGCGTTGTGGCCGCGTTCGGCGTGATGCGTGAGGACGTGGCCGGCTACCGCGGGATGCCGCAGCGCTCGATCTTCGTTCTCGACCCGGACGCGGTCGTGCGCTGGACTTGGCAGCGGAGCAAGGAGTCGCCCCAGCCCGACTTCGACGAGGTGATCGCCGAAGCGAAGAAGGTCGCCTCCGCGGCTAGCTGACGCCGGCCGCGAAGACCCCGACCAGACCGTCCATCAGCCCGTCGACGAAGCCGGCGTCGCCGGCGCCGTTCCAACGGTCGTCGTCTCGCTGGAGAATCCAGTCGGGGATCCCCTCGCTGACCACCAACCCGTCGCGGCAGAGCGCGACCGCGGGCGGCTCGGCCAGAGAGGTGCGAAGGCTGATGACGGTCAGGTAGCCGGTCTGCGCGGTGGCCGACCAGACCGCCTGCCACCCGTCCACCCGGCCAAGGTTTCGGAATTCGCGGATGGTGGCGTGGGTCGGGACGGTGACGTCCTGGCGGTCCCGGTACAGGTGCTGGAGCAGCTGCACCGCGCTCTCGTTGATCTGCGCGGCGAGGCGAAGGAGAAGCGGGAGCGAGCGATCGTGGACGGGCGGGACCGGCATCTCGAGCAGGGTGCCCACGCGGGTGAGGAGCAGGCTGGCGACGCCGGCGTGGCGGCGGCAGAAGGGCGCGCCGTCGACGACGAGCAGGTGGTCCTGGCACCAGTGGCTGCCGCAGCTGGCCCCGGTGGAGTCGGTGTACATGCACTCCCAGGTCGCGGTGCCGCCGCAGGTCGAGAGGTTGCACGAATGCGAGGAGGGCGCGCCCGCGCCCGCCAGCCGGGCCGGGATCCGTTCGCCGCCTTTGAACAATCCAAACATCCCTGTCTCGTTTTCCAGGCCAGACTCTAAGCAACGGCGTCCGGGTCTGAGCCCCGTCAAATGACCGGATTCGCTTAAGGGGACGGCTGGGGCGCCGCCGCGGGTATGGTTTGCGCCGATGCCCTTCTGGCGGCGGAGACGAGAGCCGCAGTCGCCCTCGACCGGCAACCGGCAGCTTGACGATTTCGAGCGCCTCGGCCTGAGCCTGGACGGCGCGCGGCCGGATTGGGTGGCCGAGCGCCAGACAAGCAGGCCGGGCGGCCGGCGGCCGGAGGATCCCGTGGTCAGGCCGGACGTGGCCGCCGCGCGGGCCGCCCAGCATGCGGCGCGAGAGTCGTCCGGGCCGCCGCCCTGGCTGGCCGAGCTCCCGGCCTCCGCCCGCAGGTGGACTCCCCAGGAGCACGCGGCCCGGATCGACATGAAGAACCTGGTCGAGGCCCGCAAGCGGGGCGGGCCGGCGGCCAGGGAGCCGGGCTGGCTCGAGCGGATGTTCCGCGCCACGCGGCCGGTGGCGCGGTGCCTGCTGCAGCGACAGCTACCTGCGGCAG